>JARRJQ010000301.1:0-5915 GCA_037388985.1 Desulfobacterales bacterium | reverse complement strand
TCGTAACTATGCAGCGATTTAACTCGATCAATAAGCGCACTAACAAGATTGTCGGTGGTTTTGGCGATTATAACCACTTCGGTGTCCTGCTGGATTTTTTCTTCCCATCGATAAATGGACTGCATGTTGTCCAAAATATTCACGCATGCCGCCAGCCGACCTTCCACCAGGGCGGTGCCGATTTTTTGGGCTTCGGCTTTGCTGCCGGCGGTCATATAAATGAAGTTAACGGCCATCCGTCACCTCTTTTTAAAATAAAGTTGATTAAATTTAGAATAAAAAGCACAAAATCTAGACGTCAATTAGTCTCATTTTAGGTGTCAGGTTTCAGGTGTCGGGTCTTTGCCGCATATAGCGGCTGCCTCCGTGCAGGCAGTTTTTAAGATACGAAAAAATTAATGGGGATCATTCAGACAACGCAAAGCTTGGCAGCGAACAAAGGCTTTCCTGACACCTGACACCTGAAACCATAGTTCTTATGCTTTTTGTGGCATATTTGTCTGGCATGACACTATGATGATACGAATCGTATGACACCGCTGCTCGGTTGCCACGGCCGACTGCCTTTTTGCGGCAGGCTCTCATAACATTCCACCAGATCACCGATTTTGGCTTTATTCCAACCCTCAAGCTGGATTCCGACTTGCTGTCCCGGTTTGCCCGCCTTAACACGTTGCCTTTCGATCTGCAGCGATGTAATTTTTCCGAAATATGCCGGCCCCATCGCAGTGATGACCCGAAAATCTTTGCCCATTTCAATGGAACCTTCGTATACCTCACAACCGATGATCATCCCTTTGTGGCTGGCTTTAAAGGTGGCAATGATCCGGGCTTTGCCGGTAATTTTTTCTTGGGGTTCCTTGACGATAAGACTCTGGGCAATCTGACGCATGTCTTCGGTTAATTTGTAAATGGTGTCATAAAGACGCACCTCGACGCCAAACTCTTTAATTTCCTGCTCCAGCTTCGGTGTGATGCCCACGTTGAATCCGAGCACCAGTTTGCTGCCGGTGCGTGCCATCAGCACATCGGATTTAGAAACACTGCCGATGCCCGTCTGGATCAGATCGATTTGAACGCCGGGAACCTTAATTTCAGCCAGACTGGCACTGATGGCTTCGGCGGTGCCGGCGACATCACATTTCAAAACGATCTCCAGCTTATTTGGGCCGGAACCAATCGGAGGCGGCCTATGTCGGGATTTCTTTTCGACCATTTCTTTTTGCGCACTTTCCGGCCATATTTAAGGCGCGGGATAGAAAATATTTAATTCGCCTATATTATAATTTCTTTTTCAGCAGAGTCCAGTATATTTTCAGCTGCCATCCTAGCTTTTTCAAATGAATCGACTTCAATTTTGACTTCAGAATCAGCGTCCGGGTTTAATAGCACAAAGTAGAGGGCTTGAATGAGAAAAAACATCAACACCCCCAAAGCCCACGTGGGGGTAACGCCCGGCGCCGCGCCGGCCAACAGCAAAGCGGTTGCTGAACCCAAAGCGATTTCCGCAGCAAGTCGCTTTGCAACAGGCTTTTTGCTGAAACAGATTCCGCTTCGAATCCAGCTCAGCGCGGCAACTGCTGAAAGTAAAAAAACCGGTGCAGATTGGATAAAAATGGCAGCGCTAAAAAGCAGCAAAAAAGGCAGACCAATCCGCCGAAGAGAAGTAGAAGACCAGCGGGTGAGAAACACCCCGTATCCGGCCAGCAATGCCCAGAGCGTCAATTGCCAATTGACCGGCCACAGCACAAAAAAGCTCAAGCCGGTGCATAACGGTATATAAAAAAGTCCACCGATCAAACCCCAGACGATGGTCGATTTTATTGGCCTTGCAAAGACTTTCATTATACCACACCCCCTTTCAATTCCTCTTTCCTTTGCAGAAGCTCCAATTCAACTTCTTCTTCGCTCAGTTCGTGAAGCCGAAGGCCGGAGTCTGATGCAGGCCATAGCGGTTCCCATTTTTGCTTTTCTTTACGATAAAAAAATTCGGTCGCTTTCTGGCGCAGCTGCTCATACTGTATTCGCTGTTGCTCGATATACGCTTTGAACTGATCGATTTCATGATTCATTCTGTCGATGTGGTTGCGGCGCTCTGATTGCAGGCGGCTTAAGGGTTTAAGCTTTTTGATCAGCATGCGGGCAATATTGTCTCTGTCTTTTTTAATGGCGACCTGCAGATCCTGCTCCAGACTGCCGGTTTCTTTTTGGCCCTTTTGATAACCCAGCTGGGCCTGATCCATTGCGGAGCGCATTTTTTTGAATTTCATCTCCTTTTCAGCCAGGGATTCTTCCATATCTCTGAGGTGCTGTTTCAGTAATAGTCCCTGATCTTCAAGCTGATCCATCACACCGTGGATGTCGGCCTTAAATAGCTGAATAATGCGTGATAAAATGGGCATAATTATCTCCTTGTCTCAAAACGATAAATTCGAATGTTCTAAAGTTTTGAATTTTGGTCATTTGGAAATTCGTTTTTGTTTCGACCCATTTTATTAGATCAGGCGATATTCGTGCTTCGGATTTCACATCTTTTAACTCCCATCTGAAATCACAAAACTGCGATATGGGTGGCAGCCATGGCGTGCCTTAACGTCGCCCCTGGTACCCTTCATACTGCAGGGCCTTTGCGTTGAATTTTTGTTTTTCGGCAACGGCAGACGGCGCGCCTTTAAACGTTTCCTCAACTATTTGCTGCAGACCTTTAAGATCGCGGTCCAGATTTTGGGACACTTTTTCAGATTTAACGGCTTCATTAATCGATTCCTGCTCGCTGTAATAGCTTTGGATCCGTTGCAGAGCTTTTTGCTTTTCGCCGGCTTTGATATCGCCGGCAACTGCCTGTTTGAGTCGATTGTAATCTTCCTGAATGACTTTTTCAGCCCAGGATATTTTGTCAATTGACGCTCGAACTTCTCCTGGATTTTCAACGCAGGCAATTTTATAGGAGCCATCCAGGGTGGTTTCCATGGGTTGGCCGTTGAAGCGATATTTGACCTTGACTCCTTCGATTTCAAAACTTTTGATTGTGGCGGTGGGCACCTGCAGCGTCAGAAACAATTTACGGGTTTGACCGCAGCGCAGATCTCCCGGATAAAAAACGGCGCGATTTTTTTGAATGTTGATGGGGTATCCGGCAACATCCAGCAGAGATATCCCATTTTTCAGCTGGAGAGAAATTGACACATTGGTTGCAAGCGTTGCTTTGGTGTAGCTGAACTCCTTCTGGAAAACTTCGGCAAATGCGATCGGATTTTCAAGATAATAGTAATTGCCGGCACCGCGATCGGCGATGGCGGTCATCAGCTGCTCGTTGAAGTCGTTTCCCACTCCGACGGTGCTAACCGCAAATTCCTTTTCCACGGCAATTGCGGCCATGGTGCTGAGCCGGGTGATATCGGTAATGCCCTTATTGGCGAGTCCGTCGGAAATCAGGATTACCTTTGCGGCATTGCCCGTTTCAGCCCCCGATAAAATCACATTTATCCCGGCCATAAGACCGGCGCCCAGGTTGGTTGCGCCGCCGGCGGTCACCCCGCGGACAGTGGCTTCAAGCCGTTGCCGATGATCTGCGGTTACGCTCTGCAAGCCGGCAACCACCTGAACCCCGTCTGAATAGGTAACCAGAGCAAAGCGATCTTTGGCCGAAAGGCTGGATAACAGGTTTAATACCGCCTGCCGCGCATCGCTGATTTTAGGCCCATTCATTGAGCCGCTGCGATCCAATACGATAACCATATCCACACTGGGCGGCGGTAAGGTGTCTGAACCAAAGCTATCTGAAGCTCGCAGGGTTAAAGCCAGATTGACTCTGCCGTCAGACCCCTGCAGCACTTTGTTTTGCACCAGTCGTCCGCTTAGCGTCACCGGTGCCGAATCCACTGAGGGAGTTTGGGGCAGCGGCGGGGTCCAACCGGCAAGCCATGATTTCGCGGCACCGGTGGAATAGGCCATTGCGGCTGCGGTGGCGGCGATCAAAGCGATGATAAAGCAAAATGATTTTAAACGCGAGGGTTTCATAAGATCCTCCTTTCGTCATCTGGATGATGGTTTTAAAATCACTTATCGACTACTTCAATTCTAACCCGGCGCGACGAAAACACAATTCAAAGAAATGTAAAAAAAGCCGATGAAAGTTTTACATAACTTTTACTTTGCAAGCGGGGCGATGTGATATAATGTTTGACAGGCGCAATAACCTTTTTACCGAACGAGCGAGAGTTAAATGAAAACACCCAAAGCACGAATTCTGGTCGTTGAGGATGATCCGGCACTTTTACGGGGGTTGATTGATGTGCTGGTTTACAACGGTTATGAAGTTAAAGGCCTGGTAGATGGTGGACAGGGTCTTGATGCCGGCCTCAATGAATCCTTTGATTTGCTTGTGCTGGATGTCATGCTGCCGACCATCGACGGGTTTTCAATCTGCAGGGACGTTCGTCAAAAAAAGCCCGGCCAGGGCATTATCATCATCACTGCCAAGGGATCCGAGGACGATATCGTTACCGGCTTTAACGCCGGAGCCGATGATTATATCAGCAAACCGTTTTCACTCAGGGAAGTTATGGTGAGGGTGGAAGCTGTTTTGCGGGAAAAACCTGATGGCTGAATATCAAAATCAAAACACCGAACTCACTCGCAAAGAAATGGACATCATTGCTTACTTGCACCGCTATCGGGACCGGATCGTCTCCAAAAAAGAACTGCTCACCGAGGTATGGCAATATGCCGACGCAAATATCGAAACGCGAACTGTGGACATTCATATGCTGAAGTTGCGCAAAAAGATTTCGCAGTTGATCGGAAACAGGCCTTTCGTAACCACCATCAGAGGCGAAGGCTATCGGCTGGAACCCGAAAAATGAGACGTTTACAACTGGTATTTCTCATATTCTGCGTGACCCTTTCTGTTCCGCTGGGCTATTTTGTTCTGCAGACGTATCGCGGCCTGCAACAGGAAGAGGCGGCCACCTTGGGATTTTTTGCCGATACCCTTTTTGACGAAATTGAAGGGTTCCTTGAGACGCTTGTTGAAAAAGAGGAAGCCCGTGCCATAGACGAATACAATTTTTTTATGAGTCCATCCGGCGGCTATCCGGAATCTGCCGAGGAAAACCGCTCACCGATCTCACATCTGTCCCGGCAAAGCTATATCCTGGGCTATTTCCAGAACAACCCGGACGGTTCGTTCCAAACGCCCCTGGCGCAGGCCGACGCATCCGTGCCGGGTGATCGCAAAAATGTCGTGACCCAACTGGAGCAAGCCAATCGCATATTTAACCACTTGCGAACAACGGACACCGATAAAATAACCGCTGCACGGGTCAAGGCGGTGCCCAAAGTCGAAGAAAAACGGCAAACCGGATTTGCTGATAAGTACCTGGACTTAACGCGCACGCAGAAGCCCAAAGACCGTCTCGGCCAGAAAGAAAAGCGCTTTGAAAAAGTGACCGTTGCGCAGGCCCAGAATGTAGCTGGTCCGGAACCACGTGAAACAGCCAAAAGCCCAGCGCCGGCGACCGTTTCGGTTGCGAAAAGCCGTTTAAGCAGCGCTCCGGTCTTGGCAGAGGTACCGATGGAAACAGGCAAAAGTCCGGCCGACAAAAAGGACCGTGTCGCAAAGTCGCATCTGGCGGAATCCGAGGCAGATGTGCCGCGCGAATCGGCAGCTGAAGCTCAGGATGAGAAAAGCTTTCAGGTGGAAGTCGCACCGTTGCAGTCGGTTTTTATCGACAATGACCAAATTTTTGTATTTCGCCGAATAATGATCAACCAGAAAATTTATCGCCAGGGCTTTATTTTGAAAATCAGATCGTTTTTGGATCATCTGCTACAAAATTATTTTATTGCCCAGCCTATGGCGAGTTATGCGAATCTGCGCCTGCAGGTAATGGATCAGGGCCTGGAAATCATTC
>JARRJQ010000300.1:0-7061 GCA_037388985.1 Desulfobacterales bacterium | reverse complement strand
TCTTCGTATACCTGCACAAACGCCGTATCGCCGTCCAACCGGATGATCTCACCGATCAGTCTCTCGTTGCCCACTTTTACAATGTCGTACATGCGCGCACCCAGCATGCCTTTTGCGATGACCGCCGGTCCGGTAATCTTTCGCACGCTCCCGCTGATCATTTTCCCTCCTGTATCAAGCACGCATTCGAACACATGGTTAATCTGCTATCCGGATTTCGTATCCGATAGTCTCAAGAATCAGCCGTCGCAAATATGCTTTTGCATTTTCGCCGCGGTCTGCGACAGTCGAATCGATTGACGGAACCGGCAGCAAAATCGGAAGGTCCCGACCGCGCATTTCGCGTTTGACGATTCTGTAAGGGTCCGGGATCAATGTCGTCTGCACCGCAATCAGCGCATAGAGATCCTCTTGCACCAGGCGGACCAGGGCCTTTGCGGCTGCCTCTGTATCTTCAGCGATAATCACTTCCAGGCCGGCAAGTCGGTATCCCGCCGCTGATTCGGAATCGGCCAAAACCGCAATCTTCAATAACAGAGCACCTCCTTTTCCAGTTCATCCGCCGACAGGTTGTAATAGGCCCTCCGCGATATCAGCCGGATCCGTCCTCCCTCCCATGTTTTCCGCTGGATATAGTCAAGGGCCAGACCGGCCCCCAGCACATCCTTTACGCCCGTATGGGCTTTAGCCAGCAAAAAACAGCGCAAATGGTGTTCGAGCGCCGCTAGGTCTCTTGATTCAGTTACCGAATCAAAATCCGTCTCGGCCAGTTCCTCGAGTGCGACCGTCTCGCCGGAAGCCAGACGCTGAAAGAGGGGAAATCCCACCCAATGGCCTCCTTGCAGAAAGAAGTCGGTCGCCTGTCCATCAAAGCCCATCGTCGATAGTTTGACCCCGGTGGCGAGGTTTAATCCGTCGATCTCTGCACTCAGAAAACCGGCCAGATACGGCTGGTCCAGCTCCCGGGCGCGGCGCAGCGTCGCGGCGAAAAAGGCCCGGTCCAAAGCAACCTCCAGAGCCAAAGGTTCCTGTTCGACCCGCAGCGCTTTACGCAGGGCCCCGCCGAGTGGATGTTGCTGCAACGAAAGCAGCTGCGCAATGGTTGCGGTATCCGGGGCCTCAGCCAGCAGCTGATAAATCGCCGGGGAAAGTGCACCGGCGTCCAGCCGGCCAAGAATGTCTTCGACCGACCAGCCTGCCGATTTTGCCCGCAGGATAGTTTTCAGGTTGGCAAGATCGGCCCGCATCAGAAGCAGACTGACGGCCTCGCGCGCTCGACCCGCTACCAGGCGAGGCAGGTCTGCGATGGTGCGATTTAAATGGAGCGTTACGGCGAGGTCAACATCGGCAAGCGCGTCTCCGACCAGATAGGCACCGTAGATGCTTTCGGCCAAGACCTTGAGCAACTCGGGAAAACCAAGGCGCAGTGCCTCCCGGAAAAAACTCTCGGGCAGCAATCGTGCGCTTCTCACCCGGATGCGGGCGTTCAGATAACCGAAATCGTCGGTCACGTTTTCTACCTCACTTCCAGAGGATCTGTGCTACCCGAGCAGACAGCAAGTCCCATGAGCGGTCGAGCCGTTCCGGGAGGCTGTTTTCCGCACTGGTTTTGCTGTTGCGACTCACCAGCCGAACCCCGAGATGCAGCTCCGGATCCGTGCGGACTTCTATCCGCTTTTGCTTTGCCCAGTCGCTGATTATCGCGGTATCGTTTGGATTCACGACCACGGCTTCCGCCGCGCCCACCGCCTTGATCGCCTCATCTGCGAGTGCCAGCAGAATCTTGCCGTAGCCGGACTTGCCGGCCAGTTCTTCAATAGCACTCAATGCCTTTTGACGAACCAAGGCAATGATCTTTCCCTTTGCCTGAATGCGTGCAGTGGCCATGGCAAGCTCGGCGGCGCCCTGCGCCCTGCTTTTTGCAGCACGGATTTCGGACTCGATTCTCTTCCGATGAACCGCCAGGCGTGTGTAAGCCTTTTTCTCGGCTTCTTCAATTAGTGTCCCAGCCCAGGAATCCGAATCGTCCAGAATCTGGTTGATCTCTGCAAGCGCCTCCTCCCGGAGAATGTCATTCAGTTTTGACATTACAGTTTTCCGAAAAGAATAAAAGCAATGACCAGGCCGAAGATGACCAGCGTTTCGGGAAGCAGAAGAAAAATAAGGGCCAGGCCCAGCGATTCGGGTTTCTCGACTGCGCTGCCCAGACCCGCAGCGCCGATGCGCGCCTGGGCCAAACCCGTACCGAGCGCGCTCAGCCCGACGGCCAGACCCATACCCACTGCTATCAGCCCGCTGTTTGAATTGCCGTCCGCCGCCGCAGCCTGCCCGGCGAACGCCAACATGCACATCAACAAAAACACCAAAATGAATAAGATCCTTATTTTCATTACCTTTCCTCCTTGAAAGTCCGATATCCGAGATTCCCGCTCCCCTATAAAGAAGAATTGCAGATCGACTGAAAAGGGTGATACGGTCTGCCGCTGACCGAATAGAAATCAAACTTGGTAAAAAACTCGACCCAGATGAGCCGAATGGGCTGGAGAAAGTGGCTCACCGTGAGCAGCAGGATAAGCAATGCATGCAGCAGAAGGCCGATTAACAATCCCGCAATCATCCCGATGATAAAACCGGCAATCCCCAGCAGATGGCCTAAAGAAAAGCCAAGGTCGGTCGCCAGGTTGGCGAGGATCGCCGAGGCCAGACCGACAGCGTAAATCCGAATGTAACTCATGATATGGCCGCCCTGGGTCGGCAGCTCCGCCATCATTAAAGGGGCTTTTGCCAGGAGCATTCCGAGCACAAATATGGCTGCACCAAAAACCATCGGGGCAAAGAGCCACCAACGGTAGTCTTTGGCCATAAATGCGTAGGCGAACAGAACCAGAGCGGCGACACCACCGAAGTAGCCGCTTGCCTCCCAGAAGTGCATTTTATCAAGAAAGCGGTGTGTACGCACGGCTTTGAGATAAAAGCCGTACAGTACCTGATAAACACCGAAGCCGATGGAAAACAAAATCAACCCGTTTGCCGTGGCAACCGTGTCGGTGCGCGGAATCAGAAGCGGAATCCAGCCGGGATGTTGCATCGTGCCGAAAATACGCAGCCGCTGGAGAAAATCGCCAAAGAATTCCCCGTACAGCAAACCCCAGATCATCGTCCACAGAATCATCGGCTTCAGCGCGCACACCACCTGGGCCAGCCGATCCGGTGCAAGCCGCATTTTGAAAAAATCCACGCTCAGGGTCTGATTGCGCCGAACATATCGCGAAAGATACCAAGCCACCCCTGCAAACACCGCAGCATAGCCAATATCCCCCACGATCATACCGAACCAGAACGGAAAGAAAACAGCAACGACCCACGTCGGATCCCGGCTGCCGTACATTGGTGTGTTCAAAAAAGAAATCAGGGATTCAAAAGGTTTGATCCATGCGGGGTTTTCGAGCAAGACCGGAACACGCGCGGCTTCGTGTTGTATCTCAGGCCTTTCAAATGCATAGTGTATCCGGCTGTCGAACCGGTCCATTTCTGCCACCACTCGGTGCTTGAGTCGAGCCGGTACCCACCCGAACAGTGCGAAGCCGTAACGCACAGCTGCCATATTCCTGAGAGCCAGGAGACGCCCAGATTCGTCTTTCGCACGATTCCATAAACTTTTTAACATGTTATTCGAATTTTCCATGTAGCGGCGCATCTCCTCCTCCGACGAGGCCAGGGATTGAGGAACCTGTCGCGAGCGTTCCCTAAATTGCGAAGCCGTCTCTTCCAAGCTCTTGCCGCCATATTTTTCAGGAAGCGGGAGTTCCCCAAGACCCTGGTGACTCAAAACCCCCTTGGCATCTTCGGCATCACGCTTGAGCACGACAATTGCCGCAGCGATGGCACCGTTGACCCGACCTTGCACCAGAAGAAAACGATCATCTAGGGCTAATGTAAGCTCCTGCGCCAATGATGAAAGTTCTTCATCTCTGTCTACCAGAAAAGATAGAACCGTAAGCCACGGGCTCTCGTCGAGGCCCTGCACGTTTTTCGCCAGGAGTTCTACCACCGGCCGGTACTGTCCAATCAACTCCAGTTCTTGCCTGAGGCTCTCCTGTGTTTCCACCAGAACGGCAGCCCGCTGCTCAGCAGCTGAAGCGGCGGCCTCAGCCCCCTTTAAATCGTCTGCGAACGGGTTTGCGGATGGATCCGCTTCCAGTCCGCAAAGCTTCAAAGCATGATCCGCCGCGGCTGCTACCGCATCCCAGCGTTCGAGTTGGCTTTCCTCTGCCTGGCTGAGCCGGTAGGGGTTGATCTGGTCGGTGAGCAGTGGATCGATCTGCACGACCCCGACACACTGGAGGTTCGCCAGGATCGCGGGTGCAAGCCGTTTGGGGCCTGCAATGAAAAGTTTTTCCATCTCTGCGATCACGGCAGCACCTCTGAGAGAATGAAACTGATCGCGGGTTCGATGTTGGGTTCCGCCTGCTGCCGAATACGCTCCGTCTCTGCTTCGGCCCGCGCCTGCGCTTCTACGGTGAGCTTTTCGCCCTCCGCGGTGATGCGGACTTTCGATGCGTCCTGATTTTGGCGGTTTTCGATTTCCGCCTCTTTCAGAATCCGCGGGGCTTTTACCTTGGCGATGGCAACCCGGCGATCGGCGCTCACGATCCAGGGCGGCAAGATTTTGCAGCAACTCCGCACCCTGCCCCGCTTCTCCGTTTAGCACCGACCTTTTTGAGGATGCCGAATGCCGCCTATCGGCCTGCTTTTCCTTTACGCTTTGGTTTTTACCGTGCATCTATCCTCTCCGGGCACTCCACGCCCTTTAATAAAAATAATATGATTTAACTAGGATCGAAAATATATGGAGTAAATACTGTATTTTTGTTCCGCAGGACCCTTATATTTGGCTAAAAGCCTTGTATCCTTTTTTGGGCCTCTTGCGCCATCCGGTTTGCCCCAGGCTCAGGCCGGGTGCCGGGTTCAAAGGCCGCTGACCCTGCTCCGGAATCACTATCGGCTATTTTTGGAATTCACAGGGAAAACAGGTGATCGTTTGCTGAGCCGACACGTTCCCGTGGATAAGGATAAAGAACGGGATCGCAGGCGGCCGATGATCAAGATAAAGATAGAGGGGCTGGCAATGCGCTTCGGGGAAAATGTCGTCCTTGAAGGTTTGAACCGCGAAATCTTCGCATGGCCTTAGCGGAACCGCAGGCGGACCGCCGCTTTCTCGGGCGTTGCTCCGCACTTATTTATTTGGTTTGTTTCCACGCCATCCAAATTGGATGCCCCTCTTTGTCTCTCAACTGCAATTCTTCGTTTCCCTCTCTGATTCGGGCGGCAATCATAAAAGGGGTATCGTCCACGATTACCCTTGAACCGGTTACCGTTACCGTATGGCCGGGTTCCAAGAGCTTTCTTTGACTTTCGAAATAGCCGGTTGGTCCCAGGGCCACCAGAACGGATTTTTTGGCATTGGTAAAGATCAAAAGCAACATTTGTTGATAATATTCGATCTTCAAAATTTCACCGGTAACGGTACCGATTGTCTCGGGGTTGAACATTTGCCCGTAGGGGTCTCCCCAGATGCTCGTATAAACTTCGTTCGGGAAGATTGGATGGGGTCGGTAGCCGTGACCCGTTGCCTGCTGCCGGGGTGCCGGCGGAGCCGCAGAGGCCTGATTGTAAGGCGCATGTTGCAGATAGAAGGCGTTGATGCCGGAGCGCCAACCTCGGTCGCCGATATCGGGCCAGTCGGCCTTGTCGAAACCCGGGGCTTTTTCCAGCCTGGCTCTGGATTGATCGAGGACGAATATCCCTTCAGCGGGAACCGCTGTCAAAGATTGCCATGGAACGGCAAAAAACTTGTCGCCGAAACCCATGAACCCGCCGAATTCAAGGACTGCATAAACGATGCTTCCGGTGTCGATGTCGATAACCAGGTTATTAATGGTCCCGATGCGTTCGCCCTCTAGATTTATCACCCGGGAACCGGTGATGTTGTCTACGCGAAAGGCATTAATACGGCCGCTTTCCGCCACGTTGCCGACCACACCGGCAGCGCCCTGTTTTGACTTCTCCAGGGCAAAAGCTCCCGTCGCTAAAAGAAGTAAAACCATAGCCAAAAAGATCATAAATCTATGCTTTCTCATTTTTTGATTTCCTTCCTGGATAAGTTTAAATCCCGCCGCTTTAGTGAACTTCGATTCTTTTTAAAAATACTGTGTTATTGACTAAAAAATGGGGGATTCAACTGATGGACTCGGGTTCTTTTATTCGCTAATCAGCTCTAAAATCGGTCCGGAAGTTTCACAGGCCCTGTCCGTCGAGTCCCGCCTTGTGTTAAACCACCTCGACGTTGGTGTAGTTCTGCCAGATACCGTGAAGATTGCACTTTATCTCGGCAATCAGGGAAACCGTTTGGCCTTTCAGCTCATTTGCCGGCAAAACGTTGAATTTGACCTCGGCCTTCAAATAGCCGTGGGAGCGGAAAATGACATTTCCAGCCGGTTCATTTCCGATATTGAGCTGCAAATGTTCGATCCAATGCGTCGGCCCCATCGGATGCGCTATTTTGCCGATAGCGACCTCAACCGGAAAAACTTCTCCGGCCTTTACCTTTGCCGGGGCTTTTATTACGGGTGAATGCAGCTTTTCAAGTCCGGTTTCTTGCGCCGGATTCTTGACGCGGTTGATCCCCTGCCACAGAGTTTCATCCACCTGAACAGGATAGTAGTCTTTTGCCAGCGCACCGCCATTGCCGAGCATCACCAGGGCGCCACCCCAAATCGCAGCCTTGAAAAAATCTCTTCTTTCCATCTTTACACCTCCTTGGTTATTGCAAATCCTCTATGTATTCTCCTTCAATCTGCCCGGGCGCTTTTCGCTGCAAGTAATATTCACCGAACTGCTGAATCAGTTTTGCCACCAGCCCGGTCCAGCCTGTTTGATGGCTGGCACCCAATCCCGCCCCGTTATCGCCGTGAAAATACTCATTGAAAAGAATAAGATCGCGCCAGTACGGATCGTTGTGAATCTGTCCCAAGCCTCCGTAAAACGGGCGGCGGCCGGAA
>JARRJQ010000299.1:0-4669 GCA_037388985.1 Desulfobacterales bacterium | reverse complement strand
TATTGAATATCCCCGGTCTTGGCGTTGATAGGACATCCATGATTTGACCAAATCGATTGGATCGTTTTAATTTTCTTAAAGAAGGTCGAAGTAATCTATCGACTTCTCTTCTGCCCACATGGCCAAGCTGGGTGCAGGCCTCCAAAGCAGCAACTCTGCCCTCCTCAATCGCCGCAGAATAACCCTTGATGGTCAGACCGTCTCCGGCCACAAATACGCCGGGTATGTTGGTTTCCATTCTTTCGTTGAGCTCGACCCTCCAATAGCCGAGACGTTCATCATAGAAATGTTTGCATCCACACAATCGAGTCAACTCGGTACAAGGAATCAAGCCGAACCCGTAAGCAACGCAATCGACACCGATTTCCTTTTCGGTTCCCCGTATCGGATTCCAGGATCTATCCACCTGAACAACCTCCGCCCTATCAACTTCGCTGGTACCAAATACTTTTGATATTATATGAGAGCGATAAATCGGTATATGATGCCTTTTTATGTTGTACAGATAGTCAAATCCGGATCGTATTTTCAGATAGTCAATACTTGCAAAAATCTTGAAAGCACTTGTCGCAATGTCCTTCAGGGAAGCCGCAGTAACAATGGCGCTTAAGTCGGCACCGGCATTGATTAAATGATTTGCCAATACAAGCTGCAAGGGACCGGTTCCGCCAAGCAAAAACCGTTTTCCAGGCAAGATGCCCTTTTTAACCAGCGTATTTAACCCGCCCACCGAAAACACACCGGGAAGCGTCCACCCCGGGAAGGGAATCGCTTTTTCGAAGGCGCCGACGGATATAATCAACTTGTCACCCCTGATGCATTCCAGTGGTTTGCCGACGTCGGCTCGCGAATAAAGCAGCACGGTCTTTTGATCAACGAACCCCCATACCTCGGTGTTTAAATATACGGATATGTTATCCTTAATCCGGCCAAAGTCTTTCAGGATCCGGCTGCCAATGCGTTTTTCAATTTCATCGGCAGCACTGCCTTTGATCGTATGGCCCGTCGGTGCAAATACTTTTCCGCCCAGATTTTCGTTTTCTTCAATCAGGGCTACAGTGGCGCCCAGGCGGGCAGCTTCCGTGGCGGCGGTCATCCCCGCAGGACCTCCTCCGATTACAATCAGATCCACTTCTTTCATGTCTCACGTGTTATCCTTGAATCATCCTGGGTGGCTATTTTGCAACCGGGTGTAGCCAGGGTCATACACGTACGGACATTGGGGATGCCATTGACAACCATCCGGCATTCATAACAAATTCCCATTCCGCAATAAACACCCCGGGGTGCCTGCTTGCGGGTCATCCGCAAAGTCCTCACTCCGTTGGCCAACAGCACCTCGGCAATGGTCTGCCCGCTGTAAGCTAAGAAGGTTTTACCATCTACTTCAATTTCAAACTTATCATTGCTAGCCATAATATGATCTCTAGCCCGGATCCACCTAAGCGGAAAATCAAAAAATAATTTTTTATCACGAAAGCACGAAAGTATAAAAACACGAAAAAGAAATAGATAATAATTTCGCACCTTCCAAATTTCGTGTTTTCGTGGTTAATTTTTATCCGTGGATTGCTAAATAACGCACCAAAACAATCATTGATAACCTATCTTAAAATTTCTGTTAGAACCCGTTTGTTGCATCCTTAAATCGGCTTAGTTTTAATGCTTCGATGGGAATTGCCGTTTCTTCGTCGCAGATCATTTGGGATATTAATTTGCCGGTGATAAGGGAAAGCCCGATGCCATCGCCTTCATGACCGGCCGCCACGTAAAAGCCCGGTATCTCGGTTTTTGATATGATGGGCAGATGATCCGGCGTAAAAGGCCTAAGTCCCGCATAACTTCGAATAACTTTAATATCCTTTATCACGGGAAAAAACCGAATGGCTCTCTGGGCCATGGCACGTAAAACCTCAATGTGGCAGGAGACGTCCATGCCCACGAACCGGCGACTGCTGCCAATAAGAAAATTCTGTGCTTCGGTGGGTTCAAAAACGAGTGCGACCCCGTATTTTTGCATTTCGGGTGTTACCTGGCGGGCATAACCCTGGCTGTCGAATTTGGCCATCATGTATCCGAATTCCATTACTTTGCGCCTGGCAACGGGGAAAGTGCGTTCAGCTACCAGCATCTGCCCTTGCCGGGGTTTGATCGGAATATCCAGCCCCACCAGTTTGCCAATTTCAGCTGCCCAGACGCCGGCTGCATCGACCACCCGCCGGGTAAAGATCTCTTCGCCTTCGGTAATCACTTGCTCGACACAGCCATTGGCATCCAGCCCAATGCCGGTCACCGCACGATGGGTCAAGACTTTGGCCCCCAGCTTTTTTGCACCGTTAACCAGCCCGTAGGCCAGGGCCATTGGGTTCAGGGAGCCGTCACAATCGGTCTCCATACCGCCCACAATATCGGGTGCCAGATAGGGTTCATCCTCATGGACCTCATATTCATCCAGGATTCTGACCGGCAGCCCCTCGGCAGCCAGCTGTGAGCAAAGCCTTCTGGCTGCCTCCATCTCCGCTTCATTTTCAATCGCAAGCAGGCTGCCCTTCTGCGTCCAGCCGATATCATCATCCAATTCATTTGCGATCTGTGGAAAAAGGTCCTGGCTGAGCCGGGTCAAACGGCTGTCGAACCCGGGCGTCTTGTCGCAGACCAGAACATCCCCCTCGCATCTGCCAGAGGTTCCGGCTGTAATCGCCCCCTTTTCCACCAGAATAACGTCTATATTTTTGCGGACCAGAAAGTACGCAATCGCTGTCCCGACGACTCCACCGCCGATAACGACGACATCAGCACTTCGGTTCGGCATTAGCTTACCTCCGGAATAAAGCTCAATGAGGTACTTTCTATACTAACCCCACCTCGCTTAACATTCTGCGCAATTCGTCTCTTTGCTCTTCATCAATAGGGAGAAACGGCCGACGTGGTTTTCCTCCCGCTTTACCGATCATATTCATCGCCGCTTTTACTTTAGCTAACAGCTGGCCCGCTTCCAGGTAACCCAGCAGCGGAAGCATTTTGAAATAAAGCGCCCGAGCCTTTTCATATTTTTTATTCTCTACCATTGTGAAGAGCTCAGCTGCTGCCCGGGGCCAAAAGTTTGCGACCGGAGCTACCCAGCCCCTGCAGCCTAAAGAAAAACACTCAAAGGCCAGATCGTCCCATCCACACCACACATCGATTCGGTTGCCGCAACGCAGCATAATATCATGAACTCTTTTAATATCACCGGTGCTTTCCTTGAGGTATAAAATATTATCGATGGCCGCCAGCCGTTCAATAAGCGGGGGCAACATATCAATACCCGAATAATGGGGATTATTATAGACCATAATTGGAATGGCCACATTTTCGGATATGGACCTGTAATGTTCAAACAGGTCGTCCTGAGTCGGTAAGCCATAAAAGGGCGCCACAATGATGGCGGCATTAACTCCGGCTTTCTGAGCGTAGCTTGTCATTTCAATGGTTTCGCGGGTAGAGTTGGCAGCCGTACCCGCAATTACCGGAACCCGGCCTCCGGCCTGGTCGACCGTAAGATCGATGACCCTTTTGCGTTCTTCAACTGACAGGCTGGCAAACTCGCCGGTACTACCAAGGCAAATTACACCATGGATGCCTTCCTCAATATACCAATCAATATTTTGGCGGAATCCATTTTCATCCAGCTGCTCATCTTCAGTGAAAGGAGTCACCATCACCGTAAATGTTCCGCTTAACTTCTGCATTTCTATTCCCTCCAATTTAACTCAAAAGAAATCCGCTCCAATGGGGATCATCGGGATCTATGAATAATTGATTGATTCCCATTATATGAGCACTACCGGTAACCTCCGGGATAATCGCGGCAAAGGGACCGACACGGGTTTCTTCGACAATTCTGGCCTTAAAAATGCTCCCGATAATACTCTCGTGAACGAACTCTTCATTGAGCTTTATCTCGCCCTTGGCGTGTAAAACGGCAAGTTTGGCTGACGTGCCGGTGCCACAGGGCGATCGGTCAATTCCGGATTCAGCAAAAAACACCGTATTTTTTAGGTGGGCTCCCGGTGAAGCGGGTTGCCCGTAAAACTCCACATGCGTGCACTCATTGATAAACTCTTTTTCGGGATGCTGTATCCTCACCTGGGCATTCACCGCCGCCTTAATTTTTCTGCCGATGTCAATCACCCTGCGCGCATTTTCGGGACGAATCTTAAGGTCGACAGCATCCGCCGGCAGGATTGCATACACATTGCCGCCGTACGCAACATCCATGATAATTTTGCCAAGTCCCGGCACATCAACCTCGGCGTCTTCAGCCAACACAAAGGAAGGTATGTTTTTAAAGGTGACCCCCTTGGCTTTGCCGTTTTCAACATCCACTCGGATACGGGTCAGCCCGGCCGGGGTGTCCAATACGATATGGGTTACCGGCTCCTCCACCTTGACCATACCGGTTTCCACCAGTGCGGTACAGACACCGATGGTGTCATGGCCGCACATGGGCAGGTAGCCGGTGGTTTCAATGAAGATCACACCGATATCGGCCTCGGGATGGGTCGGTTCGGTCAGAATAACACCGGACATGATGTCGTGCCCCCGAGGTTCAAACATCAGAGATGTTCGTATCCAGTCCATATTTTCCTTTAAATAGGACATTTTTTCCACAACCGTTGCTCCGGGG
>JARRJQ010000298.1:4727-6709 GCA_037388985.1 Desulfobacterales bacterium | reverse complement strand
CCACAGAGACACAGAGGTCACAGAGGATAATTTTCTTATTTCTTTTCGGCGAGAGGCCGAAAAGAAATAAACCCAACCCTCCCGGTCGGATGCATCTTGTTATCCTCCTGATAGTAAAAACATGTTACTGCTAATGTCGCCTGCAATTATTTTGGGAAGAAGGACCTTGCTGTAAAGCGGCTGAGGATTTTCATTTGCCGCCCTCTCAGCGGCAAATGAAAAAAATTTAACCTCTGTGAACTCTGTGTCTCTGTGGTGAAAAAATTCTAGCCTACGGCTTTATCTGAAAAAACGACTCATCAAACTCGGGCCTGTCTTTGTAGCGACTGTAATAAAAGGCCGATAGCTCCTCTATGTGCTCAAATAATCCCGGATCGGCATCGATGCCGGCCTGGTGAAGCGCTTTGAGCATCGCTTTGGGTGTGGGCGGGCATCCCTTGATAACAATCATTTCCCGAATGTCCGGATTGTCTTTGTGGGCTTGATACATGCATTTACCAAAGAGAATCGTTTTTTTCATACCTGGAGTTGGCCGCATGGATTTTCCGGTCAGGATCTCGATGTCATCCCAGGGCTCACCTTTCCAGGCATAGCGGATGGCTGAAAGCATGATCCCATTCATCCCTGAGCAGTAAGTGCACATGGAAAGGTCAAATTTGCGGTAAAAGACCCCTTTAAGACCCTCTTTGGCCATGGATACCGGCATTATACCATCTTCTGTTTCACTGTACTTAAAATCGTGTTCGTGAAATCGCGCCAGTTCCTCAATGTTTTCGCCGCCAACGACAATATCAGAAAGATCATACGTTCTTTTGCGATTCCGGGCGGCGTGCACCAGATGTGGAACCTGTGCCGGTGAATAGCCCAACAATTTGGCTCCCACCAGATCCGCCGCCAGCACATCGGCAGATGCCACCAGCAGATCACTGCGGTGCATGCGGCCATCCGGGCCGGGTCCGCGTTCGTTGGTGTAAATGCCGTCTAAAAGGGTCAACATGGGCGGCATTTTATCGGCCAGCTTCGCTACCCAGAAATGCAGGTCTTTGCCCGGCGTCATGTTGTGACAGCGTTTGCGGGAGGGGATATCGATCATGCCCTTTAAGTTTTTAATGCCCAGGCTCACTATCGTCTGATTATGGGCTTTCATCACCGGCAAATCCACAACAAAGTCACTATTTAGAATGTCGGTGTTAAAATTCATCTCGACACCGTCTCCCAGATCCATCTTTTCAAAGGGTCTTTCAAAAACATTGATATATTTGATACCGTACTTTTGTTTCAACACGCCGTATCCCAGCGTATCAAAGGCATGCGCCGGCGTCTGCGTGTCTTTGGGATTAAACGTCACCATCCCCTCACCGATGGTGATGTCGTCAATTCCCCGCTCTTTGAGCAAAATGATCATATCTTCAATAATGCGGGAAGTCGTAATCACCCCCCACTTGGGAAAGGCCACGGCACGGGTCCAGAAGGCGATGTTGGGTTTGACAAAGACCTTGGCCCGATGGGGTAAATGGTCCAGCCCCTCCGACAGCTCAACGGCTTTGCGCACCGATTCGATGGGTTTTTCATACTTTACCACAGCAACCTTATACTTCTTCATTAGCAATCTCCTAAATGACGGTGTCAGGTGTCAGTGTTCAGGTGTCAGCAATGATCCAACTGAAACTCCGCCGGGTCTGATGCTGAAACCTGACACCTGAAACCATATAATATAAAATTGGATATATATGTCGACGGCTAATAAAAAAATCAACCAACTGCCACATTGAAAAGTGCAGCTGCATTCAGCCCGCAGATGCGCTGCATCTCTTCCGGCGACAATCCGGCAGCCTTCATCTCATCAAAATACCGTGCCGGTGATAAAAGCGGAAAATCACTGCCAAACAGGATTTTTTCGACCCCGACCAATTCAATTGCCAGGCGATAGACCTTCAAATCGTATAGATAAGGGGAAGCGGCTGTATCAAAATACACATTCT
>JARRJQ010000298.1:0-4698 GCA_037388985.1 Desulfobacterales bacterium | reverse complement strand
CAGGCCGCCACCCCAGTGGGCCAGAATTATTTTGTTTTGGGGAAAAGTGCGAATCAATTCATAGATCTGTGCCAGTGTATTGGGCGTTTTTCCGGGATATGCATGTCCGATGGGTTCATTGGTATGAATCAAAACCGGAAGATCGCGATCTCTGCAAATTTCCATAATCGGCTTCAGACTGTTAAGGGAAGATTTTTCAATTCCGGATTGGTAAAATGCCAACTCTCCGATACCGGACAGTCTGCCATTTTGCAAACAGCGCCGGGCTTCGTCAGCTGCCTCGGTGCTTGAGGGATCGAAACAGCCCAGACCAATAAAACGGTCCGGGTGCCGGTCGACGACCTCACTGATAAAATCATTGTGCCGACTAAAAACCTTGGAATGTTTCCATGGAAATCCAAAAATAACGGTTTTATCAACCCGGTTCTTATCCATGGAAGCCAGCATTTCTTCAACACCGATAAGCCGGGATTTGGGCGATTGGTACAATTTTTCAAATGCCGGTTCATCTGGGAAAAATTTTTCTCTGTTTTTGCGAATTTCCTCCGGAAATAGATGGGTGTGGGCATCAATGATCATCGGCCTATCTCTCCTGGCAATTCATATTATGGATTTTTTCAATTTTCAACATCCAAAAATGAGATGTGGGCCATCGGAGAAAAAAATAACGGCTAACTGGATATTTCCAATTAGCCGTTAAGGAGGAGAACAGATGAAGAAATTATTAGGCTGCAATAGGTAAGATGCAAAATTCTTGCCAAAAATAATTTATATTCCTGCAATTAGATTGTTTTTTTATATTTTACTTAAAATTCAGATAGTTAAAATCCAATCCGAATTCGATTCCACCAGCCATGATATCGGCAGGATACGAACGAAACAGGAGGTTTAGTTTATAATTTTTAACCCGAATCGGGAAAAATTGAAAAACGTATTGTTTTTAAAACATTTTTTTATTATTGGGTGAGGTTCAAAATTTTGAACCCGCGCTTTTTTATCGACCGAAGAAAGCATAACTTATTAAAATTATATTAAAAAATGAGTTCATGGTTATAAACTCGCGGCAAATGGCTCGGCAAATCATTCCACAATGAGCTGCTGACTCGAATGGATCGAAGCATTCAAAGAATCTATTGCAAAAACGCCAAGTTTCTTTAAAGGTCGATCTAAACGCGTTTTCTTTGTGAGTTTTGCGGCCACTTCCGGTCATCACCAGCCGCTTCTGCCGACACGCCCTGCACTTGAGTTTGTCGAAAGCCCTTCAGCCAAAGCGTTGTTCAAACCTTATGCCGAGAGCAGGCGGGTCTTCGAAAATGGATGCCCTCGAATTTTCTTTAAAAGCATTAACCGCGTTCAAAGCAGCATCTCTTTATATGCTAACGCCACAGACACAAATTAAAGCATCTTGTCAATTGTAGTGCAATAATAAGGCCATAAGCACATGAGAAACGAAAAAGAGATCAAAAAGAACCCAATGTTTTTGTATTTAGCGGTTCTGACCATCAGTTCTACAATTGGATTGCAGGCCTGGCTAACGCTATTCAACAATTTCGCTGTGCAGGTTGCCGGATTGGACGGCAGCCATATCGGCATGATTCAATCGTTACGCGAAGTTCCCGGTTTTCTGGCACTGCTGGCAGTCTATGTGATCATGATTCTCAAAGAGCATCGGTTGTCAGCAGTATCGGTTCTTTTTTTAGGCGGAGGTCTGGCCCTAACCGGCTTCTTTCCTTCCTATCCAGGGCTCATCTTGACTACTCTCGTTATGAGTTTTGGCTTTCACTATTACCAAACCACCAACATGTCCCTCACGTTGCAATACTTTGATGAGATTAGTTCGCCATGGGTTTTTGGAAAACAGCGCAGCTATGCTGCTGCTTCAAGTGTTGCGTTGGGCCTTTTGATATATGGTTTGGCTTTTTTCTTAACCTTTTCCCAAATCTACCTGCTGATTGGCAGTTTGATCATGGTCTCAGCCGTCTGGGCGTTTACCCAAAAACCGACAAAACAGACGGTGATCCCCCAGCGTAAAAAAATGATTTTTCGAAAAAAATACTGGCTTTTTTATTTTCTCACCTTTATGGCCGGCGCCCGCCGCCAGATTTTTATGGCATTTTCGATTCTGCTGATGGTTCAGAAATTTCACTATTCAGTTCAGGAAATTACCATCCTTTTTATGGTCAATAATGTCATCAACTATTATTTAAGCCCTTTGATCGGAAAAAGCATTATTCGCTTCGGCGAGCGAAAAGTCCTTGCCCTGGAATATTTCAGCCTGATTCTCATATTTATCGCCTATGCAACGGTCGGGCACAAAGGTGCGGTGGCAATCCTTTTTATTCTGGATCACATGTTTTTCAATTTTGCCATTGCCATCCGAACCTATTTTCAAAAGATTGGTGATCCACAGGATTTTGCACCGAGCATGGCGGTCGGATTTACCATCAACCATATTGCCGCGGTGTTTCTGCCGGCCGTCGGAGGGTTGTTGTGGCTTGTTGATTATCGGATTCCGTTTTTTGGAGGAGCTCTTATGAGCCTGATATCCTTGTTTGCCGTGAAATTCATCCGGTTCAGCGCCCGGAATAATTGAACCTCCTCAGACTTTATATTCAAAAAATTCAATCAGATATGAAAACTGGTTTCCCACGCACCCATATTGGCTTAACCTTTTGGGAATTAAGTTGACAGATGTCATGTTAGTCTGCTAACGGTTAGTGCGGTTTAAACGTCGATTGATTGCACCAAACAAGAATTGGACCCTATGTAAATAGCGATAAAAGGAGGTGATGGTAAAAAAAGCGGACAATCGCAATCCTTCTGGCAGTTCTGATTCTGCATGTGGATTTGCCGGTGACCGGCTCTGATAAAGTAAAACTGTACTTCAATTTCAGTTGAGCTGTTGCCAATGAATTGCTCGATAAATAAATTCTGCTTGCCAGGCGGCCAGAAGGAATTCATCGGGTTTTCACAACACGAACAGGAGGAGAGCTATGAATTCGTTATGGGTATTGCTATGGTGGGTAGTCATCGTCGTTTTGGGCTACTGGGTATATGCCCGGCATGTCGCTAAAAATATATTCGGCGTCGACCCAAATCGTGCAACTCCCGCCAAAATGTACATGGACGGCGTTGATTTTATGCCCGCCAACAAAAACGTACTTTACGGCTTCCAGCTAAACTCCATTGCCGGAGCGGCACCGATCATCGGTCCCATCGTCGCCCTCCAATGGGGCTGGTTGCCGGCAGTGTTATGGCTGGGCCTCGGCGTTTTCTTCATCGGATGGCTTCATGACTTCTCAAGCGCCATGGTTTCCATCAGAACCGACGGTCAGACCTTCGGGGCCATCAGCTACAAATTGATTTCCCCCCGGGCAAGAAAGATACTGCTGACCTTCGTTTATTTTTACCTGCTGTTAATCGCATGTGCCTTCGGTCATGTGATTACCGCAGGCGTCAGCGGAAATACGGCATTGCCCTTCCCACTGCTGGTCATCATTGCCGTGTCCTTCCTGGTGGGGCATCTGATTTATAAAGCCAAGTTTAACATCATTTGGACAACAATCATCGCAATCGTCGCCATCTTTTTGTCCATCTATCTGGGTACCATTTGGAACTGGAAATTTTCTTATGACGTTATCCTCATCTGCGTGTTAATCTTTGGCTATTTTAGCTCAATTTTGCCCGTCTGGCGGTTTATCCAGCCATATAATTACTCAACTGTTTACGTGGTGTATTTCGGCATCATTGCAGGGGTTATCGGTATCCTGATCGGGGCGAAGCCGATGACCCTGCCGGCCGTTACCAACTGGAGCATCGGTATGGGACCGCTATGGCCGCTTCTTTTCGTAACCATCGCCTGCGGCGCCATTTCCGGCTGGCACAGCCTGGTTTCCAGCACGGCCACCTCGCGGCAGCTCGAAAACGAGATGGACATCCGGCCGGTCACCGCCGGATCCATGTTTGCCGAATTCACCATCGCTATTATTGCAGTCATTGTCTGTGCCACGGCCTTTGCCGATAAGGCTGCTTACCTCGAAGGGCTAAAGGGAGGCCCTGTGGGTATTTTTGTCGGCGGCCTGGGGAGCGCCATAACCACCCTCGGTCTTCCGGAAGCATACGCCAAAGCCCTGGCGGGCATGATGATTATCATCCTGGCCTTAACGGTGGTCAACCTGGTATTTCGCTTTATGAAAGTGGCCAGTGCTGAGCTGCTGGGTGATGTGATCGGCGTTGCCAAGAATCCGCATGTGGCGACCATCGTGGCTTTGATTATCACCTGGGTGCTGATTAAAACAGGGACCTGGCTGTATATCTGGGTGCTGTTTGGCGGTGCCAATCAGCTGATGGCATCCCTGGCCCTGCTGTTGGTTACCCTGTTTCTGGTGCAGCTGTCGAAAAATTACAAGGTCGCCATTTACCCGATGTTCTTTATGTACATCACGACAGTCTGCGCATTATTTTACACCGCCTTTTTCAAGCTGATTCCCGGCGCATTCGGGGGGCAACTGCCAGGCGCCAAGGTGTTTGGCAATCTGCTTGCGGCAGCCGTGTCAATTCTGCTGATCATCTGCGCACTGATTCTGGCCTATGACGGCTGGAAGGCTTTCAAGAGATTAAAAGCCGGAGAAGTCACAGCACCGGCAGAGGCCAAAGAAGCCACATAAAAATTGTTGACTCAAATGCAAGTCAAATTTA
>JARRJQ010000297.1:0-4710 GCA_037388985.1 Desulfobacterales bacterium | reverse complement strand
GTTTGAGGGAACGCATTCTGATTGCCCGCGTACCCAGGCCGCTCCAGGACACTTCAATTGCACTGGTCACCGCCGGAATTATTTCACTTACCTTTTTCGCCTTCAAGGGGATGGTCTAAGCCGGTAGGCATCAGGCTTCAATAGAAAAGCTATGAGTGCTGAGGACTGAGGACTGAGCAAAAAATCATTCCTTACGCCCTGCCAACCTCAGTCCTTAGCACTCAGTCCTCAGTCCTTTGTTTGCAGACCTGACACCTGACACCTCTTGTTAGGATCGCAGCATCCCCCCCATCCGAATCTATTGACACGTACATGTTTGGTTCTATATTCATTATGTACCAATACGGTTGTTGACCTGTAATTTGCCAGTCAAAACCATCACCGAAGAAAAGGAAATAAGGATGTACAAAAAAATCATGGTCCCCCTGGATGGTTCGGATCTGGCAGAATGTGTGCTGCCTCATCTGGAGGCGATCGCCAGAGGATGCCAGATCGCCAGCGTCGTGTTTATCCGGGTGGTCGATCCCGGCCTTCCGCCGGCAAACTTTCCGGTCGGTGGAGAATTCGGCTTATACAAAACAGATTGGGACCAATTGAAAAAACACCGTGAGAACGAGGCTAAAGACTATCTCAAAAAACTGCAGTCCCGGCTTAATTACAGCTGGGTTAAGTTGGAATCGAAGGTTCTTGAGGGAAAAGTGGCGGAGACGCTTGCCGATTACGCAACCCATAACGATGTGGATCTGATCCTGATTGCCAGCCACGGACGATCCGGCATCAGCCGATGGGTGATGGGCAGTGTGGCCGATCGGTTGCTGCGTTCCGCCTGCGTGCCCGTCTTGATGATCCGCGCCCCGGGTTGTGTACCGGGCATCTGATCCTTTCCTGGTTTCAGGTTTAAGGTGTCAGAATGTCGAAGCTGAAACCTGAACACTGACACCTGAAACCTCTCCTTCAATATTCGACATCTCTGTATTGAATATTCAATGGTTATTGGCTTAGATGTCAAATAGGTAATGACAAACATTACACCCCCCCGGTGGTGCGGGCATCGCTTCCCGTGCGGTTTGAAAAACTTTTTCACGACCGGAACCCCCGGAGGCAAATATATTCCGGACGAGCGTGTTATCATGGATTTGAACGCGCTCCTCAAATCGGTGACGATAAAACCGGCATATATCCGTCTGCCATAAGTCCATGAGGTCATCGTCGGGGAGGCGTCCATAGTGTACCGAAGACATATTCGCTTCCTTTCCCAAAAAAGTCGTCGGACCCCCCAGAGCAAGGCTGATGCACGGTGCCACTGTACCGTCATAAGCAATGAAAAGAGAATCCCGCGGGTCCTGATCACAAACCGGCAATTCCCTGGGAGTAAAGGCAGAACCCATAGTCTCGATGCTTAATTTCTTTGCCAGCTGACGGGCCTTTTCCAACGATTTTTTCAGTTTGCGAATCTCTCCGGTTTCCCCCAACGCAAAAAGACCAAGGTTTTTCCCGGCCTTATCGCGAATGACATCGCACTGCTTGAAGTTCACCTGATCCACACCCAGACGCCCGGCCAGACGCACGATTTCTTCCATCTGATGAAAGTTCATACCCATTAATACAAAATTAATCATGGTTTTGGGCTGGTGGTTGTCCCGCAACCTGGCGATGTTGGCCACATTTCGACATACCCGCTCAAAATCGGATCCGACCCGGATTTTGTTATATATCTCTGCGTTGGCGCCATCCATGGAAATACAGATCCAGTCAATGCCGGCCTCGAGGATCTTTTCTAATTTTTCTTCATTCAGCAGCAGCCCGTTGGAAAGAAATCCCGTTTCGCAACCTGCGGCTTTGGCTTCGCCAATCCATTTGGCCAATCGCGGCTGTAACAGCGGCTCGCCGCCACCGGTAAACTCAATGGATTGCGCTTGGGACAAATAGGGCCGAATGGATTGCCATATCTCCTCGGTCATAATGCCTTTATTGGCGGCCTCTTTTGCCATTTCCCGCCAGGGACACATCACGCACCGTAGATTACAGGCAAAAGCCACCTCCACCTGCAACAGACGCCACAGTCTTCTCTGCGCATTTTGTTTTTCACTCATGTCCCCCCGCAGCGGATCTGCAAGGCCGTCTCCATAATTGGGCCGGATAAATCCCAGAAATTTGGTCAATGCAGACTGCAATCTGCCGCCGGTACTCTTGGGTGGAACCTGTATTTGGGAATCAGATTTTTTCATTATTTAACATACTGAATTCATTGTTAATCAATTAGAATGATAACCATTATCGCTTAAAAAGCAAGCCAGGCTTTTTCTAATTATAGATCTTTTAAAGTTAAAATATAACCCCGAAAACACAAAATAGGTATTAAGGCTTAAAAACGATAAAGCCGGAAAGCTTTTATTCTGGAAAATTAATTCGTGTCAAAGCGCATGGCGTTCAAGCCTTCAGCCATCCCGGTTTTCGAGCTTAATTTTAGATTTCAAGATTCCACGGTTAATTAGTTGACGGGTCGGGGAGTTTTTCTATCGGCATATCTCGCCAAGTCCGCATGGGGCTCTGCGGCGACAGGTTCTTGCGGCAAAATAGATTTGCGGTAAAAACTCCCCGACCCGTCATTTATTTCTTTGACATAAGACATCGTTTTCTATACGTTTCTTGCCATGAGAAATTCCCGCACCATATGGAACCATGAGGTCCGCCAGGCCGATCGAATCTCCAAAAACCTTCTGGACAGTAAAAAAGTGGAGCTAAACTGGAAAATCCTTGTTCTGCCCGTCTTTTTATATGGCGTCTATCATTTCAGAAAGAACCTTCGCTTCACCCGCAAAAACCTGCTATTTACAAAAAAATTGGCATTTGAAGCCTCTAAAAGCATCTTTCAGGGCCAAGAGCGCGCCTGGGAAATCCGTGCAATTGAAATTAAGACGAATGAAATCCTGAGCAAAAACAGGCAAGGTGTTTACACCGCAGAAATTCAGCGCAAACAAATGTCGGAAATTGAACTGCTCATTGATCACTACCTGCAGCTGCTCAGATCCGATCAGTCGAGCTATCCGGAAGTTTTAAAGTCAGCGTATCCCACCAAAGGGAAATATCTGAATTTTCTAAATAGACTGCATAAAGCAGAAGCGGAAACCATCCAGGCCTCTATCGACACCATTCACAGGGGAACTAAAAAGGATCGCCGTGAGTGGTTACAGAAAATGAAAGAAGCAACCAAAAAAATTCGAATGGCAGAAAGTGACAAGATCTATTCTGAAAACTGAAACTTGGATCGGTTGCCGGGCAATTCTTCGGGCATTTCTCGTCAGAGTTTTTGAGCCAGCTCTCCAAAATCCGGGGCCTTCCTTTCAATCCATGCTGCACGATAGGGTAGAAAGGGCTCCCCTTTCCATTTTTCCTTGAATTGCCGGATGCCCTGATGAATGCCCAGCCCCAGATTGACCGCTTTTTTACCCTCGGATTGAGCCAGATCCAGCATCGCTTTAAACAGCAAATCGGAGGCGCCGGGAACATTTTCCTTTTGCGAGCGGAAGTTAAATAAATAGAAAGCATAATCCGCCGACCCCGTATCGACTACCGTAAAGGCCACCAGGACATTCTGCCTTCTGGCCTCAAGGATGCGAACGGTTGAAGAATGCTTCAGATATCGATCAATGTGTCGATAGACATATGTTTGTTCGGCGGTTAATTGATGCATCTTAAGAAAGGCCCTAACCAACTTTTTGTGTTCTTTGTGGAATGATCCATAGCTTAAAGTGAGTTCTCTTTCCGCCCGACGTACCATGTAAGCGGTTTTCGGCTCTATTGTTTCAAGAGGCAGTTGGCACCGGTAGTAAAAATCCCGGGATTGGATCTTGACTTCTGCGGGAGGCAGCCAGATATCCGGGGCAATCAGGGCCACTGTGGCAGGTTCAAAGTACTCGCACGCAGATGAATAGGCCCGGGAGGTGTCGTCTGAATTTACACCCAGGGGATAGCCGATGAAGATCAGATGGGCTTTGCGGGTGAAGCAGAGGTAATTGCCGAAAAGATGTGCCTGTGCGTCTGATATGGCCTTCACGTACTTGGGAAGGTGCTCTGGCAAATAGGCCTGCCGGTAGATTCGGTTAAGTTCTTCACTACTGAGCATTTTGCGAACGCAATTGCGATCCGAAAATTTTTTCGGTTTCTTTAATTCTGGAATCTCTCGTGACAGCCTTCATTCTTTCGAGGGTTCGGGTGTCGGCATTGCCGCCCAAGGTGTCGCGAGCTGCACGCGCCGCTCCCTCTTCGGCTTCTTGCAGCTGTTTGAAAAAACCGGCCAATCCGTGCGAGGTTCGATAAGCATTGAATACCAGCGAATCGTAATTATCTCCTTCGCTGTTCAGCAGTTTGCAATAATGATCAATCAGCAAATCGATTTCCTTTAGCTGTTCGAGGCGGATTTCAGCGGAATAGATACCGCCGGGGATTGAAGCAATCATCTCCCGGGTTTTGGATCTAATGCGCTCCATGACGAATTCCCGGGTTTGCCCCTTTTTCAGCATATCAAAGGCGGCCTGCATGGCCATTTTTTTGGTAAACAGCACATTTTGGGCGAAGATTTCCCGCGTTTCCTTGGATTTCATGTAGCCGAAGATAAAAAGAATCGGGATCACCACCTCCCATACGGAAAGCGGTTTCGGCTGAATAACCGCCAGCGCCACGGAACGCGCGATCGTTGTCTCGTGAGAC
>JARRJQ010000296.1:0-8036 GCA_037388985.1 Desulfobacterales bacterium | reverse complement strand
ATCCTGATTTTGCGCGTAGTATTTGTTAATTTCCTCCAATGGCTGGTTGAAATTTTCAGCCATCGCCTTTAGTCCGTCTTCCAACTCCTCGTCAGTGAGGGAAAGTGCTTCCTGATGGATAATCTTGTCCAGTATAAGATAGCGCTGCACCTGTTTGAGCGCCGTGTCCCGGTACTTTTCAGCAACGGCTTCTCTGGATAATCCCATTTCTTCCAGAGAAATATTCCGGTAGGCAAACGAGCGCTCGGCTTCTTCGATGATTCCCTCCAGCTCCATCTCGACCAGCGCATTCGGCACTTCAAATTGGGTTTTGGTAATTAATTCGGAAAAAATTTGCTCATCGAGTTCCTGCTCCATGCGTTTTTCGTAACCCTGTTTCAGATTGTCCAGGATTATTTTTTTCAGATCATCTAACGTTTCATAGGGACCCGCTTTTTTTGCGAGCTCGTCATTAATCGGAGATAAAATCTCCTGCTGGATTTCGCTTAGCATCACCTGAAAGCTGACCTGCTGGCCGGCCAGTTTTTCATTTGGATGATCTTTGTCGAACTGTATTTCAAACGTTTTTGAATCGCCTGCCCGCATGCCGATCAGCTGGTGATCAAAATCATCAGAAATAACGGTCTTGCCGATTTGCATGCTGAAGTTTTCAACCTTAGCGAATTCAGGGACGGCAACCCCATCTTTTGATCCATCAAAATCGATCAGTACAAAATCCCCATCGCGGACCGGCCGATTATCGGAGATTTTTTCAACCTTTGCCATATTTTTCTGGAGTTTTTTCAGCTGGGTGTCCACCTCGCTGTCGCTGGCCTCATAAAGGGTGCGCTGCAGTTTGAGCCCCTTAAAATCGATGTCCTCGATTTCCGGCGTAATCTCAACGGTGGCCTGGTATTTGTAAGAGCTGTCGGCGCTCAACTCAGGCGGCTGCAAATCGGGGTTTCCGACGACATTGAACTCGGTCTGCTTGATCACATCGATGAATGAATTTTGAATGAGTCTGGAAGACACATCAGCATGAACATCTTTTTTAAACAGTCTTTCCAGTACCGAACGCGGGACTTTCCCCGGCCGGAAACCCTTTATCTTGGCACTTTTCTTGAGTTGATTGTAAGCCTTGTCCAGTTCCCGGCTGACCTCGTCTTTGGGAATCTCTATATGCAAGGTTTTTTTCACACTGCTGATATCTTCAACTGTAAACTGCATTCTATTTTATATCCTATAAAATTTAAGCGTCTTAAGTCACTTATTTTAAAGCACTTTCCAAAATGTGTGCCCTGGTGCGAGAGGGGAGACTTGAACTCCCACTCTGTCGCCAGAGCTGGATCCTAAGTCCAGTGCGTCTACCAGTTCCGCCACTCTCGCATATTTTAAAAAAGGAGATCAGGGCATGTGATTTGAGCAAATAAACCCCGCGGGATAAAGCGTTTACTTAAGAATTTAGCGTGTTGAATTTATACCCAACTTGGTTAAATTTCAGTATAAAAAACAAAACTGATAATGTCAATCCAATCCACTGTCAAGTAAAATAATGCGATCATTCGCCGCGCAGGATTGAAAAAACAGATCGGATTTAATATAAAAAGGGGATGCGTATGCTAATTGAATACCTCCGTGATTTAAATACCAGCCGATCACTGATAAACCGTCTGTGCACGCCCAAAAGACAGATCTGCGGCAGATATGTAGCTTCGCTAATTCTGCTCAACCTCCTCATTTTCATCCTGTGCCCTGGTGCATACTCAAGCCGGCCGATTTTGGAGATGGGTACACCGGTTGTCGTTATCGATCCCGGCCACGGGGGCAATGATACCGGCGCAAAGGGTCCGGAGGGCACCCTGGAGAAATCAGTTACTCTGGATCTGGCACGGCTTATCGAAGACCAGTTGAAAAACAGCTGTCAGGTGATTTTGACCCGCAGCGATGATTACGGGATGAAACTTGCCGAGCGAACAGCGGTGGCCAACCGCTCCGCAGCTGATATTTTTATCAGCCTCCATACCGGCAGCAGTTTTATCAGCAGCATCAATGGATCAGCTGTGTATTTTTATCAGCCATTTACCGGATCCTCTTTGAGCACTGAGACCCGGACACCGAAAACCCTGACCGACAGCAGTCTTCCCCTGAGTTGGGATCAGATCCAGCTTAAATATCAAACCTCCAGCGAAAAGCTTGCAAAATTGATCCAGCATGAGATCAACGCCACCAGTCCGTCACCCGATACCAAGGTTCAAGGAGCCCCTTTGCTGGTTTTAGAAGGTGCCGATATGCCGGCGGTCGCGATCGAAATCGGAAATCTGTCAAACCCTAACGAAGAAAAAATGATGCACGACCCGGAGTTTTTGACTCGAATCGCCCGGGCGATTGCCCGGGGAATCGATGCGTTTCTTACCCAGAAACAGAAATAGGCTGCATTCAGCAGTTTAATCACGAAAGCACGAAATTAAAAAAACACGAAATTTTATCATTTCTTTTCTTTCGTGTTTTCGTGATAAATTATTTTTCCCAGTTAGGTCAGGTTCAGCTTTCTTCGTGCAATTCAAGATTTGATGCTTGCCGCAATGAATAAGGCATGTTAAAGAGTTTTCTGCAGATCGGGGCGTGGCGCAGCCTGGTAGCGCGCCTGCTTTGGGAGCAGGAAGTCGGAGGTTCAAATCCTCTCGCCCCGACCAAATAATTTCAATTAGTTGCGCCATTTCCAATTTTTCCAACTTCATTTTGGTAGTGACTTTGTGTAGTGGTTTTTACGGAAAACTCACCTTCTACTGATCTCATCGCTTCTCTGGCGGCTTCCTCAATGCTGTGCAAATAGATCTCAGTAGTCCGGGTGTTTTTATGCCTAAGCAGCTTTGAAATCGTTTTAGTCGATTGCTTTTTTCGGTCTGCTAAAAATGATGCCATGAAGTGTCTTATATCGTGAAAGCCAAATAAGGGACCTTCATACTTAGCCTTATCTTTTGCTTTTAAATTTGGAGCAAAGGCTCTTATACATAGTGAGCGCATCATTTTGGGTCGTTTATTAAATCGTTTTCCTGTCTTTTCATTAAAAAACACCCATTGGTTTTGTTTCCGCCTCTGCCATAAATCCCAGAGAACCTGATAGAGATCCTCGTTCATTGGCAGCTCATCAGATTCATAGGCTCCGTCCTTTCTTTTCCTGGTGTAAAGCGTAACGGTCCGCTTGTCGAAGTTGACATCCTCCCAAGTTAGCCTCAACACCTCATCAATCCTTCCCAGGGTGTGTAAAACAACTTGAATCAGGGGCCTTTCAGTTTCATAATCTGCGGCCATGATAAGCCTTAAAACTTCCTCTTCGGTATCACTTCAAGTTTACGGACAGGATTATAATTGATGATTTCAAGATGGTTGATCGCAAAATTAAATAATGCCCTGATCTCTTTTCGGTGAACATTATAGTTATTTATCCTCTGGCTGCGTTCGAATATAAATTATGATTTTCTTCTGTTTTGGAGAGCTTGATGTTTTAGTTAATTAAACAAACCGCTTATTAATCGAGATAGTTTTTAATTTACCCAAATATTTTCTATTTTTTCTGATAGCTGTTTTAAATTGAAAGGTTTTTGTATAAAACCATCAAAACCAATGCTTTCTGATCGTTCTTCAGATTGATCTCCAGTGTACCCACTTGGGAGGATAATTTTTACATTCGGCTGGATCATTTTTAATTGGTGATAAATTTCGAATCCATTCATACCCGGCATCAACATATCCAATATAACAAAAGAAACTTTATTTTCTTTGAGAATTTCAACAGCTCTATTTCCATTACTAACTGCTAGCACGGTATAGCCCAATTTCTGCAACATCAGAGATCCAACTTCCAATACAATTTTGTCATCATCTACAAATAAAACAGCCCTCTTTTTATCATTATTTTTATTTTGAGCAGCTTGCATAATATCCCCCTTGTTTTACCAATGATGATTTACCCCGGAATATAACCTTTTTGGGGCAATAATTAAGCCAGAAATATTGCTATTAATTTTAGATAAGATTACAGATAGTTATTTGATATTCAGATTTTTGCTTATTTATGGCTGACAAAAATTGTCAGATTTGGTGCCAAAAAGGAATTTCTCTATTGATTGGTAAAAACTACTAAGCATCTAAGCATAGGAATACATAACGTAACAGCGAACATGTTATGTCTTCAGCCGGAATTAGTTTAGGTCGGTGTCAGGGATATGGCCCATATTCGATTATATTTGAAAGTCGCACTTATTGAGACATAATTTTATATTATTAAAGTCAATAATGAATTTGCCGATAAAAACATCGAGTATGGGGCATTGTTTTGATTTTGCCTTCTCGGTAATCACTTATATTATCATAACAGATTTGAATTATGTTAATTTTTGTAGTGTTATTAGGAATTGATATCATTTCTTAGAAAAATAAGTAATTTTCATTTCGATACCAGAATCCAACAGATTAAGGTATTGGTAATAGACACTCAATGAAAACAGAATCGATTGATCTTAAAGTCAGACACATTACTTTGTCTTTCTCCGATGAACAGACAGATCTTGAAGATCAATTTCTTCAGAACTATTTTACCTCAAATCTAAAGTACTTAAGATTGATCCATTTCATTGCGATTTTCTTTTATGGACTCACAGGAATATTAGATTATGCGCTTTTTCCCGATGCAAAAACAGCATTTTGGATTATTCGATATGGTTTCATAATTCCAGTATTCGCACTCGGTGTGCTTTTTACTTTTTCGGCTTATTACCAAAAGTGCTGGCAGTTAATACATGCAATTTATATTTTCTTGACTGGAGGTGGGTTCATAGTCATTATCGCCATTGGACCAAAACCAGAGATCTATTCCTACTACGTAGGAATCATAATATGCTTGTTTTTTGGATATACTTTTTGCCGCGAAAGATTCATCTATGCGTCTGTCTCCGGATGTCTTTTATTGGCTTTTTACTTGCCTGTATCGATCTATGCTAACACTCCACCTAAAGTTCTATTACATAACTCCCTATATCTTTGTATTGCTAATTTTTTAGGTATGATGATCTGTTATTTCTTAGAGTTCTCCGCGCGTAGGGATTTTCTGTTGGTTAATCTTTATCAAAAAGAACGGGAGAAAGTAACTGCTGCGAATTTTGAATTGGAAAAGCGCGTTAAGGATCGAACATCTAAGATTCTAGAAGCAAATAAACGCTTAAAGGAAGAAATGGAGGCCACCATAAAAGCGGAAAAAGAAAAGAGAAAGCTCGAAGTTCAGCTTCAACGCTCCAAGAAGATGGAATCCCTTGGAACATTGGCTGGAGGTGTCGCTCATGATCTTAACAATATTCTTTCCGGTGTTGTGAGTTATCCGGATCTCTTGCTATCCGATTTGTCCGATGAAAGCCCATTAAGATCTGCATTGTTAACCATAAAAAAATCAGGGGAGAAGGCTGCTGCAATTGTTCAGGATCTATTAACATTAGCACGCCGAGGTGTATCTATTTCTAAGGTCGTTAATATAAACAGTGTCATTGAGGATTATCTCAAAAGTGCAGAATTTCAAAAACTAAAAGACTTTCATCCCAAAGTTGTATTCGAAATTGATTTAAAAGATGATTTGCTAAATATTATGGGCTCTTCAATTCACATCTCCAAGACTATTATGAACCTTGTATCGAATGCAGCCGAGGCTATGCCGGAAGGAGGAAAAATCGGGGTTTACACAAAAATTAGTGAGGTCCGAAAACTTAAGAATGGTTTTATGGACATTGACCCTGGTCGTTACGCAACTGTTGAAGTTTCAGATGAAGGGATCGGCATCGCTCCCGATGATTTAGACCGTATATTTGAACCATTTTATACGAAAAAAGTAATGGGTCGAAGTGGAACTGGTCTGGGAATGGCCGTTGTGTGGGGAACAATTCACGACCATAACGGTTATATTGATGTCAAGAGTACTTTGGGATCGGGCACAACTTTCATACTATATTTTCCGTTGACCGATCAACCGATACGCAACGAAGAGAAAGAAACTTCGATCAGCATGTATAAGGGTAATGGCGAATCGATATTAGTTGTTGACGATGTAAAAGAACAGAGAGATATAGCATCAAAGATATTAACCAAATTAGGTTATGCCGTAAAGACTCTTCCCAGCGGTGAGGAGGCGGTTAAGTACATGCGGGATAATTCAGCAGATATTCTAGTCCTGGACATGATCATGAATCCTGGAATGGACGGATTAGAGACGTATCGGCAAATCCTTGAACTGCACCCCAACCAAAAGGCCATTATTGCAAGCGGTTTTTCGGAAACATCTCGTGTTACCGAATTACAACGGTTAGGCGGAGGCAAATACCTCCGGAAGCCATATCGTCTTGATACAATTGGCATTGCCATTAAAAAAACATTAGAATGTTAACCTCGTCATAACATACTCATTAAAAGCGTTTCACATTATAAAAGGGAAATAACATGTTTTAATCCCTTCTATTCTCCTCAACTCAACCATCAGCGTTGGATTTACACCGTTTGACCTGGTCACGATAGCTGATAATTCGCGTACATAATATCCAGCACCAGGAGTATTTGGAAACCGGACACTCTGCACCAATTATTACAAAGTATCAGAAGATTGTTTTATTTCAGAAATAAACTGAGCGCTATTTTTATTTCCTCTATCCTGCGGGATAATTTTTCTTTCGACTGCCCGCCTATGGAAAACCTTCTTTCTAATGGAATTTCTTTATGTTATTTATATTATTTAAATTTTCATGGCCTAAAAGGTTAATATTGAAAATTGCCAATAGATGTGTTAGAGGAGCAGAAAATCAACATTTATAATCGGCGAGATCTGGTAATATTTAAAGCTTAACTCTTGGCACACAACCTCAATTCAGAGAGAAATTCCAAATAAACATGAACAAATCATCCGAGCCTATCGCTGTTATTGGATTGGGATGTTACTACCCAGGCGCAAAATCCCCCAAGCAATTATGGGCAAACATTCTTAGCCGTAGAATCCAATTCAGATGCATCCCAAGATGTCGACTGCCTTTAGAGGACTATTATAACGAAAATCAAAAGGCTGCAGATAAAACATATGCAAGGATGGCAGCTGTTACAGATGGATTTGTCTTTGATTGGGCTAACAGACGCATACCCCAATCAACATACAAATCGACAGATATCGTCCACTGGCTTGCTCTGGAGACGGCATTGCAAGCTATTGCTGATGCAGGTTTCACAGAAAGCGGATTTCCGAACCAGCGTACTGCAGTTATTGTCGGAAATACCCTTACCGGAGAATATACGCGTTCCTTTAACCTGCGGTTGAGATGGCCTTTTGTTCGCAAAACATTTTTGGCCGCCGCAAATGACTGTGATATTTCGCGAGAAGAAATCGACCAGATGGAAAGTGCATTTGAAAATTACTTCAAATCTGTTTTTCCACCAACAAATGAAGACAGTTTGGCTGGCGGCCTTTCGAATACAATCGCTGGCCGTATCTGTAACTTCTTAAATTGTAGAGGAGGAGGCTATACTATTGATGCCGCTTGTGCTTCTTCGCTGTTAGCTGTTGCAACTGCTGCTGCCGGATTATCTATGGGAGATTTTGATTTGGCCTTGGCTGGAGGTGTAGATGTCAGTCTTGATCCTTTTGAGTTAATTGGCTTTTCTAAAGCCAACGCTTTAACTTCGGGAGGCATGAACGTTTACGACAGGAGAGCCAGCGGATTCATACCTGGAGAGGGTTGTGGATTTGTTGTAATGAAACGCTATGCTGAAGCGATAGAAGATGGCAACTATATTTATGCCATTTTGCACGGTTGGGGCATATCCTCTGATGGGGCAAATACTTCTATCACTGCGCCCAATGTTGCTGGACAAGTATTGGCAATTAAACGAGCTTATTTAAATACCGATTATGGTATTGAGAGTTTAGACTTCATCGAAGGCCACGGCACTGGCACTGTTGCAGGTGATCGCGTTGAGTTGGAAGCGCTAGCATCATTGACATCCGAAAAAAATATCCAACAGAAACCCAACTG
>JARRJQ010000295.1:0-8902 GCA_037388985.1 Desulfobacterales bacterium | reverse complement strand
TTTTTAACGACATTTTTGCACACCTTTTATCGTCATTCTATCTGATAAGATATCCGGATTTGCTGATAGGCATTTTGGCGTTGCTGTCGGCAGTGGCGTTCTATTGGGTTTTTAGGGCGAATTTTCAGCCCGACAAAAACTCGAAAAACCTGATCGGTAAACTTTTTAATATCAAGCATATTGAGTGGTATATTTGGGGAGCGGCTTATACCGGTGCAATGATGCTCAAGCTGCTTGCCTTCAATTTTTCAACACAGGCAATGAGTCGTTATGCATCGCCCTTGATCCCTGTTGTTTCTATTTTCATCATTGATTTTATAGGGAAGCTCAGGCCCATGGGTCGTCGTCTCCTTTTTCCGATGATCATCACCCTATTTACGGTTCTATGTGTTGTTTCAATGAGCGTTAATCTCCCAGATTATTCCCAAAATCCGAAAAAGGTAGCCATTAATAACTCCTATAATCTTCGCGGTTATCCACAGTTCAAGCAAATACAGGAAATGCTTAACAAAGTCGAATCAGTATATTTTCTTCCGCGCAGAAAAAACTGGCCGATTGCAGACAAGTTCTATGCGCTTTTTCCTTGCAAAGAATTCTATGTGAGTCGAGATTGGAGTGCTGAATATTTTGAAAAAATCTATCCAATCCCAAAACTCAAAACCCCTTACGCGGTGATAAGTGACTATGAGGCCGAGAAGGTGTTGCCTTTTATTGATGGAAAGGGAGAGATAGTCGAGGAAACGATTGTTTTGGGTTTTAGCATCTATCTGGTTGAACCGTATGCCAGCTATTTGCAAGCACCGCTCCCCAGCGGCACGGACCGTAACAGATATCTTGGCCATGGTTTCATTTCGCATGGTTGCCGCTAAGAGAGTATTGCCACCGTCCTCTTTAGCATTGAGACAAATTTTCAATCGGTTTTAATTTATTCTAAGTAGTTTTTTTATGTCAATAATAAATTTTTAACCCAATCCAATAGACACTAAAATCTAAAAAAATGAGTAGTTCGATGTCTATATGAAAGGATGTTTGCTTCTCATGGATTTGACAATGAAGAGGCGATCATTTTAAAGTTTGCTGGTTGCAATGCGCCGCAATCGAAACCGTCCGAAGCAGGTCTTTGCCGGAAGGCGGATTCGCCTTATATGATGGCGAATCGTTCAGACCAGACGTCACTGCATGGGCCGTGTTGGCATTGGAGGCATACCCCGTCAATCGGGATGTGACAGTTCCTGCCTGCGGGCGGCTGGCCAAAAGCCAACTCTCTGACGGCCGTGTTCCGGTAATTGAGGGCTACCCTGCATCTTACTGGCCTACTGCTCTGGCCGTATTGGCCTGGAAAAAGGTTGCGGGTTTTGAACGCCAGGTGGAGTTGGCCTTAAAGTTTCTTCTGGATGCCACGGGCAGCCATTGGCCCAGACAAAAGGATGCCCTGATCGCTCACGACACCTCCCTTAAAGGATGGCCCTGGATCGAAAACACCCATTCCTGGGTCGAGCCTACCTCCTTGGCTGTACTAGCGCTTAAGGCGTGCGGTTATGCGCAACATGAAAGGGTTTCAGAAGCAGTAAGGATGATTCTTGACAGGCAACTGCCATCCGGTGGTTGGAATTATGGAAATACTTTCGTATTTGGAAAAGAATTACCACCTATTCTCGAGTGTACCGGCCACGCATTGTGCGCTCTCGCCGGTTTTGCAGAGCCACGCGACGTGGCATTAAGCATTGATTATTTAAAGCGTGAAACGGCGCGAATTCGCACACCTTTGGCTCTGTCCTGGTCACTGCTAGGCCTGACGGCCTGGTCAAAGGAACCATTGCGAGCCCGTGAATGGATTCTTGAAAGCCTTGCTCTGCAGAGCAAATACGGTGCGTATGACACGGCGTTACTTTCGCAATTGATCGTTGCTTATGTTAAATCCGGCGATTTATTGAACTTATTATTTTAATTAATTGATTTCGTCATGAATGAAAAATCCTTCTTAAAAAAGGTTTCCGAATCCTGGACAAGGCGTGAGTTTTTGAGTGCCCTCGTTGCCGGTGGAGTTACTGCTGCGGCCGGCTTAATGTTTTTCAAATATTTTAAAAAAAGAGAGCCCAAAACCGAAACTTTCATTGCCTCTGTAACTGATTATAAAAAGGAATTAAAACAATTCATACTAAAGGGCTTTAAAGAGCTGAACATTACATCTGCCTTGTTGGCTGGCAAGCGGGTTCTCTTAAAACCCAATTTAGTGGAGCCTCAAGCAGAAGCCTCACATGTTAATACTCACCCAATGGTTGTTCGGGCAGCCGTGGAAGCATTTCTGCATCACGGAGCAGCCGAAGTTCTGGTTGCCGAGGGGGCCGGACACAGGCGAGATTCTTTACTTGTTCTTGAGGATTCTGGTCTTGCTGACGTACTTTATGAGGATAAAATTCCCTTTATCGACTTAAATTCCGGCCCTGTGATTAAAGTTAAAAATTTGGGTGGAAGATCGAAACTGGGAGATCTTATCTTGCCTCAAGAAATATTGCATGCAGATATCGTGGTATCCCTGGCCAAAATGAAAACTCACCATTGGGCGGGCGTCACCTTATCTATGAAAAATATGTTCGGTATCATGCCCGGTATCGTATACGGTTGGCCTAAGAATGTGCTTCATTGGGCCGGGATTCACGAATCTATTTTCGATATTAATGCAACGCTAAAAACCCATTTTGCGATCGTCGACGGAATCGTTGGCATGCAGGGGGACGGCCCGATCATGGGCACTCCTGTTCAATCAAAGGTACTCATTATGGGCAGGAATTTACCCGCTGTTGACGCCACCTGTGCCAGGGTAATGGGAATCGATCCGCAAAAAATTCCTTATCTAAAACTGGCTTCCGGCCGGCTCGGCGCCATCAGTGATTCTAACATCATCCAGCGGGGTGAAAATATCGCCTCGGTGCGCAGGGATTTTCAACTGCTTGATTTTATCCCTGCCCACAGAGGAATTCGACTGGGATCATCACAAAAGCAAATTCTCCCGGCAGATAAACCTCTTGAAAGCATAGAGTTTTCGGGCTGAAAACATTTAGATTAATTTCTGCTATTTCTTTTATTTCCTTCTATTTTGATCGCAGCCTGACTTGAAGCTGAAAGCTCTTATCTCGGCAGAAATCCAGCCTTATTTTAAGTGCAGCGGAGCAAAAAATGTATGAGGCCCCCCTAAATATATATTCTTACTCCTCTTTGAAGGTACGGGGCTTTGTAAAATACAACATTGCAGCCCTTCTCAAATTTTCTTTGCTTAGTTCAAGCGGGCGACCTTCATACCTGTCAATTGATGTGACAATTTCAATGATGTCTGCCGGAATACATGCCTGCAAATCCCCTGAACCCAAACTCCGGCAAAGCTCCCTCAGAAACGCGGCGCTATCGGGCTCAGAGATTAGATTCTTCTCTTTGACAAGTCGATTGAAAATCTTGTCAAAAACCTCTGAACTAACCGGTTCCACATAAATTTTGTTTTGGATGCGTCGCAGGAATGCCGGGTCGGCGAGATCGTTCGGATCCAAATTGGTGGAAAAAAGAACAATCATTTCGAAAGGTATTTGAAACTTAACGCCATATCGCAAGGTTAAATAGTCCACACGCCGGTCAAGCGGCACAATCCAACGATTAAGCAAAAATTGAGGCGATATAATTTGGCGTCCAAAATCATCAATTATAAGAATCCCATTATTTGCTTTCATTTGTAGTGGCGCCGCATAAACCTTGGAACTTTCCTCCATTTGCAACTCCAACATCTTAGGTTCAAGTTCCCCGCCGACTACAATGCACGGGCGTCGACATAGTGCCCAGCGGGGATCCAGATCATAGCTGCTTTTGATGTTAAGTTTTTGATGGACAACTGGATCATAAACAACAATAATCTGACCGTCAAACTCCAGCGTATAAGGAATTAAAACAGCATCCTGATAGACTCTAAACAGCCTGATCGCCACACTTGTTTTGCCATTGCCCGTGGGCCCGTAAAAAAAGATCGGTTTCTGCGTCATAAGAGCTGGTCCCAGCTGATCCAAAAATGTATCGGTTAGAATCAAATCTGAAAACGCCATTTTTAAAAATGACTGATTGAAGTTAAGCTTTAAGGTTTGAGCGTTTACAGCTGTGTTGTAATTTTTAATAGAAACCGGAACCGGGCCTGAATATTGGCAGGTATCGAAAAGTTTTGAAGCGCGCTCCCGGCCTATTCCCGAAAGGGTAAAATTATAATCACTGCCTTGCATACCGGTTACTTCAAAAAGCTGCTGTTTTCTTAATCTCTGGAATATATCCTGGACTATAGGTAAAGATAGTTTCAACGAGTCACACAACAACTTGAGGCTGGAGGAACTTTTAGTATAAAGATGACGCAGTATTATATCTTCAACAATTGACTGGGGAATATCTAATTGCTCGATGTCTTTCGGCGCTTGCGGTGAAAATCTGAGACTTATTTGTTCATGTGATTCCTTATTCATAGTCTGTATTTCCTGTCTCCCGATTTAAATAGGTTATAATTTAGTTTTCAACAAATTGGTTCCCATCGATTTGAAGGACGTAGAGTCTTTTTTCGGTATCTCCGTTTTTTCCGAAAGAGGTAGCTCCGGTCACGCCGTCATAATCACGCAAATTTTTTAGCTCTTCCTTCAAGTCTTTTCTAGAATTTACAGCGGAATTGCTTGCTGTTTGGAGAGCTATCATGGCTGTATCATAGGCAAACGCTTCTATAACCTCTGGAATTTCCCCATAATGATGTTTAAAGGTCATAATGAAATTATTTATTTTCTCTTTAGTGGTACTTGCCAAAAATCCATCTGCCATTATAGCATACTGAACATATTTGCCAGCCTCAGTTATTAATTGATCGGAATGCCAGAGGTTTGTGCCCAAAAGAAGTACATCACCAATATCATAGAAGGCAAACTGAGGGGCAATCAGGCCGACTTTTTCAGGAGAATCCGGAATAAAAACAGCATCAAAGTCAACAACAACTGTATCTTTTTTATGTCTGCCTTGCCGACTGTTTGATCTCAGATCTTTTAGATCAATTTTAGCTAGCTTGCTAATCGGTAGAGAAAAATCTGTTTCTTCTGGTTGATAGGATTCAATTCCCGTGATTTCGGCGCCATAGCCCAGCACCTCTTCTCGAAAAAGTTTCATAAAGGTGTCACCATAATTATCATGAGGATAGAGTATCGCAAACCGCTCGATACCTAGCCTTTCGATCGCAAATGAAACTATCGCATTTACCTGCATCTCGGGAGTTAGAAAATTTCTAAATACATAATCGCCAATTTCGGCAATTCCGGATTTCTGAGTCATGGTAATAATCGGGATTTTTCTTTTTTGTGCTTCGCGGGCCACAGCCTCGCTGGTCACAACAGGGCCGATAATCATTGCAACACGTTCGGCGTCCAAAATTTTAAGCGCATCGACCGCTTGGTCCGGGTTGGAACCCGTATCTTTAATGATAATTTTAAATTTGGAATGTCCCAAATGGGAGTTGTATTGATCCAGAGCGAGTTCAATACTTTTTAGTGCCTGTCTTCCAAAAGTTCCATAGGGTCCGTTCAGAGGTAACAAACAGCCAATAAGATGGCGTTTGAAATCGGTTCGCTGATGAATATCTTCAATCAGATTTTTACAGTCTTTTGCTCTTTCATGGTTGGGGAAATTATCGATAAATGTTGAAAAAAGCTTTAAGGCTTCCGTATAATTCTGCTTTTTAAATTGGTGAACACCCAGCTGGTAATGAAGATAGCTCCTTGATTTTTGCGAGGATATCTTCTTTTTCTGGCGCCAAGGCTTTTTGATATGCAATGCAGTAAAAGGCAGCAGCATCTTTGCGAAAATCAAGAGACATGTATGTGTCACCCAAAATGCCGTATATCCGGGATAGATTCGCTTCGGAATCAGACTTATCTATAAATTCAGCTGATTTCTGAATAACTTCTTTAAATTTGCCTATCTTGTAAAACGAAACCAAAATGTCCAACATGGCATCTGAAATAAAGCTGCTGTTTGGATATTCCGAAATCAATCGCTGATAAGCTGCAATTTTTAAATCATCGTTTCCCTGCTTTGAAAAAATGCTCGCGATCCGCATCAATGCTCGATCTGCATCAGAGCCATTAGCGAATCGGACAAGGTATTCCTGATAGTGTTTTAGGGCGTTCTCATAAGAATTAAGTTTATAAAAGTTTTCGGCGCTGGATAAGAGAACAGCTGCCGGGTCCGGCTCGCAAGGAGCTTTGGAAATCAGGGGTTGCGTGCTACACGCCCAAGTCATAACTCCCAACAAAAAACAACACAGCGATCTCATTATTTTCTTCATGGCTAAAAGTCTACGGAATGGCCCTTGGCCTTAAATGAGCAATCCATATCCGATTAAGCTGTTGCAAAAATTATGCAAAAGCGAACGCATACGCTATCTTTTCGATTTTTATATTAATTGCTCATGCTTAGATTAATATTGGTTTATGATCAGAATCAAAATAATGGAAAAATTTATTTCATTTCATAACCTAAAGTTCACAATTTCTGGAGCAAAGTTAATTGACCTCCATCTTCAGTCATTTTCAAGAGTAAAGAAAGCCGCGCAGCTCAAGATCGTTTTATTAAAAAAGAAAATACGATTTCGAATTATGAAATCAATTTCGGAATACCTTGTAATTATTTCTCTAAAATTTTTTTATAGCTTCTAATATAGCATTATCTAACTACTTGTAATTTTATTATCTTTTATCGCTCAAGCGGTTAATTCAAAATTGCATGATTTTTGCAAAGGAATCCAGTAGGACCCTGAAAGCAGTTGAAATTCAGATGCTTAATAATTCGATTAAGTCGAAAATACAGGAGCATGAATATGTATCGCGTTGATGCCAGAAAAAGTTTTGAAAAAAGGACAGCGCCCAGACAAAAGTATTCTGGACATATTTTATTTGCTACTGGTGAAGGACTTTGCGAAGGCGAGCTCGAAAACTTCAGCCGATACGGCATGTTCATTAAAACACGAAAGCCTTTACCGATTGGGGAAATAGTCACTTTCGCAATTCCTTACTCAAAAAATATTAATTGCAAGCGAAAGGGGGTTGTTACTTGGTGTAACGAAAAGGGATTTGGTGTAAGTCTACTGGTGGAAAGCAATTATGGATCGTCTAATGTAATACCTTTCAAATCTAAGTGAAAGGGGGGAATTAAAATGATTTCTAGAGTTGATGAACAACCCACTCCGCTAGATAAACCTCTTTTTAGATTTAGACATTTGTTTAAAGATCGACGAAGCGGGCAAGACAGGCGAAGAGGATCGACAATGATGGACCCTGCCTTGGATAGAAGAAAAGGAGAGCGCCGGAAATATCGAACCGATGAAAACTCGTAGATCCTATAGGAGATCCTTTAAAGGATGACCTTTGCATGTAGATCTAAATTCTGACAATAAGAACATGAGAGAAACAGATGTTCGTTGAGTATATCAGAATTCTAAATAAGGGAAGCGGCGATCTTAATCTTGAGTCGCACTGGCAATTAATGGGCAAGCTGGGACTAATTGTCGGAGTGGGACTAGCCTTGATCTATTTGGGTTACAAGTTTTTAGGAAAATATGGAGCGCTGGCGGTGTTCATATTCGAAGTAATAATCTTTGCGTTGGCAAATGACCTGGTGCCTTTTGTAAAAATTTGATCGCATATTATAAATTGATCTGCTTTGCGGTTACCCGGCAAGTTGTCGATATCCCTTGAATAATAATGCAATTTAGACCTATTATTGGCCTTACAATAATAATACTCGAGGGGCAAAATTGATCGTGTAGGACCCATCCACTCAGAAAAGAAAAGCTCCAGATAAAAAATCTCGGAGCTTTTCTTTTATGGTTATGAGGGCGATTGACACCCTGTGTTTGCTAACAAATCCTGTAAGGTATTTGAAAGCACTTCTATCTTGAAAGGCTTAAGCAAAAATCTGTCGCACCCACATTCCAAACGATCACCACTCCGAACTCCTCCTAAGCCACTTGTATGGATAATTTTCAAATCGGGCCTAATCTGCTTTAACCTTTTGCAGGTATCTGATCCGAGTTCATCTGGCAATTTCATATCCAAAATTACTAAGAGGATACCCTCTATATTATCCCTAAAAATTTGGCTGGCCTCCGATCCATTTGTTGCTTGCAGCACGTTATAGCCTAATCTTTTGATCATCAAGGTACTGACATCCAGAACGACTTGCTCATCATCTACCAATAGAATAGTGTCTTTTGCATTGAGATTATCCATTGGGTTTTTGGCCTTTCTAACAGGAATACGTTTGCCCCAGTTGTGTTTCTTCTCCTTCTTAAACTCAATGCTTACGGAGTCACCCAATCCCACACGCAAATTGCTCGGCAATGATGCCCTAACTTCCCAGTTATCACCTTTGAGGTAAAAATAGAGTCCCCGGCCAGTATCATAATAAACTGAATTGGATGGATAATATCGATACTGGTGCTTAGCCCGATACCCATGGGCAGGGGCATGTGTCGGAGGGCCTCCATTTTTATTGTTTTTCACATACTTGGGTTTGTCAGAATCTGATCCTTTCCCCAACTGAATGTTTATACTGCGTTCTGCAAAAACAATACTGCTGAAAGAAAAGATGAAAAACCCAATTAAAAAGCAAATAAAAAACCTTTTAATCAGATTATACCTCATGAATTTCTCCTCCTTAGGAAATGTTAATGTTATTTAAAGAAATCATTATGAGCAAAGATAGTTTTTAATTTGCCAAAATAGCTTCTATTTTTTCTGACAGCTGCTTCATATTGAATGGTTTCTGTAAAAAACCATCAAATCCTGTGCTGATTAACCGCTTTTCAGATTGATCTTCTACGTATGCACTGGCGAGCAGGATT
>JARRJQ010000294.1:1731-15802 GCA_037388985.1 Desulfobacterales bacterium | reverse complement strand
CAAACATGGAATGGAAAAACTCCCCGAACCCTTATTTAGAACCCATCTCAAAAAAGCGTCTGAGTGCTCATGGCTGTGTTGCGGCTCGGCTTCCCGCCATAGGCGGGACTCACATACTAACGTGTATGCTCCGCTTTTTCGCCGAACCGCGCCTTTTGAACTCCCTAATATTTTAAATCAAGAGGTGAAATCCCGCAAATTGCGGGGGCCCTGAACCCTGATCCAATTTTTGAGATGACTTTTACTATTATAACAGATTTTTACAAAAACGGTCACCCCGCAAATAAAAACGGCCACAAACGGACTCCGGTTTATGGCCGCTGAAACAAGTAGTTGAGGGGTCGGAAAGTTTTTCGATCTCTGTTTCTCGAAAAGCCCGCCAAGCTCTACGCCGCTGCGAGCCGCAACAATAACCACGGAGTTCCAAATGGTAACGAATCAAGACTCGTACATCACCGCCAGGATCGTTGCCTTGCCTTTTTTTGAGGCGATGTGATGCGCGGTGGTTGACAGATAATAGGCACTGTCGCCCGGCTCAAGTTCAAACCGATCTTCTCCGACTTCTAAAACCACTTCTCCATCAAGAACAAATATAAACTCTTCTCCTTCGTGTAAAGAGGTTTCTTTTTCAGGGTCTTCCTCGAGCTGAACCAAAAAAGCTTCCATGTGACGCCCCTTCACATCCGGTGCAAGGCTTTTATAAGTATAAACGGCTCGTTGGCCCTTTTTGGATGTGGAACGTGATATCGTTCGCCGCTCATTTTTGCGGGTTATGGAATAAAGTTTATCACCCACACCGGAGACCAGTCTGCCGAAGGCGCTATCTAAAGCCTTTGACAGTTTAATTACTGTTCCCAGCTGGGGCTGCAACTCCTTATTCTCAATTTTAGATAAAAACGTGACGTCGAATCCGGTCATTTTGGAAATCTCATCGAGCGTAAGGTGCTTTTCTTCTCTGATCTTCAGGATTCGTTCAGCAACATCTTCCGTACCTCTGGAAGGTTGTACCGGTATATCGCCGGTCAGATCTTCAAAAAAGTCAAAATCGAAGTGCGGTTTCTTGCTTCTCTCTGGCATTTTTTATCCTTTCCAATATTTCTGAGATGGCTTCTACAGAGGCCTTGCTCCCAGATACCGTGCAATAACGAGTCGCTGAACCTCTGAAGTTCCTTCACCAATTTCAAGAAGTTTTTGATCTCTGTAAAACCGTTCGATATTATACTCTTTCATTAGCCCGTATCCGCCATGCAGCTGAACAGCATGGTTGGCCGCCCGATACATTACTTCGGAACAATACAGTTTGGCCATCGCCGCTTCCTTGGCAAAGGGCAGTGAGTTATCGTGCAGCCAGCAGGCCTTGTAAAGCAGAAGACGCGCGCACTCAATTTCGGTGGCCATATCCGCCAGCTTGAATGCATTGACCTGAAAGGTTGAAATCGGCCGGCCGAACTGCTCACGCTCCTGACTATATTTCAGCGCCATATCAAAGCAACCCTGAGCGCCGCCAAGGCCCATGGCTCCGATGGACAGCCGACCGCCGTCAAGGGTCTTCATCATTTGATGAAAACCCTGACCCCTGGGCCCTAATAGATTGTCCTTGGGAACCCGGCAATCTTCAAAATAGAGCTCGCTGGTATTTGACGCTCGCCACATCAATTTGCCGTGCATCTCTTTGGCGGTAAACCCCGGTGTGCCCGTTTCAACGATGATGCATGACAGCTCGGGTTTACCGTCATCTCTGACGCCGGTACGCGCTAAAACCGTCACGCCGGCGGTAATATCGGTGGCTGCATTGGTAATGAAAATTTTGCTTCCGTTGATGACCCATTCATTACCATCCAGAACCGCAGACGTTTTCGTATTGCTTGCATCTGAACCGGCATTGGGTTCTGTCAGCCCAAAGCCCCACAATGTCTCACCGCTGCATAATTTAGGCAAATATTTCTCTTTCTGTTCATCATTACCAAAATAAAAAAGGGGGCCAATCCCCAACGAGTTTTCAGCGGCAACTGTAGCGGCATGGGATCCATCGACCCGAGCAAGCTCCTCGACCGCAATGATATAGGAAATGTAATCCATGGCCTGGCCACCGTATTCTTCGGAAACAAAAATCCCGAAAAGCCCCAGCTCAGCCATTTTTTGCATGGTTTCATATGAAAATTCTTCTTTTTCATCCAGTTCCCTCGCAACTGGCTTGATTTCCTTTTCGGCAAAGCTACTCACAGACTCCCGTAAAATTTCATGGTCAGTCGAAAGGCTAAAATCCATAAGCACTCCTTTAAATTCAGACAGCCCGATGATCATGAACTGCGATCATCAATGGCTTGTTTTGTTAAAAACTGAATTATGCTATGGTACTCGCCGAGACGGCCATTTTATAAGCCCGGATCTCCTATTGTCAATCTTTAATACGGAGGTTTCGGGTTTCAGTGTTCAGGTGTCAAAACATAGGACTGAGGACTCAGTGCTGAGGTATATGGGACTAGAAAGTGGCAGAGCAGGTTTTTTGCTCAGTCCTCAGTCTTCAGCACGCATCACTTTTCTTTGCTGAACCTTTGAACCCTGGACCGCTGAAGCCTGACACCTGACACCCGAAACCTGAAACCTATATAAACATGCCCGAACTTCCGGAAGTACAAACGATCGTCAACGACCTGATCACCGCCGGTGTCAACAGCGCAACCATCGCCGGCGCAAGGGTTTTCTGGTCTCGTACGATCGCTGAGCCAACAGCAAAATCGTTTTGTCGGCAGATTAAGGGTAAGAAAATATCGATGATCCGGCGTCGCGGTAAATTCATCGTTTTTGAATTCGAAAATGGCGAAAATTTACTTATCCATCTTCGCATGTCGGGTCGCCTGAATCTGGTTGCGCGTAATTTGCCTCGTGAAAAGCATGAACACGTGATCTTAAACTTTAATGACGGAAATCAATTGCGCTTCCATGATACCCGCAAATTCGGCCGAATATATTTGACCGCTAATGCTGAAAAAATACTAGGCCGTCTCGGCTTTGAGCCGTTGACCACCGGCTTTACCTGGAAGGTGTTCGCTCAGCAACTTCACCCGCGAAAATGCCGGCTAAAACCGCTGCTGCTCGATCAGACCTTTATTGCCGGACTGGGCAACATTTATGCGGATGAAGCTCTGTGGGAATCAAGGATTCATCCGTGCCGTATAGCTGCATCCCTTTCGGATTCTGAAATTCGCGCACTTCATCGTGCGATTCTCAAAGTATTGAAACGAGGATTAAAAAACCTGGGAACCTCACTGGGAACCGCAAAAACCAATTTTTATTCGATCGCCAAACATCAGGGACGTAACCGGGATGAATTAAAGGTTTTCCGGCGAACCGGCCGGCCATGCCGGCGATGCCGAACGATGATCCAAAGAATTATCGTCAACCAGCGCAGCACGCACGTTTGTCCCAAGTGTCAGTCAATGGGTTCATAAGTTCAGAGGTTTAGCAAAGAAAAGTGATGAGTGCTGAGGACTGAGCAAAAAAACCTGCTCTGCCACTTTCTAATCCCATATACCTCAGTCCTCAGCACTCAGTCCTCAGTCCTGTTTTTTAACACGAGCCTGGAAGCTGAAAAAAAGCTGACGGCCCAGCAAAATCTATTTGGCAGTACCTGTGCCATTCTGGCCTGTGCCAAAATGAACCGGATTCAATACTGCCTGCGGGATTGTAATCAATTTCCCTGTGATAATTTTTCCGCCGGTCCTTATCCGTTCAGCCAGGCATACTTGCAGATGCAACAGCGTCGGCGCAAACAAAACCCACCGGCGTTTGCTCCTGATAAAACACCGGTAGACGTACCCGCACATTTCTGGGAGGATCTGCAAAAGAGGGATCTGAACACCCTCTGCAATCTGACGCTTTTTGGCGTCGCTTCTGCCCATCAAATGGTTTTTACTTTTTTAAATGAAAAGATACTGGTGGATTTCAACGAGCGCTGTTTGAAGCGTGAAAAGAATCAGAGCTGGGAAAAAACTTTGGATCCACTGCTTGAACTGCTCACCCTTGTTTATCTAAACAACGTCAAAATCCTTCACCCCCTCGGCAGGGAAATTGTAGGAGTTAAAGATCTTAAAGAAGCTCACTTTTTCCAGGGACCGCACGTACTTCAGATCGATCCGCTGCTGCAGCGTTACGGACAGGACATCAAAGGATTTAAAGAGGCCGCGGAATATCTGGCAGGATATCCAATGGACATGGCAGATGCCGCCTATCGGCTGCTTCCTTTTCCACGTATCCCGGTGTATTATTTATTCTGGAAGGGTGACGATGAATTTGATCCCAGAATTTCGGTGTTGTTTGACCGCTCGATTGAGGAGTTGTTTTCGGCGGATGCGATCTGGGGCCTCGCCAACCGCGTTTCCACGGCTTTGTTGCAGGGACCCGGTTAAAGAAAGGTTTCAGGTGTCAGTGTTCAGGTGTCAGGGCCAATAAATAAGGACTGAGGACTGAGCAAAAAAACAGCCTGACGCCCGACGCCTTTAAAATGACTTGTCGTTTTCGGGCCTTAATGGTCCTCTGGAGGCATTGAGTTGTCGTTTTCCGGCCTAAACTGGCATGCTTATCGCCGGTACTTTCTAATTCGAAATACCTCAGCACTCAGTCCTCAGTCCTCAGCACTGGTTGCTTTGAAGACTTTCGGATTGACAAGGTGGACCGGTTTTTCCCCGTGATAAAAGTCAATGAGCTGTTCCACCACCCCCATGCTCATCTTGCTCATGGCCTCATGGGTGAAGGCCGCTGTATGTGGCGTTAGCACTACATTTTCCAAATCCAGCAAAGGGGAATCATGGGGCGGTTCCTCCTCAAAAACATCAAGCCCGGCACCGGCAATCCGACCGGTCTTTAACGCCTGATAAAGATCGGCCTCATTCACTATCCCGCCCCGGGCGGCATTGATCAAAAGGGCAGCGGGTTTCATTAATTCCATCGTTCTTTTGTTGATCAATCCCTTGTTATCAGGTGTCAGTGGTGCATGGATTGTAACGATGTCTGAAACTTTGAGCAGTTCATCCAAAGGTAATTGCTCGATGCCATGCGCTGCAGCAAATCGGGCAGGCCAGTATGGATCAACGGCAACGATCCTCATCTGAAACCCCTTGGCTCTCAATGCCACGCAGCGGCCAATGGCTCCCAGGCCGATGATGCCGATCGTTTTCTGCCAGATTTCGACTCCGATGATTTTGGTATGTTCCCAGCGCTTTTCCCGCAGGCTCTGATCACAATAGCGGATCTTGCGCGCCAGGCTTAGAATAAGGGCAAAGGTGTGATCCGCGACGGCCTGGTTATTGGCGCCCGGTGTGTGAAATACGACAATGCCGCGGCGGGTGGCCGCTTCGATGTCCACGGTATCCAGACCGACACCCAGCTTGGCGACGGCCTTAACGTTGGGAGCGATACTGAACAGATCATCATCGACCTGCAAATCGTTGCCGCACAAAATAGCATCGGACTGTTTCAGCACTTTAACAAAAATTTTGTCTTTAATACCCGAACCCCTGAGATCAATGACCTGGATGCCCGAGGCCTTTAACTTCTCCATCGGTGCGCTGTCCAAAACACTAAATGGTCGCGCTTCGACCAGAACCGTAAACTGATCCATTTTCATAAACTTCGCCATAGAAACGGTAAGTGTAAATAACTGTCAGGTCGTAAAGTTTTTTCTTGGTCCGCAATAGCGAGTGTGATCCCCGCAGCTTGCTGCGGGGTTAGCGAGCGAATTATCGATCGATTAAAATTCCTTACGGGGAAGATTGCCTGCAGCTTGCTGCAGGGTAATCTTCAAACCCAATTTGCGGCAAGCACCGGTATCTTTAAATAAGTCAGAGGGCCCGCCAGCGGCGCAGACCCAGGCGGGCTTTTCGAAAAACGGAGATCAAAAAACTCCCCGACCCCCTCAAATAACTAAGCATTTCAAACTAAATTTCCGTCATCCGCATTAAAATTGGCTGATACCAATGTAGTTTTCAGGTGTAATTTTAAGCAATTCATCTTTGACTGCACGGGATACATCCAGAGATTCAATGAATTCGGCGATTGCCTTTTTGTCGATGTGTTTTTGGGTGCGGGTGAGCGTTTTTAAGGCTTCATAAGGCTGAGGATAGCCTTCCCGGCGCAAAATCGTCTGGATGGCTTCAGCCACCACTGCCCAGTTGTTTTGCAGATCCGCACGGATCGCATCCGCATTTAAAATCAGTTTGTTCAGCCCCCGCATCAATGATTTCAGGGCAATCAGGGTGTGGGCACAAGGCACTCCGATATTACGGGTAACCGTTGAATCGGTCAGATCCCTCTGAAGTCTTGAAATGGGGAGCTTGCCCGCCAGATGCTCAAACATCGCATTGGCCACGCCCAGATTGCCTTCGGAGTTCTCAAAATCAATGGGATTGACTTTATGGGGCATGGTCGAGGAGCCGACTTCTCCTTTTTTTATTTTCTGTTTAAAATAATCCATTGAGATATATAACCAGATGTCCCGATTCAGGTCGATCAGGATCGTATTGATTCGCTTGAGGTTGTCGCAGAATGCGGCCAGATTGTCATAATGATCGATCTGAGTGGTCACTTTGGAGCGCGAAAGACCCAGGGTTTTGTTAATCAGATAATCGGCAAATTCGATCCAGTCGACATTCGGATAAGCAACCTGATGCGCGTTGAAATTTCCGGTGGCACCGCCGAATTTGGCCGAGAAGGGACTGGTATTTAGAAGATCCGTTTGGACGCTGAGACGATCGACAAAAACATAAATTTCTTTACCCATGGTGGTGGGTGAAGCCGGCTGACCATGGGTGTGCGCCAGCATAGGAACATCTTTCCACTGGCGGGCTTTATTGAGAAGATTATCGCTGACTTCATCCAACGCCGGTTTGAGCACCTCAAGATAGGCTTCTTTCAATAAGAGCGGCAAAGCGGTGTTGTTAAGATCCTGCGACGTCAATCCGAAATGGATAAACTCCTTGTAAGCTCCCAGGCCCAGCTCATCAAATTTATCCTTCAAATAATATTCAACGGCTTTGACGTCGTGATTGGTGACCTTTTCGATTTCTTTAACCCTGATCGCATCGTCCAGTGAAAAGTCTTTATACAGACGCCGCAATGATTCAAGCGCCTTTTTGCTCACCCGTTTAAGCGGGGGTAGCGGCAAACCGCACAACGCGATGAAATATTCGACTTCGATTCGCACCCGATAATTGATTAATGCGCCTTCTGAAAAATAATCGGCCAGCCGGGCAGCTGCACGCCGATAGCGGCCATCAACCGGTGAAATGGCTTCCAAGTTTGAAAATTGCATGGGAGGTTTCGTCCAATTATTAGTGGGATTTGAAATATCGGTAAGTACCGGTGAAGTATAGGCAAATGGGGATGATGTGTCAAGCTGCCAGACAGCGTGATTAAACTGGCTTATTTGAAACAGATTGCAATCCGCCTTAAAGATTGGCGGACCATCGGACACAAGATGGGTCTTGAAGGCCCCTTTTAGGCGGTGACGTCGACGTTCTGCCCGATGCCCACAGCAGCCAGCATTTCCGCCATTTGCTGCTGGCTTTCAACTATTTTTTTCATCACCGCCGTCTGTATCTCGCTGGTAGTCTGTAACTGTTGAACAATCATCGCCATCGAACTGTCCAGTGTAACGGGTCCTGCATCCATTATTATTTAAAACCTTTCCTTATTGGTTGACAATACCCCTTTATGAACCCACCAGATATTTATCGGCCATTAAGAAATAATCTTTAGGTCGCTTTTTAATTTAAATTTTTATATTATCTGGTTCAGGGAGACCCACGCATGCGAAAAGCCGTCATTATCATCATTATCATCATCATCGGCTCTGGGGGATATCTGGGGTGGGACTGGTACACCAAGACCAAAAAGCAGCAGCTTGAACCCAGCATTACGCTCTATTATTGGACCGATACAAATGGAGGCAAGCATGTTTCAGACTCGCCCCCTCCGGCGGACGCCAAAAAGATTCAAACTGAAAAAGGATATAAACATATCGAGCCTCCGCTGGTTGTTATGATCAAAAATAAGGCCATCGAATTTTATAAGGCAGCCAAGGACAAACTATTTAGAAGCAAAAAGAAAGGGAAAAAATAGCGTCACCCGAACAAACACATCTCTACTCAACACTTCATAGAAAGTTTCTATGGATATAAACAGAGCCGAAATGACTAAAAGCCATATCAAAAATGTCTTTTGATCCAACCCGCCAGCGGCGGTGACTATCGAAGACGAATCGTTTTCCGTATTAAACATGCCCGTGTATATTACATAGAATATGCTGATACATGCCGCCATCAACGGGAATGTTCGCGCCCTTTATCCAGCCGCTGCCTTCAGTGCACAGAAAAGCAATCACCGGCGCGATATCCTGCGGCCGCCCGGGGCGATCCATGACCTTCGCGTCTTCCTCCGCCCGTTTGCCAAGCGTTTTTAGAAAGTCCGGCAGAATCGGTGTTTCGACCGGACCGGGGCTGACACAATTCATGCGGATGCCGCGATCACGCCAGGTCCAGCGATTCATCATGGTCCAGACAATCAAGGCCTCTTTAGTGAAAAAATAGGAGCGCCCGCCTTCGTTGCCAATGCCGTGCTCATCACAAAACGTCTCGACCGCATTAAAATCCCTTAGCGCAAGAAAGGCCTTGATTTGCTCCCCGGCGTCCGGCCAGCCAAGACCGGCCAGAGAGGCGACATTTACAATGGAGGCGTTGTCATTTAGCTTGTCGATCATCAGCTCGGTGAAATGCCTGAGCCCGAGAAAATTGACCTTCAGCACCAGCACCCGATCTTTGGTTGGTGGCAGGCCGGCAATGTTGCACAGGGCGTCGATTCCACCCGGAATCGATCCCAGCGCCGCCTCGATCGCGGCCGGATCCGAAAGATCGGCCTTTATATACCGGTCAACACCGTCCCGGGGCTCATTGAGATCAACACCAATCACCTTCGCCCCCAGGGACTGAAGCGTTCTGGCCGTCTCAGCGCCGATACCCGAAGCAGCGCCGGTCACAACAATATGCTTATTTACCAGCGAAATAACGTCCTTCATGTGAGTTTTCTCCTTTTTAATTACACCTCGGCCGTCATTTTCGACCCGAGCCAATGTCTCACTCGTCTTTGGGAATTTTGAAACGGGGTCGCTTGCTGTAAACCTTAAAAAGCGGTCCCTCGATTTCATCGGCAACCAGTTTTCGCAGGCGACCTGATGCGATGGCCTCTGCGGCTGCTTTTTGCAAAGGGTTATAGCCGAAAAACTCCGCCAGGCCGGCGGCTTCCTTGAAAACCTCCTCCCAGTTGCCGGATATGGCACCGGTGGGGCAGATCATTTCGCAAAAGGTGCACCCCATCCACATATCGCAGGCATTTCCCTCTGAGCCGTATCGGGGCGGGTCGGCCGCCAGATCGATATACCCCATGAGGCAATTTTCTTCACACAGACGGCATTTGGGATAGAGGCATTTGTCCGGATCGAATTGAAGTCGACCGTGCGGATTGTGGCCGGACTGAAAGAACTCCAGAAGGACCAGAAGCTGCGGGGTGAGCGTCAGCTCGGGCAGCGGGGGAATGAGATCGGTCTGCCCTCCCAATATTTTCCGGCTGGTCTCGACCATCTCCCGGCCGAAGGCTTCGGCTTCTTTCAGGTCGATCTCATCCGGATGTCCGTCCGTAAAATAAGGCTTGGGGGCCACCTGAAAATGAACGCTCCCGTACCAGTCGCGCATCCCGATGACGGTGAAGCCTTTTGCTTTCAGCTTCCGCGTCACGCTCGGAAAATAGAGCTCCGGCATGACGCCGTGGGTGTTGAAGGAAAAGATATGTTTTGCTTTTTGTGGCGGGATTTTTTCGACAAAAATTCTCACATTCGGGGTGAGACCGCCCATCCAGATCGGGCTGCCCAGGCCGATTAAATCGTAGCGGTCCAAATCCCGTGGGTCGGCCTCTTTCACATGAACCCGGTCGCATTGTCCGGCAAGCTGGCCGACGCCCTTTTGAATGGCGCGGGCGATTTTTTGGGTGTTTCCGGTCTGGGAATAATAGATGATAATAGCTTTCACATTACAATCCTCCTTGCTGCCTGAATACGGCAATGTGTCAATCCATCTTACCCTTTTGCTCTTCATAATTTTATCGATGATGTGATATGGCATCCAGATACGGGTCGTGAATTCAATGCCTTCCGGAATCTCGCGAATAAAATGGCACATGACGGCGGGACCTTTGGGGGCCTCCGGCGCTGCGCCCGCCGTGGCGGCAAGGCCGTTGGCCGCAACGAGGGTTCCCACATTCGGGGCCTTGAACCGGTCCATATCAAAACCCATATCTTCCGGGGTCAAAAAGCTGATGGCGATGTGTTCCGTTCCGGCGCCCACGTCCTCCACCACATGGTGGGTGATTCCCTGGAATTTAAGGGGGGCGGGACGCTGTGGATCAAGGACCTTTTCCCGGTCTTCATCACTGATGGATATGGCAAAATGCCCCTGGGGCCACCAGATCTTGTACCGCAGATCCTCCAGGCTGTGCCAGGCAAACCACCAGTTGATCATAGCAACGGTGACGCCGGGCATCAGCGTATGATTGGCCACATAGGCGGCGCCGTTCGGCAAAATGCAGTAGCCGGCTTCCACTTCCATATAGCCCGGGTTGAGCAAATCGTTCAAATTCTCAATCGGCAGCGCCTTTGAGGGATCCATGGGCGTCTCCATGGCCGCCAGCATGCCCGGGCCAGGGGGCGCGGGTTCCATGGTGTAGTACTTGGCATAGGGTTTACTCATCTCTTCAGGCGTTAGCTTCTTCAAGGCACTCATAACGATGGTCTCCTTTATCAAATTACCCGTTAGCCGGGATTTTCGGCACCAGCAGATGGGAGTCGTATTGGCCGCCGGTGTGAATGATGTGTTCGCCCCTGTTGCGCGTGGGAGCCAGCGACATACCGGGAAACATCGGTCCTTTTAAGTTGTAACCCGCCACGATGACACGCAGTTGCTCACCTGCATGCCAGAGCATGCCGGTTGGCCAGATCGGAATCTCGACGGGGAGGATTTTACCGGGGCTCAGAAGTTCTTCCGTTGTATGCGCCAGGCAGGGCCGCTCAAGTGTGGATCGCGCCGTATCCAGTTTTCGATGCGAGACCCGCAGCCGGCCGTTGGGTCCGGAATAGAACAACAGCCCGACTTTTTGAAGCCCAAATGAATGCGCTATTCTTAAAGCCGAGCGCAAAACAGGATTACGCGGTATGACGGACATATGGGATAGAAGCCTGCCACGTTTGTTGAGTTTCTGTAGAAAGACGAATAGATCCATGTCATCGGCCCCTTTTGCTTCGACCCACAGGCGCAACTTCAGGAAGCCGGTCAGCTCGGTGTCATGCTCAAAGGCCATGGTAAACGTTGCCTGCCCCTTTTGATCATCGGCTCTGTAACGGATGGAAGACTCCTGGTTTACCGGGTGGGGCGTGAGTTTGCCTGCAGCAGCATGCAGAAAAAGTTTTTGGTACCGGGTCCGGGCCAGGGGATACTCGTTTTCGGCGCGCCCCACCATATCCGTGCCGCCGGGATCCAGCACCGACAGCCGTACCCGCGGCGTCTGCTCCCAGCCATTTTGAACATCTTTCAGATAACGGTCGAAGAAACGCCGCAGGTCTTCTTTATGTTCGGAGTTATAATAATCGGGCCATTCCATGGTATTGTGCACACGCAACCATTTATCTTTCGATGCAATGCGCCCAAAGCCCTCAAAGGTGCCGTTCACGTGGATCGGATTGGCGTAACTGGCCACAATGTATGCCGGAACTTTGATATTTTCAAGCTTGGCCGCTTTGTCTTCCCAGTAAGCGTTCATCAGCGGGTATTTTGCAATCATGGCCGATGTGTCTTCGGTGCGGTTGTTTCCGTGGAGATGTGAAAGAATGTCCGTATTGAAAACAGGGTCCGGGATTCCACCGCGGGCCAGGTGGTCGCGATAAAAATCCGTAAAGCCCTCCCAGGGAGCGATGGCCGCCAGATGCGCGGGCTGTTTCGATGCGATGAACCACTGAACGATGGCAAGCCAGGAGTTGCCCGTCAATCCGAGGCGGCCGTTGCACCATTGCTGGCCTGCTAGCCACTCAATCAGGTCATAGCCGTCTTCGGCCTCCTGCGATCCCCAGTGATGAATATCACCTTCGGAGCTGAATGCGCCGCGGGCATCGGGATTGACGACCGCATACCCCTGGTTGCACCAGTATGCCGGGTCCGGACCTTCCCAGACCTGCAGGTCGGAAAGCACGCTCACGGGTATGCCGAACCGGAACGGCAGCTGGTCGAGCGTCTGGTAGCCGCCGTCTTTACCGTAAGGGCTCCAGGCGATGATCGCCGGTATTTTTTCAGAACCCGTCGGCCGGAAAATGTTGACGTAAATGGTAATGCCGTCACGCATCGGCACTGCAACATCCCGCTCGAAAATAATGTCACATGGAAGCGGCAGTGCACCTTTCCGGTGAACGGACCCTGCAGCAAGCGTGGTGGTGCCCGGCTTGAACCCCGGATAACGGGCTTGCGGATCGTCTATTGGTGATGATTTGCGGTAAATGATTTCGATCCGTTCGCTTTGAGAATTCCGTGCATCGGCAAAAGGAGTGGCGTTGTCCGTCATCAATGCCTCCTTTCAGATATGAGTGGATTTTCCATTGAAACCAACTCGAGATAAATAACACAAACTAAAAGAATCTGCCTTGCAGACGACACCAACAGGTCAATTACAGCCCCCCATTGTGATGTCCCTTTCACTTAATCTAAGCTCTTTATATACTTTACCGCTTGTTCACCGGCAATGCGCCCGGTGTTGATCGCAAAGCCCATGGTGTTTCCCGGCAGAATAAAAACATAACTGTCGCCGTAAATTGTGCAGGTATCGTTTCCGGCGGCATACAGACCCTGAATCGCCGCCCAGTCCTTATCGAGAACCTCTGCCTTATGATTGATTTTGATGCCTCCCAATGACCCGTAAGCACTCGGAAAAAACCTGGCGGCATAGAATCTGGGTGTATCAATCGGCCGCAAATATCTATGGGGTTTGTTAAACAGGTCGTCATAGCCCTTTGAGCAGCTCCGGTTATAGGCCTCAACAGTTTTCTGCAGCCCGTCTGGGTCAATGCCGATATTTTCGGCCAACTCCTCGATCGTATCTGCCACAAAGATATGCTGATAACCCTGGTCGAGAGCAGCCTGGATGGTTTGACTGAAATTGTCAATATGTGTGAATTGAAAAACAACACTGAGGAAATCAAAGCCCACTTCCATTTGTTTTAAGATGTTTTGATCAAAGATCAGAAAGCCGCAACGGTCCTTTTGCCTGGCGATGGCATTACCCGTAAAGGTGGCATTGGGCATAATGGCTTCGTTAATGAAACGCTCACCCAGTAAATTGACCATGAGATGGGGCTGGCGGCAAGCTTCGTGTAGTTGCGGGGGGATGGTCATCAGATCGGGCATGCCGTATATCATTTCCATCGACATCTCCGTCCGGGCTGCGCCAGCTTCCCACGCCATCCGGATACCGTCTCCTTCCATACCCGGAATGCGAAACGAAAACATGTCTTTGCCAAACTCGTAGCCGGTAAACTTTTTGATCATTTGCGGATTATCGCCGAACCCACCGGTTGCGATAATAACGGCCTTGGCCCGGGCCTCAACTTTTTCGCCGGATTTGTTTTCAGCCACCACCCCTGCAATCCGTCCATCTTCCTTGATGAGCTTTTGGACGGGGGTCTGCAGCAAAATTTTTACGCCCATCTGTTTGGCACGTTCGGTCAGGATCTTCATCATCGTGCCGGAAGCCATTGGCCCCGGTTTGCCGGTTTCCGGTTTAATGAGATGCCAAGTGGGATATGCCGTTGGAAAGTAGGCGGCCGGTTCGACGAATTCGACGCCCAGTTGCTCCAGCCAGTGGATCGTGTCGCCGGACTTATTGAGATAGGTCCGCACCAGCTGGGCATCGACACGCCAATGGGTATAATCCATAAAAATCTCAAAGGCTTCATCCTTTGTGGGCCGGAACTGTTTGATACGGGTAT
>JARRJQ010000294.1:0-1681 GCA_037388985.1 Desulfobacterales bacterium | reverse complement strand
TGCCCAGCGGCCCCATGCCCATATTGCCGGTCCCACCGGTGGTGGATGCCTTTTCAAAGACAGTGACCTCGGCCCCGAGCTGCGTCGCGGCGATGGCTGCCGGCAATCCGGCAGCCCCGGCTGCCACGACAATGATATCGGTTTTTAACCTACTCATGTTCTTTCCTCCTTGTGCGTGTATGTTAGAACCCACCTCAAAAATAAGTTCTAGTGTCGTGTCCCGCAAAAATGTTATAAAAATCTTTTGTTATATTTGAGCTCAGTTGAGTTCTTTAAACAAGCCAATGTCTTTGGTTTCAGGTGTCGGGTGTCAGGGTAAGGAACCTGATGACGTTAAGAATTATCAGGGTTCGGATTCTGTCATCTTTTTCTGACACCTGAAACCTGAAACCTGTATTGTTGAGAGAGAAGATGGATAACCTCAAGCCGTATTTTTCAAATTACTTGTTGGACACAACCCTAGTAATCTCCCCAGAATCTAACCGGCGTCATCTTGAGCCTCAGATCGCATTGCAAACAGCGTCCCGACTCGGTCACCGCTGCTTCTTGATCAAAAGGCTGAACAATTTCGCAAAAACTGCTGATGCGGTCAGCGGCACCGAGGCAGCACTCTTTTGCCCGGCTTTGCGCAGCAAATCCCTCTCCCGGACCCAGCCAGGGCTTAAGCTCATCACGCGGAACCAGCTGCTCATCGATATGGCCGCTTCCGCCCAGATATCGGTCGACAACAACGGCTCCGTTTCTGCCGGATGCGATCGCTGCGATAACGGAACCGGAGCCGCTCACTGCGTCACCGGCGGCAAACACACCTTCGGTTGACGTTTCAAATGTATAGGGGTCTACCTCGATGCGGCAGCATGCATCGGTATCCAGATCAAACCCATCGGGAATCTCAGGGCGCTGCCCGACGGCCAAGATGACGGTATCTGCCGCTAAAGTGCGCTCGGAGCTTTCAATCACATCCAGCTGAACCCTTCCGTCTTCATCGAATTCAAACGACTTCACGTCGAGACACTCAACTCCGGTGATCTTTCCATTTTCATTTAAAATTTTAGAGGCCGTCAGTGACGGGTGCACTTCAATACCTTCCTCTTCCCCCTGTTCAATCTCATCACAGGCTGCCGGCATATCGTTTCGGCACTCCAGGCAGGCAATGTGCACTTCATCTGCACCGAGACGGCGGGCCACCCGGGCACAATCAAAGGCCACGTTTCCGCCTCCCAGCACGACAACCTGTTTTCCGGTTTGGACCGGTTGGTCCTGGCTCACATCCCGCAAAAACTCCAGGCCAACCAGCACCCCCTCGAGGTCGGTGCCGGGAATCGGCAGCTTCTGCCCGGCATGGGAGCCCACCGCTACCAGAACGGCGTCAAAGCCTTCTTCAAACATCAAATGTTCCAGCGATTCGATCTTCGTGTTGGTCTTGATTCGAACCCCTGCATTGATAATTTCTTCGATTTCGCTGTTTAAAACGTCCCTGGGCAGCCGATATTCCGGAATGCCGAATCGCATCATCCCGCCGGCAAACGGCAGCGCTTCGAATACTGTCAATGCATGGCCCAGCCGGGTCAGATAATAGGCCGCGGTCAGGCCGGCCGGTCCGGCCCCGATGTCAGCCAGTTATTTGCCGGTGGGCGCGGCTTTTCGGACGATTTATTTCCAGTGCACGACGGTGTCGTTC
>JARRJQ010000293.1:0-4738 GCA_037388985.1 Desulfobacterales bacterium | reverse complement strand
TGCGACTCGAACTCGCGACCTTCCCGCATATCATGCGGGACGTTCTAACCAAGCTGAACTAAGTTCTCGCTTATGTATTTGCAGGCGCTCAGTCTACCACTTTTAAAAAGTGGTAGGCGGAACAGGGCTTGAACCTGTGACCCCCGGCTTGTAAGGCCGGTGCTCTCCCAACTGAGCTACCCGCCCACATTTATTCGTATATTAAATCTGAGATATCTAACCTGAATAGCGGGCATCAGAACTGTGACCCTCCCGCCGATCAGGCGGGATGCTCTCCCAACTGTGCTACCCGCCAAGCAGTATACGGGCCGCCTTTGCTAACAACTTCAACAAATAATGTCAAGTTTAAAAACGGCTGAAAAGATGATTTTCCTCTTAAATCAAATTTCTCGGTTTTTCAGAATCGTCGGGCTTTATTTCAAGCGGAATATCAACGTTTTTGAAAAGAGATTCGCCTTCATCGAGAATCAGTGAATGGGATAACACCTCATCCATATGCTCCACCGGGACGATTTCAACCTGTTTGGAAATGCTTTTGGGCACATCTTTTAAATCTTTTTCATTTTCTTTGGGAATCAGAATTTTTTTGATCCCACCGCGATGAGCAGCGATGATTTTCTCTTTCAGGCCGCCGACCGGCAGCACGCGACCCCGGAGCGTAATTTCACCAGTCATGGCGATATCACGATGCACCGGCCGTTTGGCCAAGGCCGATACCAGCGAAGTACACATTGAAATACCCGCGGATGGCCCGTCTTTGGGGATGGCCCCTTCGGGAATATGGATATGGATGTCGTACTTGCGGTAAAATTTTTCATCAATCATCAAATTTTGGGCCCGGGAACGAACATAACTCACCGCGGCCTGGGCCGACTCCTGCATCACATCGCCCAGTTTTCCGGTAACCGTGAGCTTGCCCCTACCGGGCATGATCAGCGTTTCGATGAAAAGCAACTCGCCGCCCACCTGGGTCCACGCCAGTCCGGTGACCATGCCGATATGGTCTTTTTCTTCGACCTGTTCCTGCCGAAAACGGTAAGGCCCCAAATACTTGGCGATGGAGCTTTCAGAAACATTGAATTCTGTTCTTTCCTTATGTTTAACGGCTTCTTTGGCCAGCTTCCGACAGATCGAGGCAATTTCACGTTCAAGATTCCGGACCCCGGCTTCGCGGGTATAGCGTCGAATAATGGCCAGCACTGCATTTTTGGAAAAGTTTACTTTCCTGTTCTCAAGTCCATTGAATTTGATCTGCTTGGGCACCAAAAAGCCCTCGGCAATATGATATTTTTCATATTCCGTGTAGCCCGGAAGCCGGATAATTTCCATGCGATCCTGCAGCGGCAAGGGGATATCCGGCAGCGTATTGGCGGTTGTAATAAAAAGGATGTCGGAAAGATCATAATCCATATCCAGATAATGGTCATTGAAGCTGAAATTTTGCTCGGGATCCAGTACTTCCAGAAGCGCTGCAGATGGATCCCCGCGGAAATCCATGCTCATTTTATCCACCTCATCCAGACAAAATACCGGATTATTGACGCCGACTTTTTTCAGCGACTGCAGAATTTTACCTGGAAGGGCTCCGATATATGTTCGCCGGTGTCCGCGAATTTCGGCTTCATCTCTGACACCGCCAAGCGAGAGGCGCACGTATTTTCGGCCCGTGGCCCTGGCGATGGATTTAGCCAACGAGGTTTTGCCCACACCCGGCGGACCGACGAAACAAAGAATCGGCCCTCTGATTTTCTTAACCAGCGCCTGCACGGCCAAATATTCTACAATTCTTTCTTTGGGCTTTTCCAGCCCGTAATGATCTTCATCGAGGATTTTCTCCGCCTCTGTAAGATTGTCGTTTACCCCCGTTTTTTCACACCAGGGCAGACTGATAATCCAATCGATATAGTTTCGCACCACCGTGGCTTCGGCCGACATCGGCGTCATCATCTTTAACTTTTTGAGTTCGCCTTCAGCCTTTTCAGTGGCCTCTTTGGACATCTTTTTCTGCTTTATTTTTTCTTCAAGTTCCTTTATTTCATCGGCCGAGTCGTCATCTGCGCCCATTTCTTTTTTAATGGCTCGCATTTGTTCGCTTAAATAATAATTTTTCTGGGTCTGCTCCATTTGCTCTTTGACCCGATTTTTAATGCGCTGATCCATTTTGAAGACTTCAATTTCCATTTTAATCAGGCTCAGAAGCAGGGCCAATCGATCGGCAACCGAAAAAGTTTCCAGCAGCTTTTGTTTGTCCTCGATTTTAAATGAAAAATGCGAAGCAACTGTATCGGCCAACTGCGATATATCAACAATGGCCGCGGCATTGGTTACCAATTCTTTCGAAATATTCTTGTTGGACTTTGCATATTCTTCGAATTCCTTGATAACCGATCGGCTGAGTGCGGTGGCTTCGGCTTCTGGAACGATAGATTCTGCAGTTTTTTCGACATCGACCTGAAAAAAGTCATCGGCAACCAAAAAACGCTCTATTCGGCCCCGGGCCTTACCTTCTACCAGCGCCTTAACCGTACCATCCGGAAGTCTCAGCAGCTGAAGCACCTTGCCGATCGTCCCAATGCGATTAATGTCGCCTTCACCCGGATTATCCACATTGGCTCTTTTCTGGGTTGATAGGAAAACGCGCTTATCTTTATTCATCGCATCGGCGAGCGCGTTCACCGATTTGGTGCGCCCGACAAAAAGCGGCGCCACCATATGCGGAAAGACAACAATGTCTCTCAAAGGTAAAAGCGGTAATAACATCTTTAATTCCTCGGTTCGTTCTTTTTAAAAAAATTTAGGCTTGCTTTTTCGTCTGCTCATAAAGCAGGATAGGAGCTTCCTTTTTGAGGACAACATCTTCTCCGATAACACATTCCTTTACATCGTCAATTGAGGGCAGGTCATACATGATTTCAAGCATGCAGGCTTCCATAATTGCCCGCAACCCCCGCGCACCGGACTTGCGTTTCATCGCTTCTCTGGCAATTGCCGCCAGTGCGCTGTCGGTGAGTCTCAGATTAACCGCTTCCATTTCAAATAGCTTTTGAAATTGTCTGACCAGGGCGTTTTTAGGTTCTTTCAAAATACGGATCAGGGCCTGCTCATTGAGCTCATCAAGGGTGGCAACCACCGGCAGGCGCCCGATAAACTCGGGAATCAATCCGTATTTAATCAGGTCTTCGGGCTGGACTTCCATTAAAATATCGCCGATAGTTTTCTCTGTTTGCAGGCGGATCTTGGCCCCAAAGCCCATTTGTTTGGATCCCAGGCGTCGCTGAATGATTTTTTCCAGCCCGTTAAAAGTCCCCCCGCAGATAAACAGGATATTGGAAGTGTCCACTTTGACAAAATCCTGCTGCGGGTGTTTTCTGCCGCCCTTCGGCGGTACGCTGGCGGTTGTCCCTTCGATTATTTTCAGCAGGGCCTGCTGAACGCCTTCACCGGAAACATCACGGGTGATCGACGGATTATCCGATTTGCTTGCGATTTTATCGATTTCATCAATGTAGACGATGCCGCGTTTGGCTCTGTCGACATCGTAATCCGCATTTTGAAGCAGCGAAAGGATGATGTTTTCGACATCCTCACCCACATAGCCGGCTTCTGTCAGGCTGGTTGCATCCGCAATGGTAAATGGTACGTTTAAAAATCTGGCAAGGGTTTGTGCCAGCAACGTCTTGCCACAGCCGGTGGGGCCGATTAACATGATGTTGCTTTTCTGAATTTCAACATCCCCGGTGCTCAAAGAAGAGTCAAGGCGCTTATAATGATTGTAAACGGCTACGGAAAGTACTTTTTTGGCCGCTTCCTGTTCGATGACATAGCCATCAAGTTTTTCCTTAATTTCTTTGGGTGTCAAGATGCGGTCTGAATCCTTGGCATCCTTTTCGCTTTCTTCTTCAATAATTTCGCTGCATAGCTGGATGCACTCATCACAGATATATACAGCCGGACCGGCAATGAGTTTGCGGACTTCAGACTGATTTTTTCCGCAGAAGGAGCAGAACAAATTGTCGTTGTCGTCTTTTTTCTTTGGCATATTATTTCTCCAATTGTTCTAAGCGGTCAAGATCATCACGGTTCGCAATGACATGGTCAATGAGGCCGTATTTTCTGGCCTCCTCACCCGACATGAAAAAATCCCTGTCGGTATCTCTCTGAATATCATCTAAGGCTTTTCCGGTGTGGTTTACAAGGATCTGGTTCAGGCGATCTTTCATGCGCAGAATTTCCTTGGCCTGGATTTCAATATCAGACGCCTGGCCTTGAAATCCGCCCATGGGTTGATGGATCAAAATCCGTGAATTCGGCAGCGAATAGCGCTTGTTTTTGGTCCCTGCAGCCAACAAAACGGCGCCCATACTGGCAGCCTGCCCGATGCACACCGTCGTAACATCCGGTTTGATATACTGCATCGTATCGTACACCGCCAAACCCGCCGTTACCATACCTCCCGGGGAATTAATATAAAAATTGATATCTTTGTCCGGATCTTCGGACTCTAAAAAAAGCAGCTGAGCGATAATCAGATTGGCGATCTCATCATTCATCGCAGTGCCCAGGAAAATAATGCGGTCTTTCAGCAGCCGTGAATATATGTCATAGGCGCGCTCTCCCCGGCTGCTTTGCTCGATGACCATCGGTATCAGTGGCACGAGTTTTCTCCTTCACCATATTAAAAGGTTCAGTTTTTCTTAAATCCTTAGTTTTTTGTTTCCTTTGTCTGTTTTTTAGAATC
>JARRJQ010000292.1:0-4760 GCA_037388985.1 Desulfobacterales bacterium | reverse complement strand
CAAGCAAAAAAGATGCGTTACCTGTCTTTTTGATTGTAACGGCTGTTTCGCGCACTAAAAGTGCTCCGCTTCCACTTCTATCTTGTCTATTTTCAACATAAACAAGTTCATCCGTTGATATTGAGATCAATTCAATATCCGAGATTGAAATGTCGGGTTCTGTCGTCAATTTTTTGGGGTCTAAATAAAGGCGAAGGTTCTCTTGGTACGACTCCCTTTTTTCTGGAGAGTACAAAGTCGTTTCCAAATTAAACTGTCTTTTTGAAACGGTTCTAAACATTTTACCTTCAGACTTGACCGAATAATTCTCAATCACCTTACGGACTTTATCTGGCGTTCCTTCGCAGTCGAGCACCCTTGCATTTCCTTCCCACTTACCATCTAAACTCTGGAATAGTTCTTGGAGATTCCGGTACTCGCTTGCCATAAGATCTCTTGGAACAACCGCCTCAAATTTACCCCTTCCCTGTTGAATACTGTAAGATGGGCTAAAACATTCAGCGGCGAACAAAAGCGGTTGACTCTTTCTTGCCTTTTCTAATTTTTGGGACTCTTGTTCCAATAATCTTTTTTGCTTCTCCGCATGAACCTGCTTTTCTTCCGTTTTCATTTCTTCGTCGAGCGCATCTATTGTTTTTTGATCGGCCTTGACGCGTTCTTGATCTGCTGCTTCATCGTATCGGTACCCGCCAGACATTATTTTAACATTTTCAGCCTTTGTTGGAGGCGAGTTGCTGTAATGCTTTACGCCATTTTCATCAACCCATTGATAAATTTCGGCATTCAATTGCGGGCTACAAACCAAACCCGTCAAAGCCAAGATTGCCGAAAATACAAAAATGCGCCAACACCCGGTCTTTGGTAGACATATCTTTTCCATTTTTGCCTCATTGCTCAAAACAAATAACCAGGCCACCATTAAAGGCGGCCTGGCTATTTATTTAAGACTCGTTGCATACTGCCTCCCCAAACAGATGCGTTAGCCTTGTTTTAAAATCCTCAGATCGTTGCTTGCTGAATGTTAGGGGAAATATGAGTAAAAATCAACAGATCTTAGAAGAAATCGTCATTAAACCAAATATCAGCCGACGGTGATTTATTGAGAATACCTGAAAAATACCAAAAATGCACATACGCCAAAATATCACAGCATTCAGAGGGCGATCAATTTTGCGGATATGTTGGAAATACTAAAAATCTAATGAGGATATGTTTGATCTGGTATCAATGAAATGCATTTCATGATTTTCTGATCATCCCCCTTAGTATGTCCATTAAATCCTTTGGTGGTTGTGGTGGCGCAAGATTTTTTCTTTTGAGAATATTTTTCATCCGCTGTTGAATATTACGATCGAAATCATTTGTTGTAATTATGTATAGGCGTTCTTCTTTAATCGCCTCAATTACCAGCCTTCCGACCACCTTTGCGTCAAAACCGCGTTTAATCCATCTTTTAAAAGCCTCCCTAAAAATAGATTCTTCTTCGGACAATTTAGGAGGAGCAGGAATGTCAGCCGGGCGATTCCTTTCGCTTGATTCCATTATGTCAGTGTTTACAGGGCCGGGGCATAATACACTTACCTTTACCTTGGCGCCTAGGATTTGTAGCTCGTGATAAAGCGATTCAGTAAGAGCAACAACCCCATGTTTGCTCACACCATATGGAGTATTAATCGGGTTGGAGGTAAGCCCTGCGATTGAGGATGTATTTACGATGTGGGCTTCTGTATCTTGCTTAAGCATGATTGGCAAAAAGTAATGGAGTCCATTGATTACACCCATAAGATTGACGCTCAGAACCCAACTCCAACTTTCCAAAGGAATCCTCCATGAATATCGCCCGCCAATTCCAACGCCTGCATTGTTACATAATACGTGGACTGCCCCAAACGCATCCATTGTTTTGTCTGCCAGGTTTTTGACCTGGTCCTGCTTGCTTACGTCCGTGTGCATACCAAGAACTTCAGCGCCGGAATCTTGAAATGTCTTTACCGTGGTTTTAAGTCTAGTTTTATCAACATCTGCAAGAACAACTTTCATTCCGGCTTCGATAAAAGTTTCTGCCATTCCTCTTCCGATACCACTGGCGGCCCCAGTAACAACAGCAACCCGGTCCTTGAAAATTTTCATGTGATCCTCTTTGTTTTACAGTGCAACTTTTCTAAATTAAACGAGAATAAATTTTAGTATAACTAGTATTAGCAAAAGTGATAACAAAGTCTTTGGGAAATAAATTCTAAGCTAAAGTATCTCTATTGTGCTCCTACTCCCAGGCAATATTACCATCTGAATCCTTCTTGAAATAAAGCCAGATCAGGATGCCAATAGCGGTGGCAACGCTTGTCAGGTTGCTCAGCGGCAGATACCTGAGCGCAAAGAATGTTACGTCATTAATATTTGTCTTCACCACCTCCAGAATAGCCGCTCTCGGGTTTCCTACGCTGCACACATGATTGGTCTTGTTTCATAACGACCCTCTACCGTAGGTGAGCGGTTTTAGGTTTTATTGACCGAGTCACGCGGCGCCTGCACAGTACCTGACCTCTCGTACAACGGCCGGCAGTGGGTCTCTTTCGAAAAAAGGGCCATAAGCAGGGCCATGGCCACAAGACCGATCATGGTGGATAGCGCGATGCGGTAGTCTCCCAAACTGGGCGTTGCTTTACCGGCCAGCGCATCCATGATCGCCCCCACCCCGGGCTGAAAAATGGCGCTGCTGGCCACAGAGCAGGTATTGACAAATCCCACAGACACCCCTGCCGATCCCGGGGGGCGCACATCGTTGGCCAGAGCGAATGCCACCACGTAGGCGCTGCACATAAACCCCTGAACAATCAACAGGGCATATAGGAAGGGAAGCGGCATGACCGGTCCGTAAATAACAAAGGCCAAAACCGCAGTCGCGATAATCCCCGCGCCCAACATGGGCATCTTGCGGCCCTTGATTTTATCCGAGAACCAGCCGAAGAAGAAACTCCCGGGAATACCTCCGACGAAGAGCATGGACATGGCCCCTTCGGCCTGGACCTTGGTAATTCCGTAATAGTGAACCAGGAAATCCGCTCCCCAGAGGGCCCCGAAAACAAAGTAGATGGCATTCATCCCGGATACGTAAGCGCCACACATCCATGTCTGGCCGCTGGAGAACACGTGCTCGAGGTCAGACAGCGTCTTGTGCACTCCCCGGTTTCGTTCAGGATGGTCTTCCCAACGGATTGCGTTGGCCGGGTGATCGCGCACCACAAAGATGATTAGTGCCGCCAGTCCCATCCCGATAATGGCCAATATCCATATGGTGGTGCGCCAACCAAAGGCCCCCACCATGGCGGATAGGGGTGCCTCACCACTGATGCCGCCGATCATGCCGATCAGGGAAGTCAACCCCACAAGTGTGCCGAAATACTGATGCGGAAACCAGTTGGAGATAAGTTTGAGACACGACACAAAAGAGAAGGCCGCACCCGCGCCGATCATCAGGCGGGCCATTTCTACTGAGAGGGGACTGTCGGCCACGGCCAGCAGGATATTCCCAGCAACAGCCACAGATACCGCCACGATGAGGGGCCTATGGGGGCCGAAATGGTCTCCGATCAATCCGACAGGGATCTGCATGATCCCATAGGAATAGAAGTAAAACCCCGCGATAATCCCCAATGTGGCATTATCGAGATGAAATGCCTTGATCCAGTACGGACCCATGGCACCCGGGGCCACCTGCTGTAGATAGTCCCAGAAAAAGTAGGCCGTGGCGATGGCCCAGATAAACCATGCCAGGACCGACCCGTGGCCGTACTTTTTCGACATCGTGGTCATACGACCCTCCTTTCTATTATCTCTGGGGTAATCCGCTAATATTCAAAGGGTTTATGAATAGGAAAATAAAGTCAAACGAGGGTCCAAATCGACGTCTGTTGACCGCCACTAGCTATAAACCAGAGTTTGATGGGCACGCTTTAATTGGGAATTTTTTTAAATAACAATCAAATTACGGAACTAAAGGTATATTAAAAGAAACCGAAATATCGCAATTTTACGGATATGCTCTGGGTATATAAAATCGTTCATGCAATCAACAGTCATTTCTAATTTTTGGCACCTGTGATTAAAATCGAATATCGCAGCTTTTTCCAGCTTCCAAAGGTACCGATTTGTTGGAGTAATATGCAATTTTGTTTGCTTATTTTCAAAGCTATTCTTAGCAAAAGTGATAACAAAGTCTTTGAAAAATAAATTCTAACCTAAAGTATCTCTATTGTGCTCTTGCTCCCCGGCAATATTACCATCTGGATCCTTCTTGAAATAAAGCCAGATCAGGATGCCAATAAAAGCAAATACCCAGATGTTAAGAAGTGTGTCGATAAAGTTTTCTAAGGACATCAAGCCACCTCTGACTTAAGCGCTTTTAAAAAACACATAACAATCAATAGTACAATAAAAATAAAGGGCAAAGCTGCTAAACCAATGATACTCTTCACGGCGTCGATACTATTCGAAAGGATCATAACCAGCCCAAGCGCTCCCAAGATTACGCCCCATATAATCTTGGTCTTCGTAGGCGGGTTCAGGTCTCCACCGGTGGCAAACATTGAAAGTACAAATGAGGCGCTGACCACACTTGTCACAACAAAAAGAAAGGCAGCCAGAACGGTGGCAACGCTTGTCAGGTTGCTCAATGGCAGATACCTTAGTACAAAGAATGTTATGTCATTAATATTTGTCTTTACTACCTCCAGAATAGCCGCATCGAGCCTCAGCACCTC
>JARRJQ010000291.1:0-8726 GCA_037388985.1 Desulfobacterales bacterium | reverse complement strand
CGGATGATGGCAGAGGGTAGGGATCTCGATTCCGGCAGCGGTCGCCGCTTCAAGTACCGTTTGACCGCTTTCGGCAGTGATGTCCTGGCCGTTGATGCTGATGTTGAATGACGCCATCGTTTATCCTCCTGACCTTTTTAGAAGTTCGTTGCGCTAACCCGCTAGGGGGTGTTGATCGCCATCATGATCTTTCCGGCAATCCCAATTCGACTAAGCCGCCTGAGTCTCTCTTTCAAGCGATTCGATGCCTGGACGACGAGCGGCATGCCATTCCAGATCGCAGCGCAAACAGCGTTTGGCTTCATTGCAAACTTTCTCTTCGTCAGCAGGCAATTCGACTTCCCGGAAATTGCCGCTGCGCTCGGATACCGGCAAATGGCCGGCATGAATGCGGGTCGCTTGACCGTAATCTTCCATTTTCCAGCTCAGTTCGGGCAGATGCACGTCCAGGGCCATGGCAATTTTTGTCATCGTTCCGGTACGCAGGTATTGATCAACCGCCTCTGCCGCCCGGTTGCCCTGGGCCACGGCTTCGATCACCGAAGCCGGACCGGAAACCACATCGCCGACGGCAAAAACGCCCTGCCGGGAGGTTTCCAGATTTTTCCCGACCCGTACGGTTGCGTTGCGGTTGGTTTCCACCGCTGCTGCCGAGATGCATTCATGATCCGGTTGCTGGCCGATCGCTTCAATGAGCGCTTCGATTTTCAGAACGAATGTCGAGGCCTCAATTGGAATCGGGCGCCGCCGTCCACTGGTGTCAAAGTCCGACAGTTGCTGATGCTGTATTTCGATGCCCGTAATGCGGTCATCGCCTAAAATGCGAACCGGCGCTGCCAGGTAGTGAAAGATAATGCCTTCCTGTTCGGCCGCTTCGATTTCCTCCAGATAGGCGGGCATGTCCCGACGGGTACGACGGTAAATGACATGGACCTGTGAAGCGCCCAGGCGCCATGCGGTGCGCGCCGCATCAATAGCAACGTTTCCACCGCCGATGACGGCAACTTTCTTGCCGCGGATATCCGGTGCATCTCCCAGAGCGGTGTTTCGCAAAAATTTGATGCCGTCATAGACGCCCGCTGCATTTTCGCCTTTGATGCCCATCCGCAAACCCCGATGGGCGCCGATGGCCAATACCACAGAGGCGTAACCCATCTGATTGAAAAGATCATCCATTGCAAAGTCGCGACCGAGTGAGCGGTTGCAAACGATGTCCACGCCGGCACGTTTGATATTCTCGATTTCCTGATTGAGGATCGAGCGCGGTAGCCGATACTCTGGAATCCCAACGGCCAGCATGCCGCCGGCGACAGGCAGCGCCTCGTAAACCGTCACCGGATAGCCCTTTTGCGCCAGGCGCAGGGCTGCCGTCAGACCGCCGGGGCCTGATCCGATGACGGCCACTTTTTCGGATTGCGACGGCGAAACCTTCGGCGGTGTCCAGGGATTTGGAGCCTCGTGATCGGCCATGAAGCGTTTAATGGCCCGGATCGCCACCGGCTCATCGATATCGCCACGGCGGCAGTGCTGTTCGCAGAATGCGGGACAGACCCGTCCGCAAATCATGGCAAAGGGATTGCGCTCGCGGTGGATTTCCAGAGCCTCGGCGTATCGTCGCTGGGCAACCAGGCTGACATAGGCCGGAATGTCCACTCCGGCAGGACATGCATTCAGACAACGCGCCGGCACGAGCTCCTTGCAGGAGCCGGCCGGACATCGCCGATCCTCGATATGCGCAATAAATTCATTTTCGAAATAGCGCAGGGCGGCCATGACCGGACCGGGGGTTAATTGCCCCAGGGCGCAAAGGGAACTGGATTCCATGCCGGCGGCAATCTCACGGATTTTATCAAGGTCCTGCAGTTTTCCGCGGCCTTCGCAGATGCGATTTAAAATTTCCAGCATGCGCTTGCCGCCGGACCGGCAGGGAATGCATTTGCCGCAGCTTTCCGCTGTGGCAAATGTCAGAAAGAACTTGGCAAATTCAACCATGCAGGTATCTTCATCGACCACGATCATGCCGCCGGAGCCCATCACCGCCCCGACCTCCTTGAGAGAGTCAAAATCCACTTTGACGTTGAGATGCTGGACCGGGATACAGCCTCCCAGAGGGCCGCCGGTTTGCACGGCTTTAAACGATTTGTCTTTGAGAATGCCTCCCCCTATGTCGAATATAATTTCCCCCAGGCTGATGCCCATGGGCACTTCCACCAGGCCCGTGTTTTTCACTTTACCGGTCAGCGCAAACATGGCGGTTCCCGGGCTGCTTTTTGAACCAATGCCGGCAAACCACTCGGCTCCCTGCAATATGATCTGGGAGATAACGGCGTAGCTTTTGACATTATTGATGTTGGTCGGTTTGCCCCAGAGGCCGGAAACAGCCGGAAACGGGGGACGCGGGCGCGGCTCCCCCCGGCGGCCTTCAATCGAAGCAATCAATGCGGTTTCCTCTCCACAGACGAATGCACCGGCACCTTCTTTGATATGCAGCTGAAAACCAAAGTCGGTACCCATAATGCGGCTGCCGAGCATGCCGTACTCGGTGGCTTGCCCGATGGCCACCTCAAGTCTGTGGATGGCCAGCGGGTATTCGGCCCGACAATAAACATAGCCCTCTCTGGCGCCGATGGCATATGCGGCGATCGTCATGCCCTCGATCAGGCTGTGGGGGTCGCCCTCAATAATGCTGCGGTCCATAAAAGCGCCGGGGTCGCCCTCATCCGCGTTACAGATAACGTACTTGGGCTCCCCGGGCGCAAGACGGGTAAACTCCCACTTGAGCCCGGCGGGAAAGCCCGCACCGCCGCGGCCTCTGAGACCCGAGGCTTTGACCTCTTCGAGCACCGCCTGGGGGGTCATCTCGGAAAGCACTTTGGTCAGCGCGCTGTAGCCGTCCTGGGCAATGTATTCATCAATGCTTTCCGGATTGATCATCCCGCAGTTGCGCAACGCAATGCGCTTTTGTTTGGCGTAAAACGGGATCTGTTGATAGTACGGAATGGCCTTGTGTTCGACAGGTTCACGGTAAAGCAAGCGCTCGACCAGTCGTCCTTTCAGCAGGGTTTCTTCCACCAGCTGCGCAACGTCGTCGGGGCTGACCTGGCAGTAGAAGATGCCTTCGGGATAGATCATTAGAATCGGGCCCATGGCACAGAAACCGCGGCAGCCGGTCTGGACAATTTGAATCTCGTTTTGCAGCCCTTGCCGGCGGATTTCCTGCTCCAGCCTTTCATGAACACCGTCTGCCTGAGATGCCGTGCATCCGGTACCGTGGCAGATGAGCACGTTGGAACGATATAATTTTTCAGCCATTTGGGATTTCCTCCTTAGATGCCCCGGCGGTTTTGGGCATGCGCGCCACCACCCACTCGTCAACGACCCGACCCTGAATCAGGTGTTCTTCGATCAAACGGGGCACCTTTTCCGGATTTATGTTAGCGTAAGTGATGCGGGAGCCGCCCGCCTGCTCCACGTCCACCAGCGGCTCAAAGGCACACATCCCGATACAGCCGACAGTGGTGACCTGCGCGTCGATTTTCCGTTTGTCCAGCTCCGCCAATATGGCGTGCATGGTCTCTCTGGCACCTGCGGCGATGCCGCAGGTGCCCATGCCGATGATGATTTTCGTTCCCGTCTGCAGGCGAATGCGAATATCGCGCCGGGCGTTTTCACGAAGATTCTTGAAATCGTCTATCGTCATTATTTTTGCCATATCGCTATCCTCCCTGCCTTGCCGAATGCTTAACGCTTCGGCTGTATCCGACCGTCGGCCGACGGTTCCGCCGGCCATGACGCGGCGGACAACCTATTCCAGATTCTCAACAATGCCGGCCATCCGTTCCGGAGCAAGCTTGCCAACCGCCGTATCGTCAACGGTGGCCACCGGCGCCAAGCCGCATGATCCAAGGCAATACACCACTTCGTAGGTGACTTTATAATCCGTTGTGGTTTGACCGGCTTTGATGCTTCTCGATTTTTTCGATGATTTGTGCCGACCCGCGCACATGGCATGCGGTCCCGTCGCACTGCCGGATAACGTGGCGGCCTCTGCGGGTCAGGTAAAATTGAGAATAAAACGTGGCCACTCCGTAAATGCGGCTGAGCGGTACACGCAGCCCTTTTGCAATCCGGCGCAATACCTCTCCGGGCAGATAGCCAAAGATTTTTTGGGCTTTTTGCAACACGGGAATGACCGCCCCTCTTTGCCCGCGATAGGCCTGTAAAATTTCATCCAACCGGGTCAGATTCAGTGTTTCCGCCGTTGTCATGCTAACCTCCATTATTAGTCGTTGCGATGGGCAGATCGACCACAAAGATCGTCCCCATTCCCTCCTCGCTTTCCACCAGAATCCGGCCGCCGAGTTTGTCGACAAACTCCTTTACAATCGCCAACCCCAGGCCGGTGCCGTTTTTTTCGACCGCCCGTGCATTTTCAGCCCTGAAAAATTCCGTAAACAGCCTGAGCCGGTCGGTTTTTGAAATTCCGATGCCCGTATCGCTGATCTCTATGCGAACCATATTGACGGTCTGTGAAAATTTAACGGCAACCTTTCCATCGGAAAGCGTGTATTTGATGGCGTTGGAAACAAGGTTTTCAAGAATTTGTTCGACCATTTCCAGGTTTCCCCGGATAGACGGCAGATTCTGAGCATCAGTAACTTCGAAGGCTATATTTTTCTCCGCTGCGCGATCCTGGAACGTTCGACGAATGCGTCGCGCTACCTCCTCCGGCCGGATCGATTTAAGCGCATCTGTTTCTTTTTCTTCTCTGCTTTTTGCCAAGGTCATCAGTTCGTTGACCAGCATGAGCATCGTGCGCGAACGCCGGTCCAGGCGGCGTAGATACTCCTGCTGTTCGGCGTTTAAGGCGCCGAGATATTCTCCGCGGACAACATCCAATATGCTCAGCATACCCGCCAGAGGAGCCCGTAGATTATGCGCAACCCGCAGCATGTACCAGGAACGCTCGTTGACCAGTTTGGCGACCGCTTCATAGGCCCGGGCGTTTTCCAGAGCAATGGCGACCAGTCCGGCAACCAGACGGAAAAAATTGATGTCTTCTTCGGTAAACCGATCCGGAAGTTTGCAATAAGCTCCCAAAATTCCGATGACCTTGCCCTCAAGGCGCAGGGGCAAAAACAACACCGATTTAATTCGGGCTTCGGCCAATACCTCTCCGAACTGAAACATTTCTTTGACCGTCACATTGCCGGTGACATAAGGTTCGCCTTCGATGATGCGTTTGTTCAGCAGGCTTTTTCGGACTTCCACCACTTTTTCGCGGACGAAGGCATCCGGCAGTCCATAAGCGGCGGCATACCGAAGCTGCTTGCCGTCTTCACTGAGCATTTTGATTGAGATGCCTTCCACATTCATCACTGACGCAGTCTCGGAACTGACAACATCCAGGACCTGATTAAGGTCGTGCGCCGAACCGATGGACTGGATCATCGCAAACAACTGCCAGAATTTTTGATTAAGCCCGGCTGCCGATGCGAGCAGATTTTCCAACACGTTGTTTTTGCTTCTGGCGCGCTGAAAAATTGCAGCGCTCAGAAACGTGACCGCCCCGATGATCAAATACAATGTGACCAGGTGAAAGAGAAACCGTCCATGGCTCAGCGTTCTGGTTTGAAAAACAAAGGAGGGTAGCGGCAGCCAACCCGCCCGTTCACAGACAGCAACCAGCGTTATAGCGGCCAGAAGCACGGCTGAAAAAACAGAAACTGAGCGCGGTGATAGACGTGTTGAAACCAGGATAATGGGAAGCACAAAAAGAAAGCTCACCGGACTGGCAATCCCTCCGGTGAAATAGATGAGTAAAAATACCGCACTGCCGTCCAAGGCGGCCTGCCAGCAGACGGAGTAAGCCGGGTTCGGTCGCGCCGCTCCGGCCGTTGCGGCGAGCCTCGGCCTCCACCGATAAAAAAGCAGATTGTATCCCAGAATGTAAACGGCGGCCAACAGAAGGATACCGAATTTGACGTCGAATTCGGCCAGCATGCTCAGGCCTACGACAATAGCGATCAGTATCGGGGCCCACCATCGAATTTTAACCAGCCACTCCAGCCGCTCTCGCTCCTCATGGTCGGTGCTCCGGTAAAGCTGATCAACTTTTTCGGAGATGAAATCCTGCAGGGCTTCCATGCGCCAATAACTCCCGGCAAATTGGTTATGCGCGTTCCTTTAAGATATCTTCAATTTTTTCAAGAAGCTTGGAGGTGTCCAGAGGCTTTTCAAACAGCCAATGGGCCGGCCATTGCTCACCCAGAATATAGGCAAAGTCGCCGGGACCCTCCTGCCGTACTTTATCGAGAAAACTGGTTAACATAATTATCGGGAGGTTTTTAAATTCGGGATTGTCCCGGAGATCATAGGCCAGATCAAACCCTTCGGTATCGGTTGCCATCATGATGTCCAAAATGATGAGATCCGGTTTTTGGTCTTCCAAAGCTTTTTTTGCCTCTCTACCGTTTGAGGCGGTAAGCACAAGGTAATCGTGGCTTTTTAAGATGATGGTCAACGAGTCCCGGATATCCGGATCATCATCCACCACCAAAATTACGGCCTTTTCGTTCATAGCGCGCCCTCCGGTGCTGTGGGCTAACCCACGGTTTACAGTCTATGGTGGCAATTTCCGTGCCATGGCAAAAACAGCGGCATTAAATCATAACTATCTAAAACCATAACATTTTAGTATTTTTACCGTTCCCTACCTCCAACTCCTCGGGTTCTGTTTCTTGCCAGGTTGTAAAAAAAGCTGACAGATGAACGATGCACTTCCGCTGCTAATAGATTTTTCGGGTATCCTCATCGTGGTCGACTATATAAATTAATGAGAATCGCTCAGCAATCACGTCTCTGAGCTTCTGCCGGCCGGGCAAATCCAGGCCATAGGCCCGGATGTAAACATGTAAAAAACCTTCCTCGGGTCGTTTTCTGGTGCTGAGGATGCTGGCGATTCGACCCCCATGCTCACGGATGATGTCGGCGATTTCTTTGATCGACCCGCGTCGATCTTCCATCCGCACAGCGAATTGAATGCCCTTTTTATTGATCCCGGTTAATGAAATTAAAGCGCGAAAAATATCGTTTTTGGTGATGACTCCGACCAGCTTTCGGGCGGAATTCACCACCGGTACGCCCGAGATGTTATGGGCAAAAAGCAAAACGGCCGTCTCCTCAATGGTATGATCGTCGGCAATCGTAACCGGTTTTTTGTTCATGATGGCCTTGACTTTGATTCGTGCAATTGAATTTGCCAGCTTTGGATCCTCCAGGGAGAAAACCTCTGAAGTCGACGCCCGCTTGACATCCAGATTGGTAATCACGCCGGTGAGGTGATCGCTGTCGACAACCGGCAACATGTGAATGCCGTGTTTGGCCAAAAGATCAACAGCGTCTTGAAGTGCAGCGTCTGCATTGACGGTGACGGGAGGATGGCTCATCCAATTTTTGACCAGCATGCGAATTTCTCCTTTGCAATGGTAGTGACTGCGATGCAAATGCCCCGGATTGACTGATTCAGAAGATTTCGCGGACATTCTCGCGTTGATCTACCATGTAGATCAACACCGCGCTCCGGCTGAGTTCTTCTTTGAGTTGCTGTAGTTTGGGGCGCTCAATGCCGTGCATCCGAATATAAACTTTGCGATACCCTTTCGGAGCTGATTCATAGGATGTCAGTATGCTCACCATGCGGCCGCCATATTTGCGGATGACATCTGCAACCTCCTTAATGGAACCCGCGCGGTCTTCGAGCTGAAAAGCAAACTGAATGCCGCGCGAACCCAGGCCGGTCAGCGAAATTAGAACGCGAAATAAATCCGTCTGCGTGATGAGTCCGACCATTTCACCGTTTTGGTCGACTACCGGGGCTCCGGATATTTTATTTTTCAGGAGAACTTCAGCGGTTTCTTCAACGGTATAGTTATGCGGCACGGTAATGGGCTTTGCGGTCATGATGTTTTTCACTTTGATCTGGGACACAAGGTAGAGCAATTCGTGAACATCCAATGTCGTCGCATCGGAAGCCGAGGCTCGTTTTAAATCACGGTCAGTGACAATGCCGACCAGTTTCCCATTGTGCATCACCGGCAGCATACGAAAATTGTTTTGCTTCATCAGTTTCATGGCATCATGCATGGAATCATCGGCATCAACGGTGACTATATTTTTGCTCATCCAGTTGCGGACTAACATGATCGTCCCTCCCTTTATTGACCACTATTCAGCAGTGCTATTTCTAAAATTCTGATAAACGATATCGCGCCATTTGCCTTTGCGGCAATAAACGGCAAAATTATGCGCAGGTTTGCAACAGACTGCCCAAACCTTTGTGCAAAGGATATGCCAGGAGAAAATGGGGATGATAAGATATATAATTACTTGAATTATAAATACTTTCTTGAACACGGATATCGATCGTGCATTTTGAGCCGCAATCGCCGGTGTCGAGATTTTTTACAAAATGTAAAACCGGGTGGGCAGGGAATGGAAAACCTCCATTTGCGGCTTGATGGATGGCACACGGGGAGGCTAGAATTCATCTCAAAAAAGTGGATCAGGGTTCCCCGCTTAAAAGCGGGATTTCACATCTTGATTAAAAGATTAATGTGTTCAACAGGGCAAGGCGCGGTTCAGTGAAAAAGCGGAGCATACACGCTAGTATGTGAGTCCCGCCTATGGCGGGAAGACGAGCCGCAACACAGCCATGAGCACTCAGA
>JARRJQ010000290.1:0-4768 GCA_037388985.1 Desulfobacterales bacterium | reverse complement strand
AAAGTCAAATGCAAAGCCTGCAATAACATCATGGTCATAACAAAACCAACGCCAGCGTCCTCGGATGAAACTTTCCGTTTTGATGAAACAGCAGAACCCGAAATGGCTCAAGCGCCGAAGATGCCCAAGCGGTTTGTCGAGCCTTCTTTTGAGCCGCACGAGCAAGCCGAAGACCTGCCCAGAGAAACAGCCCCATTTTACGGCGGTCAAAAAGTCCATTTTGGCCTGTTTGGTAAAATTATCACGGTGATGCTAATCGTCAGTTTGCTGCCATTCGCCATATTTTGGGGAATCACGCTGAGAGAAACCAATGAAAGAATTCGTACCGATACCGAAGAGTTGATGGCGCAAACAGCCCGAGGATTGGGAAACCAAATTAATAGCTGGATCGATAACAATGTTTCCATTCTGCGCACAGCGGCAAAGCTTCCTGAGATTACTTCGATGATCGAAGAGCAGCAAAAGCCGATTTTAGAAATCATTCAAAAACAATATCCTTGGATGTATCTGGTATTTACTGTCGGAACCGATGGAATGAACATCGCCAGAAGCGACGATGTGCCCTTAAAAGATTACTCTGATCGAGAATATTTCAAGAATATTATGATGGGCAAGAGCCTCAGCTGGCAGACGCTCGTCGGAAAAACTTCCCAAAAGCCCGCCCTGGTTTTGGCAGTGCCGATCAAATTAGCAGACCAAACGGTGGGAGTCATGGCGGCGGAAATGACCGTTGATGACATATCCAAAAACATTGCCACATGGAAGAAAGGGGAGACCGGCTACGCCTTTTTAGTGGATGAGAAAGGTTATGTGATCTTCCATCCGGATAAACAGTATGTTGCAAACCGCAAGAACCTCGAAAACCATCCACTGATTGCGAATTATCGCAAGAAAGGTTGGACGACTATCACCACTCGATTCAAAACCGCAAACGGTCATCCAGCACTTGGCCATGTGCGAAGTAACAATTACGGCTGGGCTCTCGCTTTGCAGCAAGAGGACAGTGAGGTTTTTTCGGCTTTAAATCGCGTGCAAAAATTTGCGCTGACGCTGCTTGGTTGCACAATTTTACTGGTATCCGTTATCGCCTGGTTTTCTGCTCGGGCGATTGTAACACCGGTAATGAAGTTAACCGATGCCGCAGAGCGCATGAGCCTGGGTGAACTGAATGTAAAAATCGATATTAAATCGCGAGATGAGATTGGTCTGCTCGCCCAGGCGATTGGACGCATGCAAACCAGCTTGCGGCTGGCGATGAACAGGCTCCGCCGCAAACGCTAAAACTGGTTTCAGAACGCTTATCTCTTGTCCGATGGCTGTGTTGTGATCCAATTTAAAATGCTTCCATTTCAGCTAGGTTTCCCCGTTGAGCCCGTTGGCCCGTTAGAGCCCGTATTGTATAACGCTAGCGATCTATCTATAACGGGCTAAACCGGCAAACTGGTCAACCGGCTAACCTGTTAAACCAATTCTGGTTTAAACGGTTGTGCCGGTGATGGTCACTTCAATGGTCCGTTGACGGGATCGATTATCATGGTTGATTGCCACCACCTGCTGCCAGGTTCCTGTTTTTAAGCGCCTCTTTCGAATCGGCAGGGCGATGGAGGGGCCCAATAAAGCTGCCTGAACATGGCTGTGACCGTTGCCGTCATGCCAGGCTTTTTCATGCTCATATTCAAGATCGGGCGCGGCAAGGCGGTTAACGGCCGCCATTAAATCTCTGACAACGCCGGGTTCAAATTCGATTGTCGTCAAGGAACCTGTTGACCCCATCATTGTGGCACACAGACTCCCGTTTTCAACCTGAGATTCAGGAATCATCTGTTCCAGCATGGGTGTAATGTCGCGAATGACTGGTCCGCTGTCCAGATTCACTTTCAAAGATCTGCAATAAACGGTTACATGTTTCATAATTTCCCTCCACGGATAGATTTTAGTGGTTCCCTTTTGACATCACAAGTTTTTTTCAATCAATTCTCTAAGCACTGAATTTATCTTTTTATATACAGTGTATCGTTTTCGCAGAGATGAGAAAAAGTGAATGTCAGCGGTCAGTTGGCCTGCTTACCGGTCCAGCTGTCGACAATTGTGCACATAAATGATTTTAATGCTTTTAGATAGACTTAAAAAATGAATGCCTTTTTAATTTTTATTACTTCATAACCCTTTTAAATTTATGTAGATAAATAATTATGATTAAAAAGTTTTTTAATCGCTGAAATATTGGCAGGAAAATTGCTCATTATTCCTTTTTGCAGATAAATGAAGTTCCTTGCAGTCCACCTGCGGCGGATAGGGTATTCAAGCGAAGGCGAATAACGAAAGAGGGAAAGAAGATGGAGCGCAGAAATCACCAGCGGTATGGGGTTCACCCGGGTACCTTTGCTGTGCTCAGGTCCACGTCAATTGGATTGAGCAAAATAAAAGATATGAGCATGGGCGAGATCGCCTTCGCGGTAATCAAATCCAAGCCGATTAAAATGGGTCAAATCGTCAATATCTCAAAAGAAGGCCTGGCGTTTCATTACATCGATCGTCAAGGTGGATCAAACAGCCTGTTTAAAATGGATATTTTATTTGCTAGAGACGCATTTTATCTGGATCGAGTTCTGTTCAAACCAATTTTTGATATCGAAATCGACACCGACATCCCTCTAAATTCCTTTACCATTCGTAAATGTGGTGTCCAATTTGGCGAACTGAATCAACGGCAACGCTCTCAATTAGAATATTTCATCTGCAATTACACGCTGAATCCGCTGGGCTTCGAACCCACAATTAAACCCTGGAATGACGAAAGAATGGTGATTTGTAAATCAAATGAAATGGTCGAATCAATTATCTAAACTGTTTGTGGCTGAACCTGTAACGGACATAATGAAAAATAAAAGAAGATATCCCAGAAAATTTTGTTCAGCGTCCTCTTTTTTTGCGACCCGATACGGCGTTCACGAGTGTTTCATTAAAAATCTGGGCAACAAAGGCGCTTTTATTGAAACGGATTTGTTTTTGCCCGAAGGAAATGTCGTAACCGTCGCCGTGCCTTCCGGCGGCGAAAAAAACAGCCTTAAATTAAAAGGCAAAGTCGTATGGACCGATCAATATGGATTCGGTGTAGAATTTAGAGAAGCCATCCGTATCTAGATCGTTTCAAGATTCCTTCATCACAATCCCTGCTTTGCGCCATCCGGCGCACCGGCATGTTTGACGCTCACTCTTTTCAATCCCGCTTAACAGACTGTGTTATCATTCGTCATTTCCCGTCAAAGGTGACGGGAGATTTGGAAATGTCTTGCACAAATAGCTAGATGCCCTCCCCTCTCTGCAGGGAATTGAACTCTGCACGGGCAGCCCGCCAAAAACTGACCAACCGCTCAAGTATCTGAAATATATGAAATTTATTACACAATTGTTGTCACTTTTTTTACATAATCCGACCGACCGGCAATCGGCATGTGGTGTGATAAGTATATGTAATTCTAACATTTATCTTATTTATTTGTATAATCAATTGTTTTTGCACAGTTTTTGCATTGATTGACTTATGTAGAGCTATATTTTTTATAGCTTCTTCTGGCTTCAAGGCTAGTCATTATCTATATTTATAGATATCTATATAGCTTTAAATCTTTATCTAACGGGAAATTACAACAGATTGCCCTCGCGGAGAGAAAAAGGAATTCTTTGATGAGCAAAAAGCGGGTTGGCTTAAACCAAAAAGGATTTACCTTAATTGAGCTAATTTCGGTCATGATCATTATGGGTGTGGTCGCATCGGTATCTATTCAGAAATTTGACCTTTTATCCGACACCGCCAGCCAGCAAGCATTATATTCAGGTATTAAAGAACTTAACATTAGGGAATCTTTAACTTGGACGAATTTAAAAATTTCCAACACCGGTTATTCAAATGACGAAGAGTTATATCCCCTGATAGATACGGATTTAGGCAGCAGCTACAAGTGGAATCCCGGGCCGGCCATCGGCGGAGGCACGCTACACTTCCGGTCGCATTCAAAAGCGCTCACACGCGTCCCGTCAACAGAAAAATCCGCAGCTAAATGGGAGTGAAACCTATCCTAAAATATCGGCTCTGGGCCGATTAAAACCATTTTATAAAACAAGCGATTGAACAAAATCCAACAGCTGGTTTAAGTTCTGACAGGGTCGCACCTCATCACAATATTGCATGTATGTGCGCATTTCGCTATCTCCGGTATACCAGAAATACTGGGTTTCCGGGTTCAGCCAGATCAATCGGCGGCTCCTTTCGCGCATTTCATCTAAAATTCTTTCTTCCGGATTGGCATAGTTGGTGCGGCCGTCACCGATAATAATCAGTGTTGTTTTTTTGTTGAGAATATCCATGTAGCGGGTTTTAAACTGCCGAAACGTCACTCCGTAATCAGTGGCCGCGTTGTATTCAATGTCGGCTTCTTTTAGAATCTTTTCAATCGCCTGATTGATCTCATAATGCTCAAAAACATCGGTGACTTCATCCAGTCCCGCGACAAATACAAAGCTCCTCACCTGCGTAAAGCATTCCTGCAAGGAATAAAGCATATTTAACATAAACCGGGCAGCCGACCATACCGAACCGGAGACATCACAAAGTGTCACGATTTTCGTTTTGCGCAATGGGTGATTGCGATAAAACAGCTCCATCGGCAGACCCTGATAACTCGCAGCGCGGCGCAACGTTTTTTTAATGTCCAACACGCCGCGATTCCAAGAGGCATAGCGCCGGCTGATGGTGTCTTTGAGCTTG
>JARRJQ010000289.1:0-14179 GCA_037388985.1 Desulfobacterales bacterium | reverse complement strand
GGCTCTTTTTTTCTGCGCTTGGATCGAATACTATAAAATTTTTTTATACCTTTAAACGCATTTAATAGCCGTGCGCGAGTTTTAAAAATCATATCCGGCGGGGCGGGAATCGCTTTAAAAAAAGAAAAAGATCGTATCCAGTGCGCACGTTTTATTTAGAGCTATAATTTCAAATAGATATAAAAATTGTCGGGGCCTCTGCAGTTGATTTCCCCGAAAATATTTAACGGCGATGATCCAGAGACATGGCACAAAAATTGCTAATAATAGTTCCGGTAAGTTATCGAAAAGGTTTTAAATTATTTTGAATACATCCATCGCAGAGGAACGATCAATATGCATCCAAGATCGAAAAATATTGTTTGTGTAATCATGCTCGTCGCGGCTTTGACGGTACTGAGCTCCCCGGCTCAGGTGTGGGGGCTTGTCTCCGGAACCGTGAATATCCGCATCAGCGACGACGAAAACGACGCCGAAGAGTACATCAGTACCGGCAGCGTCGATCTGGGAAGTACGGACCTCGAGTTGGGATATGAAGGCGGCAATGCTCAAATAGTGGGCATCCGCTTCCCCAATGTCCAGATTCCGCGCGGGGCGACGATTACCAATGCCTATATCCAGTTTTACTGTGATGAGGAGACCAGCGGGGCGGCCACCTTCAATATCAAAGGCGAATATCGAGTGCTGTCGGAACCCTTCAGCACTAGCGATCACAACCTGTCGAGCCGGGAGCGGACCACCGCCGGCGTGACCTGGAGCGGCGTGCCGGACTGGAACCAGGCTCACGATGCCCACCAGACCCCGGATATCAGCGCCATCGTGCAGGAGATCATCGAACGCGACTTTCCTTTAAAGTGGAACTCCGGCAACCCCATGACGTTTTTGATTACCGGCAGCGGAACACGTACCGCCGAATCGCATAACGGCACCAGCTCCGAAGCCCCTCTGCTGCACATCGAGTATACTTCCGATGCAGTGGAACGCCGGGTGTCCGGGGGAGATAACGACGCCGAAGAAGAGCCGAGCGGCTGGGTTTACATGAATAGTACCGATCTGGAAATGGTCCGAGACGGCAGCGATGACCAGTTTGTGGGCATCCGTTTCCAGGATATTGAGGTGCCCCAGGGTGCGCTGATTACCAATGCCTACATCACTTTTATGGTCGATGAGACCGATTCAGAAGCGACCAATCTCATTATATATGGAGAAGCGTCCGACGACGCTAACGCATTTGTAAGCACCGATTGGAATATCTCGGAGAGAGCCCGCACCGGGCAAGAGGTGCAGTGGAACAATGTGCCGGCCTGGGATACCGTCGGCGATCTGTATTCCACACCGGATCTGAGTGCGATTGTCCAGGAGATTGTCGGCCGGGCCGGATGGCAGTCTGGCAATGACATGGCCTTTATCATCCGCGGCAGCGGAGTGCGTACAGCCGAATCCTACGATGGAATGCCCGGCGGCGCGCCCCTGCTGCATATCGAATTCGGGGCTGGAGCGAACACCGCCTATATCAACGTCAGCGACACCAATCTGGGCGCAAGCTGTTATGTGGGCGAAAATGCCCTTGCTAAGACCTTTAAACTGACCAACAGCGGATCGGCGTTTTTGAACTATACCATTTCCGTTGATCAAACCTGGGTGAGTCTATATGGTCCCGGAGGAACCTTTTTGGCGCCCGGCGCCTCAGTGGATTACAGCGTCGGCTTCAACACGGCCGGATTTGTTCCCGGAACCTATGAAGCCACCATCACCATCGCGGACGGTGCTGCTTTCAACAGCCCGGTGGAAATTCAGGTCAGCGTAACGGTGTTCGATCTGGAAGAATCTCCGACCTGCGGCAACGTGCCGCTTTACACCGAAAATCTGACCAGCCCTGCGATCCTGATTCTGCTGGACATTTCCAGCAGCATGGGCACCAAAATGGATGTGGCCACCAATGAAAAACAACCCACGCCGAGTCTGAAGGACATCGTGCAGGAGATTATCAGTCGCTCCGGCTGGAATCCCGGCCAATCCATGGCCTTTTCCCTGACGTGCACCAATGGGGAGCGGATAGCCAAATCATTTGAAGGTGACAGCGGCTATGCACCGCTGTTGCATGTGAAATACAACGACGGCAGCGATCATACCATCGACATTCGGATCACCCAGGGCAGTGACGATGCCGAAGAGGATCAAAACGGCACCATGAGTCTGACCAACAACGACCTATCGCTGGCCCAGGACAATACGCTGGGCCTGCGCTTCCGCAATGTGCCCATCCCGCGCAATGAGCCGCCGGGAAGCGTGGACATCAGCGAGGCCTACATTGAGTTTACCGTCGATGAAACCGATACCAAAAATACGGATGTGGTCATCAAAGGCGAGGCTTTTGACGATCCGCCGACCTATGCGAACGAAGCTCACAACATTACCATGAAACCGCCGCCCAGGTGGCCTGGAACGATCTGGAGGACTGGACCGGAACCACCCAGGAACGGCGCGTCGATATCGGAAAATCGGTGATCAGCGATCTGGTCAAGGACCGATCCATTTCCTGGGGCTACGGCACCTGGTGCAACAAGCCGCCCTGGAAAGATCAAAGCGACGGCAGTTACACCATCATTCATGTGGGAACCAAGCCGCACAACGACGAACACCAGCAGGCCCTGCAGGATGCCATTGCAGCCACCGAAAGACAGAGCGGCACGCCATTTTCGCCGTCGATTTTGGGCGCCAAATATTATTTCTCAGGGACCAAGGCCGACGATGCCGGGGATTTTTACGTCAAGTCGGATTGTCAGCCCAAGTTTCTGATCGATGTCACCGACGGAATGGGCAATACGGGTTCTTCGGTTTCTAACGTGGGCACCCGAACAAGGGATCTGGCCGATATGGGCGTTAGTACGGCAGCTGTCGGCTTCGGCCTGGAATACAACCAAGCCGAACAGATATACGAAATGGCCAAGGTGGCCAATGAAGAGGGCCGCGAAGATCCCTTTGATGAGGTTTACGCGTTGCACGAGGAGAGCGGGGGAGTGGGCCAGCCCTATTTTGCCTTCGACAAGCAGCAGTTAATGGACAACCTCAAAGCCATCACCGAAAACATCAAAGGTGAGATCTTTTACGGCTCGGCTCCGGCCCCGACGACCTCGCTGGACCTGGGCGATACGGTCATTGTGGCCAAATTCGACGCCTCGCGCTGGACCGGCGAGCTGCAGGCAATCAGCAAGGACATGAACACGAGCTCGACGACTTACGGCCAGTGGGTTGAGGAAATCTGGGCGGCCAGTGAGCAGATGCCGGCCACCCGGAGTCTGTGGACGGCTAGTCCCTTTATCCCCGGCTTTGTTATCCCCTATAGCGATGCTGTGCTGGCAAATGACAATTACGACTGCAACGCAACCAAACCGATCGGTGATATCATCAATTCCACACCGGTGGTGGTCGGTACACCGCCGTATTATTACCCCTTCGACAACTATTGGGATTTTGTCACTCAAATGACGCGGACCGCGCCGAGGGATACGATGATTTACATCGGGGCCAATGATGGCGCATTGCACGCCTTTGATCTGGTGACAGGTGAAGAGCGCTGGTCGTTTTTCCCGCAAAGCCTGCACGCCAAAATGAACAAAGCGAAAACAGATCCGCTGTATGATCGCTGTTCTCCTGAATACTGTCATCAGTATTATGTCGACGGTTCGCCCCAGGTGGGAGACGTGTATGCCGAATTCAATGGCACCACAGAAGAGTGGCGCACAGTGTTGGTCGTCGGTGAGCGTGAAGGCGGCGAGGCCTATTTTGCCTTGGATGTTACTTCCGGGCAGGATTTTAACAATGCCAATTCAGACCCGGCCCAATTTTTATGGGAGTTTACGGACAACGAACTGGGGCAGACCTGGGGCGATCCCAGCATCAATCGTGTAGCGGTTGCGGGCAGCGCCACCGAAACGGCCTGGGGCGTATTTTTCGGCTCAGGATATTCAGCCACCCAGCAAAACAGCAAAGAAGCCTATATGTACGGGATCCTGGCCCATGATGCCGGTGATCTCTGGAAAGATTCCCAGGGCAACGCCACCAATCGGATTAAAATGGGCTGGCAAAGGTCAAAAATTATCTGCAGACAGATTTTTCCAAACACTTTGCCGTCGGTGAGATGGTTGAAGGTGCCAGTTCGCATGCTACGGCCAAAGTGGTTGCCGTTCAATGGACCAGTGTTGATCAGGCGGATATAACGCTTTCCGATCTGACCGGAACCTTTATCGCTGACGAACAGATTGTCGGCCAGTCCAACCCCGATCATCAGGCCGATCTGGACGGCAGCCCATCCGAGAAAATTGCCGGCCTGCCAAATGATGCCATGGCCTCGCCCTTGCTGGTGGATCTGGAAGGCAATTATATTGCAGACCGGATTTACGCCGGTGATCTTTACGGCAACCTGTACCGTATCATCAACATCGGTAAAAACCAGGTGCCGGCAGTCTCCACCCTGTTGACCTTCGATCATTCCCTGTCGGGCATCAATCCCATTCGCGGTAAGGCGGGTTTCGCTTACGGTGAAGGAAACGGCAATATCTGGGTGTATTGCGGCACCGGAAAATATGAAATCCAGGCCGATAAGACCAATACGGCCACCCAGTACTTTTTCGGGTTGCAGGACTCCGCTGCGGGCGTGAGCACCTATGCGCCGGATGATCCCAGGATAAAAACCATTCAGGCCAAATTTCTCACCACCCAGATCAATGGCCAAGACAGGACGGTCAGGATCTATGACGGTTCGAATCCGTATCATGACTCGTGGAAAATCGAGTTATACAGCGGCCAGTTCAGCGGACCATCGGCAGCCGGAAGCGAGCGCGTCTTTACCAAGCCGCTGGTGGTCAATGGCATCGTATTTTTTACCACCTTCATTCCGGATCAAAATGTGTGTGCCGGCAGCGGGGAAACCTGGGTGTTTGCAGTGCAATATGACACCGGTTTGCCGCCGTCTTTTCCAATTTTCGATCTGAATGGAGACGGTCTTTTCGATGATAAGGATAAGGTGGAAGTCAACGGCGAGAAACTGATTCCCATGGGAATTTTTGTGGGCCGCGGCAAGGGATCCCATCCGGTGCTGCATAAGGATACGCTGTTTATTACCACCACCGGCGACGGGGATGACTCGGTTAATGGTAAAGGCGGTTTGACGCCGATACCGTTTAACAACCGCAATTCAAGGGTCAGGGTGAATTCCTGGAAGCAAAACTGATCTAATAAAAATAAGACGTTGACAGGCAATCTAAAATGAAAAAGGACAGTACAAAAAATAGGCCGAAAGCCTGCTGTTATTTGGCGGGTCTATTTGTTTTGTTTCGGAAGCTGGAAGTGGATCGAAATCATGCAGGCTATTCTCTGATGGAAGTGTTGACCGTGATCGCCATCCTGGCCATCCTGGGTGCCATTGCGGCACCCGACTTTATTGGCTCGTTGTTTGAGAAGCGGGTCAGTACAGCTGCCCGGGACGTACTGTCCGCTTTTGAACATGCCCGGGGCACCGCCGTAAAAGACGATACCGAGGTGACCATAAATTTTGCTTACGGCAGCGAGCAAATTTCGGTGGTAGATGCCGATGGAGAGACCATTTGGACAGTTCAGATGCCGGCCGGTGTCGATATGCAGGATCTGGGATTGGGCGCTTCCGTTCAATTTAACGGAAGGGGACAACCCAGCACTTATGGTGTGGTGGCGGTTGTGAATTCCGATAAGAACAATGTCCGCCGGGAAATTGAGCTAATGATCGGTGGTAATACGAGGATACAGCAGTAGGCAAGATTGAAGATAATTCATGCAAAATTGAAACAGTGCGAAGACCATGACAGCTATCAAGAACAATAAAAGAGGATTTTCACTTGTTGAGCTTCTCGTGGCAATGGCCGTCGCGTCGATTGTCATGACGCTCATTTATGGAATGTACGTTGCCCAGGTTAAGACCCACACCAACCAGAAGCTCATCGCTGAAATGCAGCAAAACGTGCGTTCGGCCATGAACCTTATAGAAAGGACTGTACGAATGGCCGGCTACGATTCAGCAGGCACCGCCGATGCCGCCATTATGATGAATTTTACCGGCTTTGGTTCACCCCATGATGATCTCGATATTAGAACCGATGCTACGCATATTGCGTTCACTGTCGATTTTGATGGTAATGGCGCAATCGACCTGAATGGCGACGAGTTGCTGGCTTACAGACTGGATAATTCTAATCTGGAGGTCTGGAAGGAGGATCCCAAAAATCCCGGCAACTGGGGCTGGCGGGTTTTGGCCGGAAACATCGAAGCCGTTGGTTTTGCGTTTGCCTTTGATGATGACGCTGACGGCCGGCTGGATGATGTCGGCGGTAATGTCATCTGGGCCTATGATTCAGACAATAACGGGGATCTGGACAAACAAATGGATACAAACGGCGATGGCCTAATTGACACCGCCGATGATCCTGCTGGAGTCGCATTGGCTGCTGCGGTAAATTTTTCAAGCATTAGGGCCGTAAGAATATGGCTGCTGGGCCGAACTTGGACGCCGTTAAGGGGTCAAACAGACAATCAAGCCTATAAAGTGGGTCTGGACACCATTTCCGGAGACGGTGATGGCTTTAAAAGGCACCTGTTGATTTCGACTATTCAATGTCGGAATCTGGGGCTGTAGATCGGTGCGCACAGGCTTCGGCGAGCCCGGCCGACCCAGTTGAATTATTGAATTGACGGAAATGACGGATTTTTAAACAGGCATTCATATGCAACAAACAATCAAAAATGACGGATTTACACTTATTGAAATACTGATCGCAATGGCCATTTTTGCGATCGGCATTCTGGCGGTGTTAAGCATGCAGGTTTCATCGGTCAATACCAATGCAACCGCCAAAAAGGTAACCAAAAAGGTAACCGATAATTATACCTGGGCCGCTCAGCAAGTTGAGGAATTTATGGCACTGCCATTCACCGATCCTGTCCTAAATGACACCGGCGGCAATTTTTTCAGCCCCGGCCAGGATGTCGATGGAATTGATAACGATGCTGACGGTCAGATCGATGAGCCCGGTGAAACCGGCTATGCGACGATTGCCTGGCGAGTACAGGAAAATCCGCCGGAAAATGGATTTCAATCTAAAAATATTACCATCCGAATGACGAGTATCGGTCGCGGAGGTGCGAAGACCATTCATCTGGACTTTTTAAAGCTGGATATATAGAGGGATAATCATCATGCCCAAGAAAATCTCAATTATCAATAATGAAGAAGGTTCCATTATCTTTGTTGCGGTCATGATACTGGCATTGCTGACTCTGCTGGGAATTTCATCAACCACGACCAGTATCACCGAGGTAAAAATTGCCACCAACACCCAGCGTTATCAGATGGACTTTTATGTTGCCGACAGTGGCTGGAAGGAAGCTGTTATATGGCTAAACGGGCTCGGCGGCAAACCCTTGGATGTAAATATGACTCAAGACAGTGATGGAATCGATAATGATGCGGATGGTGTTATTGATGAAGTCAGCGAAACCGGCAATGTGAGCATTTTAAAAAATTTTGGCAACAACGGGTTTGACACGGATCAATACAACACGGATTTTCCCTCTGGCACAGAGGATGGAACCTCTCTTCAATATCGCATACCATTCTGGTATCGCGTGGCCCACTTGGGCGCTCAGATCGATACGTCTCCGGGCACGGGAGCAAATGTTTATCAGCATTCGTTTCTGGTAACCTCAAATGCCGACCGTACGCAGCAAATTGATGTGACTGCGCAAAAATCATGGCCGGGAGGATATAATAACTGAGCCGGCTTTAATTTTAGCGGATCTTTTTTATATTCAGCTTTACTTCCCCTGAAGCCTTCCATTTAATTTACTGCTGGATCGTTTTGTTGTAATTTAACCTCGAGATATTATCTTTAAATCATAAATCATCCGTAGATAGTTTGGATTTGGATTTTTTCAGCTGTTGACTTAGTTTTCGGTGCCAAGTAACTGTCGCGCACTTGCGGGTGAGCGGCCAAGATCGGTCCGACGGATCTGTCGGACGTACTCAAGGGGCTTAAAGCCTCGAATGATCCCAATTTGCTGGTGGGTTTTGAGACCAGCGATGATGCGGCCGTTTATCGGGTGACTCCGGATATCGCCCTGATCAGCACGGTGGATTACATCACGCCCCCGGTAAATGATCCTTACTGGTTCGGTCAGATTGCGGCCGCCAACTCCCTGTCGGATGTGTATGCCATGGGCGGAAAACCGCTGACGGCCCTGAACCTGGTGATGTTCCCGTCGGAAAAATTGGATATGGGGTTCTTAAAAGAGATTTTGCGTGGCGGCAGCGATAAGGTACTGGAAGCAGATGCATCTCTGGCCGGCGGGCATTCGGTAGATGACAATGAACCTAAATATGGTTTAGCCGTTACCGGAAGCGTGCACCCTGAGCGCATTTTAACCAACTGCGGGGTCCAGCTTGGTGATGCTCTGGTTCTGACCAAACCGCTGGGTACCGGCGTGCTGTTTAATGCCAACCGTTCGGGCAAACTTCCTTACCCCGAATTAGAAGCTATCCTGCCCCAGGTGGCCGCCCTTAATCGCCGGGCAATTGAAGTTGCGCTTAACTTCGAGGTGCATGCCTACACAGATGTGACCGGATACGGCATATTGGGTCACACCCTGGAGCTGGCAAAGGGCAGCGGTATTCAGATAGATCTCTTTTATGACCGCCTTCCATTTTACCCCAATGCCCTGCAGATGTACCGCAAGGGCGAAAACACAGGCAGCAATAAAGCCAACCGGGAAATGGTCATTGGATACTTTGAAATGGCAGGTTCCAGATCGGTCGAGCAACAGGAGTTGCTTTTCGATCCACAGACCTCCGGCGGACTTTTGCTGGCTGTTAACGGTGCCCAGGCGGATGATTTGATTGCGGCCTTGAAAAAAGAGGGTGTCGCTGCGGCCTGCCGGCTGGGTGAAGTCGTTGCTGCTGATCGTCCGTATATCCGGGTGATTTAGGCAACCACCGGTTGCCGCTTATTTTACGGTTTGAACCATATCCTCTGCGTTTCCGATGACATATTGGGTCAGCTTGCGCGGCCTGGGGTTGTGGGGGTCGCTCCAGTCGTAGAAACCCTTGCCGCTGCCGGCACCGAACTCGCCGTTTTTTACCATCCGAATGAGCATCAACGGCGGATATAAGCGTGGATCGTTGGATGCTCTATACATCTCCAGGGCAACCCTTAAGATGGTGGGGATGCCCGCAAAATCATATAATTTAAAGGCACCCTGGGGGTGGCCAAGGCAGGTGGTCAAGCCCAGATCGCCGTCTTCGACTTTTATTTGTCCCCGTTCAAGAAGACGAATGGCATCCAGGATTTGCGGAAACAAAAGCCGGTTCACCCAGAAGCCCGGAATGTTGGGAGCCAGAAAGGGGACTTTTTTCATATCCAGCAATGTTTTTCGGGTAAATTCTATGGACTGTGCTGATGTTTGGGCACCCGGTACGAGCTCGACGCCCGGCATCAAGGGGACCGGATTCATACCATGAGCGACAATCGAGCGTTCAGGCCGTCCGCCGGCTTCGGCCAATATATTGATGTCCAGGCTGCTGGTGTTGGACCAGAAGATAACCTCTTCAGGCAGTTGAGGCAATATTTCAGCGAGCACCGTGCATTTAAGTGCCATATCCTCAAAAATGACCTCGAAGAACACATCGCAACTTTTGGCGGCATCAATAAAATCTTCTTTATTTAAATAAGTTGTGATTTTTTCAATCGCCCGCAAAACATAGTGGGGGTCATCAATCCTAAATTTTTTGGCTGCCTTACCGGCGAGTTTCTCGCATTGCCGGACTGCCGCAGATACCGAATCCGCATTTGAATCATAACAGTGGACTTCATGTCCGCTCACGGCACATTGGGTGATCCAGCCACAGCCCATCACACCCGTTCCCATGATGGCAAATTTCATATCCATTCTCCTTATCCCGCAAGTTGCGGTTAATAAAAATTTATATGGTTATGCATAAGGCCCTTGAAAAGCTCTAAAAACCACGAAGGTCACGAAAATCACTAAGAAAAGTTGGCTGGGTTTCCCTACTCGTCCTCTGTGATATTGGTGGTACGATATCAAGCGAGCCATTGCAGCTGGAACGTTCCGGATAATTAGGGAGATTTATTTTCCGTAAAGACACGAAGATATTCAAAAATAAATAATTTCGCGCTATTCAATTTTCGTGTTTTCGTGATTATTTGTCTTTGATCGTCTTCGTTTCATTCTGCTGATACGCATGATAAATGCGTTGCAATGCGGTAAAATTGGCGAAAATGGCGACGAGCCAGATGGACAGTTTAAAAAGAGCCGGATGAAATAAAGCGCCAGCTCCCAAAAAAACGATGCGTTCAGCGCGCTGCATAAAGCCTGATTTGGCCTCAAATCCAAGGCTTTCAGCCCGCGCCCGGGAGTAACTGACCATTATTGAGCCGCTCAGTGCCGCAAAAGCAACCACTGAGGTTCGATAGTCCTTCATTGTCATAAAATAGATAATTATACCGAAAAACATGATAAATTCGGAATACCGATCCATGGCCGAATCAAGCAAAGCGCCAAATCGGGTGGGCTTACCGTCGTAACGCGCCAGGCTGCCGTCTATACTATCGCATAAGCCACCGATAAGAATCAAACAGCCACCGATGCGCGGCTGTCTCAAAATCAGCGCAGCGGCCGCCATGGATGTTATAATCACGCCCGTCAGCGTAAAAGTGTTAGGACTGATTCCCGATTTAGCTAAAATCTTTATCAGGGGGGTTAATAGACTTTTGAATCGATCCTGGATTCTTTGGGTCAGCAAACGATGTGGGGTAAAGGTCATCGGGTTGGTCACCTTTCGCGATTAATTAATCTTTTTTGGTTTTCCGGTAAATCTGGATTTGCGATTTGATCTTCAAGAGCAAGAACTTCTGGTTCAAAATAATTTCCGTTGATCTGCCGGGTAACCAATTTTGCGGCATATTGACTGGCATCTGCGATCATCTGCCGGTTTAAAATCCGGCCGATAACGTAAGCGGCCAGGAAAATGTCTCCGGCACCGGTCGTATCTTCGATAGACATCGCTGCAGCGACTTTATTCGCTTTATACCCTTTGTATTGAACCGTTTCTCCGAAGATCGTTTTAATGAAGCCGCCTTTTTTACCCGATGTGACGATAAACTCCTCTATTTTGAATCGGCGCATTAATTCAGACAAATCGACCTGATAAAAATCAACGATGGCCTTATATTCGTGGTAGTTTGCTTTCACCAGATTTGAAATTCTGAGTGCATCGGTTAAACGTGTTGAAACAGCCGGGTAGACAATCTTGTTTTTAACGGATCGGATAAAACCCTGCGTATCCAGGATGACATAAAGGTTTCGTTTGTTCAACGATTTGATGGCCTGGATATCGATATCCGACGGGTGCAGGGGCCCCAGATGCACTAAAGCGATGCCTTTTAGCTTGTCATGTATCTGTCTGCAGCTTATGGGTGCGGCTCGCTGCGTTATTTTCTGTTTTCGATTATCATCCTTTAAATAATTTATAAAGTGAGTCGTTACTTCAGTTTGCCCGCTGCAAACCCGAATGTTTTCCTGCCGCAGCTTCTGAACAATTACCGGATTGCGCTTTGCAATGTTGGTGATTGCCGCTGTTCTGATTCCGTGCCGGCTGTATGTAATTCCCGCATAGGTCGTCACGCCGCCGATTTTAAACCAGCAGTGCTTCCGATAGACTATTTTATCGATTGTTGTTGAACCGATCACCGCAATGTCCTTGGCAATCACTCTGACTCCTTGGCGGTGCTAAGTTTGTAAAAACCGAATATCAAATGAAACACATTTATCAGGACTGAGTAACCAGGACTGAGGACTGAGGTTAAAAGATTCGGACGAAGGAAACAGCGACACGCTCAGTCCTCAGTCCTCAGCACCCATCACTATTTAAAGCGGTTCACTGTTCAACCGCACAGAATCTCATACGAGAGCCTCCAGACACATTGAGTTTACCGATCCAGCTGTCCATCGAGGATTCGACGCATCCGATCGCGTTCAGCTTCTGCTTTTCTCAGCTTTTGTTCTATAAATGAATATTTTTCTATCGGTGCAGCTTCAAGTTCTTTTGCCAGTTTTTTGACCTCTTGCTGCAGGCGATAAAGATCCTTTGCGATCTCCCGAATCGTCATTAAAGAACTTCCTGTTTTAATGGTTGAAATCCGTCCGTTTTGGGCAAAACTATATGCGATGAATCCGGCTTTTTCAAATGAAATAGCCGTTTTTTCCGGGATATATCGAAATGATTGGTGAAAAAAATTATCGGGGTTTAAAATATCAACTGAATTTGATAAATTCAGTTGCTGAAATGAATTTAAAACTTGCCAGCTTTTTGAATCGGCCGCTGAAGGTCGGCAACCGGATCATTGAAAAACGACTGGTTCTGGCTCCTATGGCGTTTTTAGGCAATGTGGCCTTTCGCGAGCTGGTGGAAAGCTTCGGTGGATACGGCTTGCTGTTTTCCGAAATGTGCAGTGCCAAAAGAATACCCGATGAAAACAGGTGCCGATCGACTTATTTCAATTGGCGGAATGCGGAGCTGCCCCGATTGGTCTGAGTTAGCGACTAAAATCGTCAGCGAAGTTCGTAAAGCCGTATCAATTCCGATTTTTGTCAAGTATCGAATCGGGTGGCATGATGATCCACAGGATGCGCTGCTTCTGGCGAGGCGTTTTGAAGATGCGGGAGCCGATGCCCTGACTTTTCATCCCAGGGTTGCCCCGGACCGGCGATTGCGTCCGCCAAAATGGGAATATATCGGAATGGTTAAGCAGGCGGTTTCCATACCGGTATTCGGCAATGGCAACGTGTTTGATCAAAATGACTGCTTGAGGATGTTCGAAACCACTGGGTGCGACGGTGTGGCAATTGGCAGGCTGGCGCTTGCCCAGCCATGGCTCTTTGCTGTGTGGACTGACGGATTTCAGTGCGATCTGGAGATTTACTTAAAAAGTGCACTGCGTCTGGCCGCGCTTCTGGAGAAGCATTTTGATCCCCAAAAAGCGTTGAGCCGCTTCAAAAAGTTCGCTTTTTATTTTTCGGCCAATTTTAAATTCGGCCATACGCTATTTCGCGGAATCCAGAAAGCTGAAACCAGGCAGGAAGCCGAAGCGGTTCTTTACCAATTTTTTAAGCCGCCACTTGAATTGGTATCCAGGCCGAATTTGAATTTTTTCATCTAATTTTCTTTTACGCTAATTTCCTGCTCTTTTCGGCGGCGATAGTTAGACATTTCACGGACGTTATTTGGAAATTTTTTAATAAAATTTTCAAGCATCTGGAAGGCTTCGTCATCTGTGAATTGGCGCGGCGGATGTTTACAGAAATAAGCTGAAGGTGCTTCAAGCACACCGCCTTCACCCCGCTCTAGAGCTAATTTTGCACAACGCAGTGCATCGATGGCCACCCCTGCCGAATTGGGTGAATCTTCGACCGAAAGTCTCAGTTCCAGGTCCATGGGGATATCACCGAAAAGCTTTCCTTCCATGCGAATGAAACAAATTTTATTATCTTTCTGCCAGGGAACATAGTCACTCGGCCCGATATGGATGTTCTCACTTTCCAGCCGCCGGGCCGCAACCGACTGCACCGCTTCAGTCTTGGATTTTTTCTTTGATTTCAGTCGATGGCGGTTGAGCATGTTGAGAAAATCGGTGTTCCCGCCGGTATTTAGCTGGTAGGTGCGTTCCATTTTGACGCCGCGTTTTTTAAACAGATCGGTTAGAATCCGGTGAGTGATGGTTGCACCCAGCTGGGATTTGATGTCGTCGCCAATTAAGGGAATATTTTTCTGCGCAAAACGTTTCGCCCATTGCGGATTGCTGGCAATAAAGACCGGGATATTGTTAACCAGCGCCACTCCGGCTTCAAGCGCACACTCCGCATAAAAGCAGGCAGCCTTTTCTGAGCCGACCGGCATGTAATTCAAAAGAATTTCAGCACCGGTGTCTTTCAGGACGGTGACGACATCTCCAATAGAAGGCTCTGGCAAATTTACCGGCAGAAATGTGTAGCGATCTTCATACTCTTTCATATGATCCGCGATGCCGTCCAGAATGCGTCCCATTTTTACGGTAACCCCGGATTCGGGCAGATGATC
>JARRJQ010000288.1:0-4779 GCA_037388985.1 Desulfobacterales bacterium | reverse complement strand
GGATCGAACTTATCCATAATTAAAAATTATGTATAGCATAACTTAAATTAGTTTGACAAGTTTTTTTGTTCTATCATAAAGAATGAATTATTTTTAATTTCAGGCTGCTGTGCTCTCACCTCAACTTGCGCTGGAAATCACCTCGAGCGCCGGATTCTCCGATCTAAAGCCTAAAATTTTCATGGATCACATGAGTTGCTTACCTGACGTATCGTTAACCCACCACCGAAAGGAGGAAGAAAATGGCCGAAAAAGCTGGAAGATTCCCCGACCCTCACGAGTTTAAGGTGCCTGCCGAACTTGAAGGTTGGCAGGAAATGTATCCTTCCCACCACCTTTTTTCCGCAGACAGAGCGGATTGGGAAAAGGCTCAATTCTGGTATCAGGACAAAATCCATGCCCCGGAACCAATGCCGCCACTGGATTTGATTTTTCAGGAGGCCTGGCAAATCGCCCTGTCACAATACAACACCAGGGTATTTTGCATTCCGCCAGCCCAGGGAATTGCTCAACGCATGATGGGATGCTATATGTACATTTGCGCTATCGCCCCGCCGCCGGAAGAAATCATCGGTGAAAAAGCCCAGCATTTTGAGAAACGCGTATTCTATGTGTTTGAACATTATGATGAACTTTGGGACAAATGGCTGAGCAAGTTTAAAGCGCTCGGCAAAGAAATGGCCGCGGTGAAAATCCCTGCTGAATTGCCGAAATTTGTTCCCGATGATCAGGTCTTGCCTGCACCCACGGGCGTATACGACAGTTATTATTTAATTGAAGCGTTTGACAAGCTGGTCAACCAGATGTTTAAGGGCTGGCAGTATCATTTCGAAATGCTGAACCTGACGTATCTGGCCTATCTCATGTTTGCCGACGTATCCCGCAAACTCTTTCCCGGAATCAGTGAGAGTGCGATTGGCAAGATGGTTGCCGGCGCCTATGTATCGATGTTCAAACCCGAGGAAGAACTTTGCCGCCTTTCCAAATTGGCCGCTTCGGCCAAGGCTGTTTCAGCGATTCTTAAGAGTGACAAAAAAGCCACCGATAAGGTGGCCGAGCTGCAAAAAACAGCGGATGGTAAAAACTGGCTGGCCGAGTTTGAGAAGGCCAAGGATCCCTGGTTCTATGTATCCTGCGGCAGTGGCTGGCTGCATTATGAAGGCAGCTGGCTCACGGATCCCGATATTCCTTATGGTTACATAAAGAGTTATATCGAACGGCTGGAAAAGGGTGAGACCATCGAGCGGTCCCTTGACGATATCGAAAAGCAAAGAGAAGAGATTGTTACCGAATATCGCAAACTGATCAAAACCGATGAGGATCGCAAGGCTTTCGATGATGCTTACAACACGATTCGAACAATCTACCGATACGCTGAAGATCATCTTTTCTGGGTTGAGCACTGGTTCCATACCATCTGGTTTGACAAGATCAGAAAATTCGGACAGCTCCTGGTCAATAACGGGATGCTGGAAAAAGTGGATGACATCTTCATGTTTAACCGCTATGAAATTCCGCAACTGCTTACCGAACTTTCAACCGGCTGGTCGCTGGGTGTGGGTATCCCTCTGCGAGGAGGCTATTACAAGGCAAAAGCCCAAAAACGCCGAAAAATCCTGGAGGCAGCCGCGAAGTGGAACCCGATCCCGGCTCTGGGCGTGCCGCCTGAAGAGATAGCCGAACCCTTTACGATCATGCTCTGGGGCATCACCACCGATAAGGTAAAAGAATGGCTCAAGGGTGTAGATGTAACCGAAGCCAAAGATGTTTCTCAAATCAAGGGCTTTGCCTCTTCGGCCGGTGTTGTTGAAGGTCCGGCCCGCGTCCTGAAACTGCTCAAAGACATCGTGAATCTGCAGCCCGGAGAAATTCTGGTGTGTCCATCCACCAATCCATCGTGGGCCCCTGTGTTTACCAAAATCAAAGCTGCGGTTACCGACATCGGCGGGCTGACCAGCCATGCGGCCATTGTCTGCCGCGAGTACGGCGTTCCATCGGTAACCGGTACGGGGGTGTCCACCGCAATCATTAAAACCGGTGACATCCTAAAGGTGGACGGCGACAGCGGGGTGGTCGAAATCGTTAAGCGGGCAGGCTAAAGATTGCACAAAATCCGATTGAACGCTTTAGCGCTTGAAATTATTTATGGACCCCCTGCCAATTAATCGTAAGCATCCGTTCCAAAACCCCTTCTCGCAAGGGAAGGGGTTTTGGAAGCAACGCCAATGAAGGCACCCCATATGGACTATATCCTGGATTTTGAAAAGCTGGATAAAGATTCCCTGCCGATTGTCGGCGGCAAAAATGCTAGCCTGGGTGAAATGATCAAAGCCGATATTCGCGTTCCGCCCGGATTCGCCGTAACTACAGACAGCTATTTAGAATTCATTACCGCCGTCGGAATTAAAGATAAAATTTACGACCGCCTTGCCCATCTCAATCCAAATAATGTGGAAGACCTGAACCGGGCGAGTTGCGATGCACAGGAATTGATCAAAAAAGCAACGATACCTGGGGCCGTTGGGCGGGCCATTAAAGACGGCTATTTACAGTTATGTAAAAGGTGCGGCGTCGAATCGGTTCCGGTGGCGGTGCGCTCTAGCGCAACAGCCGAAGATCTGCCCACCGCCAGCTTTGCCGGTCAGCAGGATACCTACCTCTGGATTCAGGGCGCCGATCAGGTTGTTACCCATGTCCAAAACTGCTGGGCCAGTTTGTATACCACTCGCGCGATCGCCTACCGGATCAAAAACGAATTTTCTCATGAAAAAGTACTGATCAGCGTGGGGGTTCAGAAAATGGTTAACTCCAAAGCGGCCGGGGTGTTGTTTACCCTGAATCCAACTAATGGAGATGTTTCCAAGGTGGTTATCGAGGGCAACTGGGGATTGGGAGAAACCGTCGTTTCAGGCTCGGTCAACCCGGATAAATTTGTGGTTGATAAGGTCATGCTGGAAATCAATGAACGGGCCGTATCAACCAAACACATCGAATGTGTATATGACCTGAAGCAGGGAAAAGTGATCGAAGCCGATGTGGATGAAGATATGCAATGCACCTGCTGCCTGACAGACAATGAAATAAAAATATTGGTCAGAGCCGCCAAAAACATTGAAAATCATTATGGCCGGCCAATGGATATTGAATGGGCGATTGATCAGGATATTCCTTATCCGGAAAACATATTTATTGTTCAGGCACGCCCGGAAACGGTGTGGAGCCAACGCGAAGCGAAATCGGTTCTGGGAAAAAAGACCGGTCGCCAGCTGTTATTGGAACAGGCCATGAAGCGGATTAAAATTCCGTGAAAGGAGGAAAAATTTTTTATGAAAAACATGCGAGATTTTATAGCAATGGCCGAAGAAGCAGGCCAGTTAAAAAGAATTTCAGCCGAGGTGGACTGGAATCTGGAATTGTCTCATATTGCCAAGCTCAATGAGGAGAAAAGCGGTCCGGCTCTTTTATTTGAAAATGTAAAAGACTATGATTCTCCGGTGATCACCAGTGTATGTACCACCACCCAGCGATTATCTCTGATCATGGGACAGCCCGCAGACTCCTCCCTGGTGGATTTATATGACGCCTGGGCCAAGCTGGGTCAAAATCTGATTGAGCCCAGGTGGGTAGATTCATCCGAAGCGCCCTGCAAGCAAAATATCATGACCGGTGACGAAATCGATCTTTTGCGGTTCCCGGCACCCAAATTTTACCCCCTTGACGGCGGGCGGTATTTCGGCACGGCTCATTTCGTGATTACCAAAGACGCGGATACGGACTGGGTTAATCTGGGCACCTACCGGCTCCAGTTGCTGGATAAAAATCACCTGGGCACTCAGTTTATCAAGGGAAAACATTCCGATATCATGCTCAAAAAATACCAATCCATGGGAAAACCCATGCCCGTGGCGGTTGTCGTTGGATGCGATCCATTGCTCTTTATCCTGGGGGCAGCCCGCATATCGGCATTTGTATCAGAGTACGATGTGGCCGGCGCTTTGCGCGGAGAAGCCGTCGAAGTGGTCAAGGGCGAAACCGTAGATCTGCCCATACCCGCCCATGCAGAGATCGTCGTGGAAGGCGAAGTGGATGCCGAAAAATTCATGGACGAAGGTCCTTTCGGTGAATATACCGGCTACTATTCCGGGGTGGGTGCAAATCCGCGCAATTATATCGATGTTAAGTGCGTCACCTATCGCAACAATCCTGTGTTCTGGAGCACCACGGTGGGCCGCGCGGTAACCGACACCCACATGACCATGGCGCTTTCCTATGGCGCAGCACTCTGGCAGCAGTTGTTGGCTATGAAAATACCCGGCCTTAAAGCCGTTTACTGCCCGCCTGAAGGTTCGGGAAGATTTCTGGCCATCATCTCCATGAAACAGATGTATCCGGGCCACGCCGATCAGGTTCTGACGGCAGCCATTTCAACCGAAATGGGTGCATATGGGCTGAAGACGGTCATCGTGGTGGATGAGGATATCGACCCTTGGGATATCCCCAGGGTCATGTATGCGCTGAGTTTTCGTTTCCAGCCTAATCGATCCCAGGTGATTAAACGCGGAAGATCAACTCCATTGGATCCTTCTCTTCCAATCGAGTCAAGGGACATTACAGGCAGGCTGCTGCTGGACGCCACGATTCCTTATGACTGGAAACATAAACCCCTACCTATCGAACTGGATAAAGAAATGGTCAAAAGGGTTGAAGCCAGGTGGTCGGAGTTGGGTCTTTAGCGTTAAATCCGCAGATTTCATAGATTAGCGCAGAATACTATTACAT
>JARRJQ010000287.1:0-9271 GCA_037388985.1 Desulfobacterales bacterium | reverse complement strand
AGCGAACATTTCACAACCGCCACCGGCTGTCTCCCAGAACCAATCTCAACAAAACCAACGCCGATCACCCGTTGCGTCAACGGGAAAAACACAAGCAATGCCCCCGCAAGCGCCAAGAAACTATCGGCGTCTGGCTGACGACAAACTAAAGCTGCAGGCCATCGCCTGGTCAAAGTCGGCCGCGCAACGGATTGCGGTTATCAACGGTCACGTTGTGCGGGAGGGAGAATCTGTAGAAGGCTTTTCCGTCAACCAAATTCGCCAGGAAGATGTCATCGTAAATGACGGCAGCGAATCCTGGCAGCTCGAATTTAGCTTAAAATAAAGGCCCCGCAAACCGCCATGCTTAAAAAAAGCAGGCCCAGTTTCTTTCACTCCGAAACCGCTGTGTTAATGGATGCCTATGGATTTTAAAACCGCATTAGGTTCTCGCCGGTCGATTTGCCTTTTGTTGTTGATGGCGACAGTGGCAGCAATTCTTTTAAATTTTAAACTATTGCTTTCTCTGGAATACCGGGCATTCGATATGCTGTCACGTTTTAGGCACAGGGAATCGGGTATTGCGGTTATAATTGTCGCCATCGATGATACCAGCCTGAAAGAAATGGGTGATTGGCCCTGGCCCCGCTCCTATATCGCAGATGTCATCGATACCCTCTCGGCAAGCGGCGCGCAGACTATAGGAATTTCCATTCTGTATCGCGACGAGGAGCTCAATGATGGTTTGGTTGCAATTCAAAACCTCAAAGAAACAATTCGTAAAAAACCCCTGATTGGTCAAAAGCGGACGCTGAACAAAATCGACCAGCTCCTGTCAGAAACACTCAGGCAACTGGATCATGACAAACGCTTAATCGCTGTTCGGCAGCCGTTTAAATAAACCTCTGGTCGCTTCTGATCTTTGGGCACCCTATGCTAAATTGTCAAGGAAATCATCTGCTTTAGGGCATACCAACCTGGTTCCCGACCCGGATAATGTCACCCGCAGCGTTCCTTTGTTGATCCGGTTTCAAAATAGAGACTTTCTTTCTTTTGCCTTGCAGGTGGCGATGAAATATTTCGGTGCCCATACCAGAAATGTCCGTCCGGATTCTTCCGGGCTGGAAATTAAACACCTGTATATTCCAACAGTCGCGCATCAACAGATGCTGATCGATTTCAGCGGGCAAGAAAGAAACATTCAAAAATATGCGGCATCCGATGTCCTTGAAGGTAAAATTCCGCCAAATGTATTTCAGCATAAGATTGTGTTGCTGGGGATAACCGCCGAAGGACTCACCCCCACCTACAGAATCCCGGGAAATGCTCAGGCATCTGGAATCGAGATTATGGCGAATGCGGTTGAAAACCTGGTAAACGGTAAGCATATTTCGAGGCCCGCTTGGTTTCTGGCACTGGAAACCATGGTTCTTTTATATTTCGGCTTCTTTTTATTGTTTGTGATCCCGAAGGTGCAGCCTCGCATCGGCATGCTCATATTTGCAATTTTTCTGTTAACCTGGATCGGCACAGCCATCGGCCTGTTTATTACCCAGGGGCTGTGGCTACGCATGGTTACACCAGCCCTGTTTGCCCTGATCGGTTTTGCGCTCATCGGTCGCAAGCGTTTATTCGAAGAAAAAATGGATGAAAGCGTCGAGTTAAACAAATCCCTGGGTTTGTCGCTTCAAGGTCAGGGTTTGCTGGATATGGCCTATGAGCGATTCATGAAATGTCCAATTCAGGATAAAACGGTCAAAGAGCTGCTCTATCATCTGGGCCTGGATTTTGAGCGAAAAAGAATGTTTAACAAAGCCCTGGCGGTTTATAACCAGATATTAAGAGCCGGCGCATTTAAAGATATCAAACACAGAATCAAGAACCTGGCAAAAATTGAACAAGCGCTGGTGATGTCTCCCGGTCCGAAAAAAAGGGAAACCAGCCTATTTTTAGGAGATTCAACTACCAAGCCGACTCTCGGACGTTATGAAATTATCAAGGAGCTGGGCCATGGCGCCATGGGTACCGTTTTTCTGGGTAAAGACCCAAGCATCAATCGTGAGGTGGCCATCAAAACTCTTAATTATGCCGACGTCGAAGCCCAGCAGCTGACTGAAGTCAAAGACCAGTTTTTCCGCGAAGCCGAAGCGGCAGGCAGGCTCTCGCACCCCAACATCGTTACGATTTATGATGTCGGTGAAGACCATGATATGGCCTATATCGCCATGGAGCTGATTCAAGGCAAAAACCTCTCAGAATTCTGTCAGAAAGACGCGATGTTGCCCATCGGTCGCATCCTCGATGTAATCGCTGCTGTGGCAGAAGCGCTTGATTATGCACATCATCAGGGCGTCGTGCATCGCGATATCAAGCCGGCAAATATTATCCTGATGGAAAATGATCGGGTCAAAGTGGCCGACTTTGGCATCGCCAGAGTGATGAGTTCATCAACAAAAACGCAGACGGGTGTTATTTTCGGAACACCGAATTATATGTCACCCGAACAGGTGGACGGTCAAAAAGTGGACGGCCGTTCAGATCTTTTTTCGCTGGGGGTTGTTCTATATGAGATGTTGAGCGCTGAAAAACCTTTCAAAGGGGACAGCATTACAACGCTGATGTATGCGATCACCAGCAACACGTATACGCCGCTGCCCGAAATTGCACCCAAAACTCCGCAATGCTGTGTAAAACTCGTTGATAAATTGTTGCGCAAAGCAGTATCTAAACGCTATCAGTTCGCCGCCCAGGTCGTCAAACAAATCAAGAAGTGCCAGGAACAGATAGCCAATCAATAACCGATTCGGTTGGCCGGTTGAGCCCGTTGGACCGGTTGTAACCGAAAAAGGTCTAGCAGTTTGTCGGAGAACCTCAGATTTTCAAGAGTTTTTCGATAGAGCTGCAACAGTTAAAAATATTCAATTATCGGCAAATTAGCTGTTTTCAAAGCATTGTGTATTTGTCATATTGTTTTTATGAAAAATTATCACATGCGATTTCGACCCTATGAGCCAAACCAATTGTTTTTACTGCCTCCGGATTTAAAGCAATGGCTGGCTGAAGATGATTTGGTTTATTTCATCATCGATGTAGTCAATGAGCTCAATTTGGATCCGATCTATGAACTTTACGACGGCGCCAAAGGCGGACAACCACCTTACAACCCGCGGATGATGGTGGGGCTGCTGCTTTATGCCTATTGTATGGGCATGCCCAGCTCGCGCAAAATTGAGCAGGCCACTTATCACTGGATTCCGTTTCGGGTGCTGACCGCCAATCAACATCCGGATCACGACACCATTGCCGAGTTTCGCAGCCGCCATTTAAAAACTCTCTCGGCACTTTTTACAGAAGTGCTTTTGCTGTGCCGCCAATCCGGCTTGGTCAAGCTGGGCCATGTGGCCCTGGACGGCACCAAAGTGCGCGCCAATGCTTCCAAGCACAAAGCCATGAGTTACCGGCGCATGCAACAAAAAGAAGCTGAACTTAAAAAGCAAATCAACGCGTTGCTTTTGGATGCAGAAGCCTGCGATCAAAAAGAAGATGCGCTATACGGCAAAGGCAACCGGGCTGATCAATTGCCTGAAGATTTGCGTTTTGCCAAAACGCGGCTGGCTAAGATTCGTGAAGCTAAACAGGCCCTTGAACAACAGGCAGTTGAGCGGGCAAAAGCGCAGCAACCCGCCTACCAAGCCAAGAAAAAGGCCTGGAATAATCGCAGCGAACGGCGCGGCGGCCGGCCTCCCAAAGCGCCCTCAAATAAACCCAGGGCCAAAGAGCAGCGCAACTTCACTGATCCGGATTCACGCGTGATGCTGGAGGCCAGCACCAAATCCTTTCAACAATGCTATAACTGCCAGGCGGCTGTCGATGACAAGGCCCAGGTCATTGTTGCCGCCGCCGTCAGCCAGCAGCCTGTGGATCGGCAACAACTGGCACCGATGATCAAAAAGCTGAGCATCAACACCGTTGGGCAGATGCCTGCAAAGTTAAGCGCGGATAACGGATATTACAGCGAGGCGAACTGTCAACGGCTGCAAACATCGGGCATTGATGCTTATATCGCCACCGGCCGTGTCAGCCACAGCGATCCACCAGCGCCGGCTTTGCGCGGACGGATTGCCAAATCAGCGAGCAAAACACAGCGTATGGCCCGAAAGCTAAAAACGATTAAAGGTCGTAAGATTTACAGCCGGCGCAAGCATATCGTGGAGCCGGTTTTTGGCCAGATCAAAGAAGTCCGTGGATTTCGTCGTTTTTCTTTTCGTGGCTTGGAAAAGGTTAAGGCCGAATGGGATTTGATCTGTTTAACCCACAATCTGCTCAAATTGTTCAGAGCAAACCGCTTAGCAGCACCTGCATGAGAACACTGGAACAAGACTGAACCGGGCCTAAAGCCAAAATCGACAATAATTTTCAAAGAACAGATTGAACAATGAAGTTTCGACCATCGATAGGCCAAAATAGTTTCATTTATTAACGGTATTCCGACAGACTGCTAGAGGCCCTCAAGCCCCAGCTCCCGCAATTTCTCTGCTTTGGGCCGTCCTTCTTGATCCCAGCCGCGCAGATGATAGTAGAGCGCTTTCATTTCCTCCAGATCTGCCTCGCTTAATACGCGGCCGTCGTGAGGGCCGTTTTTAAGCGCCTGGCGGGTTATCTTTTCGGGCAGTTTGTCATCTGCAGCGTTAAAACCGGCCTTGAGATTAAACAACCGCACTAAGTTCCAGATCCGCTCCCCGGCTTTGTTTAGGTCTTCGGCTGAAACCTGTTTGCCCGAACCGGCTGTCAGCAAATCAGCCATAATTTCCGTATTCACCGATCCCCAAAAATCACAAAAACACATTGACCATTTGGCGGCATTGCTGTTTTGAGCATTCATTACATCTCTTGCCATGGCTTTGAGCTTAAAGGGATCATCTGCAAAGATGGTAAATGCTCTCAGATGGCAGGCACCACGTTCACTGGTGGCATAGGCAAGCCCCATGCCGTAACTTCCCCTGGGATCATAGGCCGGCATCTCTAATCCTTTTGAGTGGGCTGCTTTTTCTGGCGCACCGTACTTGTCCGCTAATTTGGCTGCACCCAAGGCCAAATCCTGCCCGCGGGGCGTCGATAAGTTCGCAATTTCTGTAATAACTTTTAAGTATTCTTCAGCCTGGCCGAACTTCAATCCGAAATCGTGAACACCCGATTCGCTCAGTTCCATGGCCAACCCGATAGTGCCCCCGGCAGACATGGTGTCCAGACCGAGATCATCACACAGCCGGTTAAAGCGCATGACCTGCTCCATATCGTTTATTTCACAATTGGACCCGCCCAGACACAGGGTTTCATATTCCGGTCCTTCCACCTGAACACCGTTTACTGATGTGAAGTTTCCGCAGCCCAGGGGGCATGAGGCACAGGCGCGCGTCATTTTTAGCCCATAAATTTTCACCGGTTAACAGATTGGATTCTTTGTGGAGCGTGACTTTTTCATAAAACACACTCATGTCTTCGACTTGGACACCGCCGGTGCCCTTGCAGGCACTTGCTTTGAGGTTTTTAGAGCCAAACAGTGGTCCGGCTCCGCCGCGGCCCATCTGGCGGTATGCCTCTGATCCGATGCAGGCGTAAGTCACCAGGTTTTCGCCGGCCGGCCCGATGCAAAGGCTTTTGGCGCCATGGCCCATTTTCCGGGCCAGCCATCGTTCGGTTTCAAAAATGCCTTTTCCCATGACCGGCTTGGCGTCTTCAAGGCTGACCTCATCATCGACGATACGCAGATACACCGGATGTTTAGCCTTACCGGTGATAACTATACCATCATAGCCTGCAAATTTCAGTTCCGGCCCGAATGCACCGCCCATGTTGGTTTCGAAAATAGTGCCGGTGTGCGGCGACTTGGAAACCAGGCAGATGCGTGATGCCGTGGGCGCCAGGGTGCCGCACAGAGGGCCGGTCATGATCACCATGACGTTATCTGGGGACAATGGATCGGTTTTGGGATCCGCCAGTTCGTAAAAGTATTTGACCGCCAGACCCCAGCCACCGATATAGTCCTGCAGCCACGCTTTGTTAATGGGTTTAGGCTGGATCTTTTGGGAGGTTAAATCCACATGCAGGACTTGTCCGGCGTAAAGGTTCATGGGTTCAGGCCGTTTCGGCATCTCAATGGTTTTAAACACATCTTCGAGCCGGTTGAGGACTTCATCCAGAATTTCCTTGGGGACATTTAGTGCGGGCTCGATACGAATCGTCTTGGAATTCGTTAAGGTGCCCGCGGTCAGCACCCCGCGCGAAAAAAGACCGGATGCGACTTTATAGCCGACACCGTCGGTGGGAAACTCCATACCGATCAACAATCCCAGTCCGCGGATATCAGACAGCACACCCGGATAGCGCTCTTGAAGTTGTCTTAACTGACTTAGCATATACTCGCCCTTAGTCTTAGCTTGCCCGGCCAGGTCTTCTTCCAGCAATACGGTAATGGCCGCAAGCGCCGCGGAACAGGCCAGCGGATTTCCACCAGTCGTGCTGGTGTGCATAAATGGATTGGGCTCCATGCATTCCCAGATTTTGGGTGTTGAAAAGAAGGCTGACATAGGTACCACACCGCCGCCCAGGGCCTTACCCAGGCAGAGAATATCCGGGGCCACCTGCCAGTGATCAACACCGAAAATCTCACCGGTTCGGCCCATACCGGTTTGAACCTCGTCGGCGATCAGGAGCACACCGTAATGGTTGCACACCTCCCGCAGCCGCGGCCAATATTCATCCGGCGGCACCACCGCACCGGCTTCACCCTGCACGGGTTCGGCAACCACTGCTGCGATTTCATCACCCACTGCCTTGGCCGCTGATAGAGCCTGTTCCACCGCATCGGCATCCCCGAATGGAACATGCCGAACGCCTTCTAAGAGCGGCAGCAGCGGCCGTCGAAACATTTTTTTGCCCATCAAAGATAGGGATCCTAAGGTTTTGCCGTGAAAGGCCTTGAGCATGGCAATAAAACCCTTTCTTCCCGTGTAGAGCTTTGCTAGCTTCATGGCGCCTTCCACCGCTTCCGTACCGGAATTGGCAAAAAATCCATATTGAATTTTGCCAGGCGTCAGCAAAGCAATAATGCGTGCTAATTGGGCCCGCAGGGGATCGAGCATTTCCTGGCTGTATTGGGGAGAGCGGTCCAACTGAGAGATCGAACCCCCGCCAGTCCACTCGGTCATCGCAAAATTGGTCGCCTCGGTGACCGATTTACGGTATTCCAAAAATCCCTTATTAATATGATCGCGAAAATTGCGAACGGTTTTTCGGGCGATCTCTTCGCGAACCTCAAGGGATGTCTCATCCGGCGGGGTAAGAATGATACCCACCATTTGCTGGGCTTCTTCCAAAGCAGTCTTGAGATCCCTCCCCTTATAATCGCTGGTATAATCGTCGTCGTAATCAATCATGGATCATTTTCCTGTTATTATCGTTTTTTCTAATTTGAATCCGCGAAATTAGAGGAAAAAGTTTCATCTCTCAACATCGAAAACACCGTGCCTTTGGCATAACTAGCAAAGACTTCAAACGGTTGACGTTCCGATAGAAAGTGAGCATGGAACTCTAAGCCCTCCATTAATGTGACAATGATATCGGCAGCCTTTTTCAGGTCTTTTACCTTTACAATGCCTTCTCTTTTGTAGATCTGTAATTCATTAACCAAGTAATCCCTGAAACCTTGAATCATTGCCTCGTAACGCTCCCGGATCTTAGGATTTCTGAAGCTCAAATAGTAGAAAAAGAAATGAATACCGGGATCAATCGTTCGTGACCATTCGAGTGAAAAGAGAGTGTTGATAAATGCTTGAAATCGCATATTTAAATCTTTAATATCGCTGAGCTGAAGGAACTCTGGTGCTTCATATTTCTCAATGAGTAAATCCACCAATTCAATGGTCATATTTTCTTTGGTTTTAAAATAATGGATGATCAAGCTCGGGTGGATGTTCATGCGTTTGGCAATTTTACCAATAGATGCCCCTTCAAAACCTTCCTCAAGAATGACCTGATAGTAATTCTCGAGAATTGAGGGCTTGCGGATCTCGGCTTTCAGATTTTTTCGCATTGTTCATTATTTGGCAAGAATTAACTGAATATTCATTTAATTTTCGAAAAATAAAAAGTCAAGAAAAAATTATCAAGATTTTATTTTTTCTATTCGTTTATGAAATTATTTTTATTTTTATGGTGAATTAAATTCATACCAAACGGCAGGATTGTTTTGCGTTTCTGTTGTAAAAGCAGGGGCGCGAGATTTCCGTCGCATTATTCAAGATCAAGCTAAAAAAAGGAAGCACAGCAAAATGCTGGGCTTCCTTTTTGAAACTGGTGCCGAGGGACAGAATCGAACTGCCGACACGGGGATTTTCAGTAACGACCTCCAAGTTTCCTAACCTCCTTAATTTATTACAAGCAACTGAAATCGTTATATTTAATTTTCCACATCTTTTCCGATTTTTGACAATTTTAGCAGATTTTGGAAAGTTTTTCTCACACGAATTCTCACACGGCTGAAACCAATTTCTGCACATTTTTAGTCTATTCTTCACTACCCTTTTAAGCCGGTTTTCAGTGCTTTTTGTAGCAAGACAGTGAAGTCGAAAGTTCATATATGTCAGAATAGGTTTGTTGCGTTGTATCAGTAATATTAAGCTTTGCGATTTTCACTTTTTTCATATTTCGCTCTCAATTGTAAATAATTTTTAAGTTTACGATTAAAGTAGAATTTTAAAAATCGCCCATTTTTACTTCAGATCGCCTCTAATTGACCGAAAATCGATACTCTACTGATTTTGTTCCCCTTTTACTTATCCGTCTAAAGCTACCATTATAATTTTCAAACCAAATTTAAAGTTAACTTTGTAACACTGAAAAAAAGCTCAAAATCGAAAAGGTGCTCAAATTGTAATCCAAATTAAAGCAATTGCATTTTTCTATCGTTTAACGAGTGGGCACAAAAAAGAGGTCAAAATGAAAAACCATCCTGTAATTGCGATTTGTCAAATTATCGCTGTGTCCTTGGTTAACTTAAGTGCCGCATCCTATGCCCAATCTCCTGAGCAAAATTCAGGACCCAGACATCAAGTTGCGAAAACTCGCCAGTCAAAAATGGCCCAATCTTATTTTAATCAGGGCAAAAGTTTTGTTACAAAGGGCAAACATAAAGAGGCCATAATTTATTTCACCAAAGCAATCAAAATAGAACCAAACGTTCCCAACGTCTATATTTACCGAGCTGCTTTCTACTCTAGATTAGACATGTTTG
>JARRJQ010000286.1:0-5293 GCA_037388985.1 Desulfobacterales bacterium | reverse complement strand
GCAGCGGTCTCAGGGTGGCGGCGCGGGCCACTGCTGCCCGAACGAGATCTTTGGCCTTTGCAGTGGCAATGTCCGGATTGTTTGCATGTACCCATGAATCCTGGTTGCGAATGTTGGCCATTTCAAACAGGTACTTGTTCAGACCGCAGGCCTCCAGTGTCTCCATGAACATGGGGGCGTGGGTCTTGGGGCTGCATGAGGCTACCACCACCCGGTTCAGTCTTTCTTCTTCGATCTTTTCCTTGATCTTATCCTGGGTATCCTGGCTGCAGGTAAACAGGTTTTCATCGGCGAAAACGACATGCGGCAGACTTTCGGCATATTTCCTGACATCCGGCACATCGACCACACCGCCGATGTTGATGCCGCAATTACACACAAAAACACCGATTCGCGCTTCTTCTTCGCTGACATCAATTTGGTCGGGAAATTCCAGGACTTTGGTATCCTTGCCCCGGGCTGCGGCCACATCAGCGCCCGCAGCGCTGGCCGCGGCGCTGGCTTCCGTTACAGAAGCGGGAATGTCTTTGGGTCCCTGAAGAATGCCGCATGTGTAAATCCCCGGACGGGACGTGGCCACCGGTGAGAACGGATCCGTGTCGATAAAATTGTATTTATTCAGGTCCACGCCCAGCCTTTCGGCCAGCTCGATGGTCGATTTCGAAACCTGCAGGCCGACGGACAAAACGACCATGTCAAAGGTCTCTTCCACCATCTGGCCATTTTCGTCCGCAAAACCGAGGCGAAGATCGCGTGTGCTGCGGTCTTCATTGATCGTATGGATCCGGGCCCTGATAAAACGAATGCCTTCACGCTCCTTTGCCCGCAGATAGTATTTCTCGTAATCCTTACCATAGGAACGAATGTCCATATTAAAAATTGCGCAATCCAGATCAGAGCCGGAGTGCTCTTTGGCAATCATGGCATCCTTGATGGCATACATGCAGCACACCGCTGAACAATAGCCGTTGCCGCATTTATTGGTATCTCTGGAACCGACGCACTGGAGCCATGCGATCTTTTTAGGCTCCTTTTCATCCGATGGGCGAACAAGATGCCCCATGGTCGGGCCCGAGGCACTCAGGATCCGCTCGAATTCGAGGCTGGTCATCACATTGGGATTGGTGCCGTAGCGATAGAATTCTTTTAAGGGCGAAGGATCATAAGTGTCAGTGCCGGCGGATAGAATGACCGATCCGACCTTGATCTGCTTCTGGACCGGTACCTGGGTATGATCGATGGCTTCAGCCAGGCAGGCGTTGACGCACTGGTAGCATTCGGAACAAATGCCGCAGCGTAAACAGCGATCGGCCTCTTTTTTTGCTTCAGCCTCATTATAACCGAAAGAAACCTCAAGAAAGTTACACTCCCGGGCGGCCGGATCCAAACAGCGAACCGGGGTTCTCAGTTTTTGAGATTCCAGGGATACATCCGGTTTTTCAAATTCCCATTTCTTTTCACGGCCTGAATTCAAGTCCAACCCGTTGATGAAACGGTGAATGCTTTCGGCGGCTTCCTTGCCGCAGGAAACGGCGTCCACTACCGACTTGGGCCCGTAAACGGCATCCCCGCCGGCAAACACCCAGTCGATGGGCGTCTGCAGTGTTAGCGGGTCGGCTTCCAGCCCGCCCGCACGTGAGGTGGCGATGCCCTGCTCCTTGATGAAACCCATGTCCATACTCTGGCCGATGGAGATGATCACCGTGTCGCCGAAAACCGGTTTACATTCGTTTTCATCATAGGTGGGACGGAAGCGGCCTTCTGTGTCGAATACAGCGGTGCAAGTTTTAAATTCGATGCCCGAGACCCTGCTGCTTTTGTCAATAAAGAATGCCTTGGGTCCAAAACTGTTGATAATCTCAATATCGCCTTCCAGCGCTTCCTGGATCTCATGCTCCCAGGCGGGCATCTCCTCGCGCTTTTCCAGACAGACCAGAGTGACCTGCTTGGCTCCTTTGCGTTTGGCCGTCAGGGCCACATCAATGGCGACATTACCGCCGCCAACGACGATGACATCGTCACCGATGGAAACCTCTTTGCCCATGGCCGTGTCACGCAAGAAATCAACGCCCTGCAGTACACCCTCGATATCTTCGTTTTCCACGCCAAGGCTTCGTCCGCCGTGCAATCCGACGGCCATAAAAAGGGCTGAAAAGCCCTGCGCTTTAAGACTGTCCAAGGTAATGTCCTTGCCAAAGGTGACACCGGTTTTAATGGTGACGCCCATTTGCTCGATTACTTTGATTTCGCTCTGAAGAATATTCCTGGGCAAGCGGTATTCGGGTATGCCCACCGCCATCATACCGCCGGCAACCGGCAATTTTTCGAAAATCGTCACCGGATAGCCTTGCCTGGCAAGGGTGTAAGCTGCCGTCAATCCCGCCGGACCTGAGCCCACGATGGCCACTTTTTCTTCCTGTGCATCAGCCACTTGAGGGATATACGGCTCATCCTGGCTTAATTCCCAGTCGGCCAGAAAGCGATGCAATTCCCGAATGGCCAAGGGCTGGTCCACATCGTTGCGGGTGCATATCTCTTCGCAGGGATGGTGGCATACGCGACCGCAAATACCGGGAAAGGGGTGGTCCTCTTTAAACAATTCCAGTGCTTCACGATATTTACCCTCATTGATCAGGGCAATGTAACCCTGGATGCTGACGTGGGCCGGACAGGTCGCTTTGCAAGGGGCTGTGCTGCGCTTGCTAATTCCGAAAGCGCCGGGAATCGCCTGGGGGTATTGCTTGTAAATCGCTTTGCGTTCCGACAGGCCTTCATCGTATTCATTGGGCAGCGAGATCGGGCAGACTTTTGCACACTCACCGCAGCTGGTGCATTTTGCCAGGTCCACAAAGCGGGGCTGTTGCCTGACGGTGGCAGTGAAGTTTCCTGGATGACCTTTGAGATCCAAGAGTTCGGTAGTCGTCAGTAATTCAATATTTAAGTGCCGGCCGACCTCGACCAGTTTCGGGGAGATCACTCACATGGCACAGTCGTTGGTCGGAAATGTCTTGTCCAGCTGGGCCATCATGCCGCCGATGGCGGCCGATATTTCCAACAAGTAAACATAGAAACAGGAATCAGCCAAATAGAGTGCCGCCTGCATTCCGCTGATGCCGCCCCCGATGACCATCACCGACCCTACTGTCTTATCTTTACTCATGGTATACATCCTGTGCGCTCAAGGGTTATTCCGACTGCTGCCGGATTTTTTTGGGTTTTGATTTTCGTCCGATAAGTCCAGCGGAAGTCGCATCAATCTGAAGTGTCTGCTCCATCAACGATCTGTAATGAGCAAGCTTCGGCACTCACCCAATTCGCGGGTGGTTTTGTTCCGCTGAGACCTGGATCTTAAATTAAACAAAAGGTGTAGAAATATCATAATATTGGAAATAATGTCAAGGATAACCGATTCTTATTGTTTGAACATAATTCAAATAGTATGTGCTATTTAGATAACTGCGGTTTATTGGGGCTGCCACTTTAATCTATACAAAACTAGTCATAAAAAAATGTTGTAATTAAGGCGGAAAAAGCCTATAAAAAGCATTCGTCCAAATTTCTGGAATTGGCTTCAAGATTCCAAAGCGGAGGGAAAAATGCAGTTAAAACGCAGGTTCGAGGCTGGGGAATTTGCCATCCTGGCAGAAATAGAGCCGCCCAAAGGAGTGGATACTTCCCAGATGGTTGCCAACGCTAAAAGGGCTAAAGACCATGTGGATGCGTTTGTGGTGTCCGAGATGAGCAATGCCGTCATGCGTATGAGCTCATTGGGCGCTTCCATGATCTTGCAAAAGCAGGGGCTTGAGGCCGTCATACAGGTATGCTGCCGCGACCGCAACCGGATTGCGTTGCAAGCCGACCTCCTGGCGGCTTATGGTTGCGGCATTGGCAATGTCATGGCGGTTACCGGCCAAGATCCCAGCTATGGAGATCACCATAAGGCCCGCCCAGTGTATGATATTGACATTTTTGAATTGCTGCAGGTTATCCAAGATCTGCAAAAAGGTCGGGACATGGCCGGCGTTGAGCTTGCAGGTTCGCCCGCGTTTTTGGTCGGATCAACAGTCGATGCCGGGGCCAAAGGCAAATCTCCCGAACTGGAACTGGAAGAGATGAACAAAAAAATTGAAGCAGGTGCAAGCTTTTTTATCACGCCGCCCCTGTTCGATGTTGAGAGCCTGAAACCCTTCATGAAACGTGCGGATCGGCAAAAAACAATTATTATTCCCACAGTGTTGCTGCTCAAATCTTTAGGGATGGCTCGCTACATCGCGCGCAATATGCAAGACGTATATGTTCCCGAAGAACTAATTGAACGAATACGCAAATCCCCGGACAAGGTGCGCGAATGTATTCGAATTGCAGGGGAACTGGTGACAACTTTAAAACAGGAAGGATTCGCTGGTGTTCTGCTTGCCACTCTCGGCTGGGAACACAAGCTTCCTGAAATATTGGAATTGACTTAAAGGAAAGACAAAATGGATAATACGCGCAAAGTCGGTTCGGTCATGGTGCTCGGTGGCGGCATCGCAGGAATGCAATCTGCCCTGGATCTGGCCAACTCGGGATACTACGTTTATTTGGTGGAAAAATCGGCGGCCATCGGCGGATCGCCCAAACTGGTCGAGGTCGGCCGGCACTTAAACATAGAGCTTTTAACTCAAAGTGAACTGCTCGCACTGGAAGGCGAACCGGGAAGGTTCACGGCCAGGGTCCGCAAACAACCCCGCTATATTGACCTTGCCAAGTGCACCAGCTGCGGCGAATGCACCAAGGTCTGTCCTGTCGATCTTCCGGATGAATATCAGGAAGGTCTCGGCACTAAAAAGGCGACTTACAAGCAGTATGCCCAGGCTATCCCCGGCGCTTTCGCCATCGAAAAAGGGGACAAGTCCCCCTGCCGCCTGGCATGCCCTGGCGGTTTGAACGTGCAGGGCTATGTCAACATGGTCAAGATGGGCAAGTACAAGGAAGCCCTTGAGATCATTATGCAGGACCTGCCTTTGCCCGGTGTGCTGGGCCGGATTTGCCCGCATGGATGTGAAGACGCCTGCCGCCGCTGTGACGTCGATGAACCGATCGCCATTCGCGACCTGAAACGTCTGGCCGCCGACCGGTATGACTGCCGGAAAATAGAGATCGAGTGCGCTCCACCACGGAAGGAAAAGGTCGCGATTATCGGCTCCGGTCCGGCGGGACTTTCCTGCGCCTATCATCTGGCGAGGAAAGGGATCTTATCCACCATTTACGAATCTCAGCCCCAAGCCGGCGGTATGCTCAGAGTCGGCATCCC
>JARRJQ010000285.1:7209-13990 GCA_037388985.1 Desulfobacterales bacterium | reverse complement strand
CCTCATCGTTTTCAAAATCCAGGATGCAAGCAGTGTGTTCATCTAAGCCTAAAATCGATACGTCCTCCGGCAAAAGAGAAACCAGTTGCCTGAATCTGGGTTGGCCCATAAAGCAAAAGCGCGTGTCATGATTGCCCCCCTCCGCATTGTTCCAGTGTGGAACCACTACCAGATTGAAACCAAATTGTTCGAGAATATCCATGCCATCGATCCAATGCAGCTTTTGACCGACTTTATAAATCTCGTAAACCGGAAGCGTAAAGCGCCCTACGGTCAGTGCGGCTGCGCTGGCAGCCACCAGGCAGCCGCCTTCTTTGATGCGCTTGATAAGGATTTCCGGAATGGATGATCGCAGCCAGTGGTGCACGGCATATGTTGGACTTCCGGGGCCGATCAAAACAAAATCGGCTTCGCGCAATGTCTGATAGGCCTGCTCGGCTTCATAGGGGGTTAGGGTTTCGGTTGATCTGAAAGAAACAATGGACAGCTCATGCTGAACATGCGCCTGAAAATATTCCTGGGCCTTTTTTGAAATTTGATCCACGTTGAGCTGAAAGCCGGCCGGGGTGTCTAAAAAAACGGCTTTACGTGCGGCTGGAACTCGAGCCAGCAATTCTTTGTGAACCTCAACCATGGTGGCGGTCAGCTCACCTGAGCCCATCAAAACAATCATGCCTTTCCCGGACGGCATAAAAAATCCTATCTAAATTCAGCCCATTTTAAAGAAGCTTATCTGAAAAATCGGCGCTCAACGTCTTCGCCATCTATCTTGATAAGCGCTTAACCATCGACTACGACCTGAAAACATACAATCTAATATAATGAAAAATACGATTTTATCAAACGATATCCAGAAAACCTTTTTTAATGCCCTTATCAAATTCAAATTAGCTTCAATATCATCACAGATGTAAGTTATGTTATTTATTTTTGTACAAAAAAGGGGCTACAGCCATTGCTGTAACCCCTTGATTTTCATGGTAGGCACGGGGAGATTTGAACTCCCGACTTCTACCGTGTCAGTCCAACATGAATCGATACGTTGCAGATTAATGGTTGATTTACAATTTGATAAGGAGCACGATTGAGGACGGTCCCCGGGCTCCGTAATATCTCAGAGCAGTGCCTGCGACTTACCATAATGAAGAATTATCAGTCAAGTCACAAAATAGGGGGCGAGTCTTTGTTTGACCTTAGATTAAGATGGCCAAAGCTGCCCATCCCTGCTACTCCTCACAGATAATCCCTTCCGCCAAGGTAAGCGCAGCGATTTCAGCACCATTCATGTTAACAATATCATTTTGCCAAGGTGGGGCGTGCAACTGATTTTCCAAGGCCTGCTGGAGCGACCGGGTGTCCGTGTTCGATTCCGCCAGAACAGAGACGTTTGCTTTGATGAACGGCAGGAGCCTTTCAACATGAATCTGCTGCTCCCGGTCTTTAATGTCGCGCTGGACAATAACGGTTGGTATTCGTGCGGCCAGGATGTCGCTAATGCTGTTATACCCCGCATACACCAAAGCCACTCTCGAATTTAATAAGGAAGAGGTATATTCCTCACTGACCTTATAAACAGTACAAAAGGGTAGATTTCGGAAGAGATCCTGGATCACCTCTTTCTTCTCTTTGTCCACAAAAAGACGCCAGGGGCCGTAGTTTCCGCCGATCCCCTTGATTGCGTCATGGATTTTTATTACAAATTTCCACGTCGTCTCAGTCCCCCAGGGGATTGAAATGGTTCCAGCCAGGGTATCCTTTTCCGATGTCATCAGATATTTACTTTCCATTAATCTCGAGACATACCCTGATTCCAATGGTTTAACCCCGAAACGACTTTCGATGATATCGGAATACTCAGCGCCCATAACCCTCGTATCTCCATACCATAGTATCGAATTGTAATAATTTTTGAAGCATTGAATCGATTGATCTGACCAAACAGCTTTGTCATCCCCAATGATTCCTCGAAGACCCAAGACCCATTGAGTATCTGCAGTTTCCGTGATCTCCAAGGCTCTAAGCAATTCGCGCCTTTTACCCATGGGGCTATGATCAACGAGTACGATTCGGGGCTGGAAAGTTTTCATAATTGAGGCCAACTGCTCGCTTCGCAACTGCCCCAGAACCGATTTATAAAAATTAGCATGGCCATAAATGCCTTCAGGGCGGCCTTCGACAATGGTGGTCGCATAGGATGGAAGCTTAATCCAGTCCAGACTCCCATTCCCTATCAGGTCGGCGGTCTGTTTACATCCTGAAACGAATAGTGTCTTGCATTTTGGCTTAACTCTGCGCAAGGCTAAACCAATGGCAATGCTTCGGCTTGCGTGCCCGAGACCTCGACCATCGTGAGCATAGATCAAGAAATCTAATCGCGTGGAAAAATACCGATTCAGTTTCTGAGAGTAATACCGAGATTCCATCGAAACACTACGTCCTTTCTTGCAACCCCCTCCGATTTCCAACCCTTATTAACAAATCGTGCCGTTTTTGCCAAGACCGGTGAGGATGCAAGAGGTTATTGTACGATTCTCTTTCATCGAAAACATGCTCAATTGCCATCTTGAAACGGCCCGGCGGTTTACACCGAAGGCAGTTATGAGACGGCGGAACAACGAAGCAGGGCTCGTTGGGCTTTGACAAATGGGGTCAAGTCTCCGTTTGACCTTTGATCCATAAAATGCCCTGCTCCCCGAAAACTAGACTACCAGATATGTTAGAATCCTCAAAAAGTGAAAAGGAGGATTCTTATGAAAGGCACATGTTTCAGTCAGGAGAAGATCATCGTTATTTTGAAGGAGGCGGAGTTGCGCCCTGATCGTGCACAGCAGCCAGGTCGTTGAGGTTGGTTTACGCAGCACCCGTATGTTGATCCGCTATGATGTCCAAATTTCCATTCCCAATTCTCTCCAACATATACAAACTGGCTACAGCCATTGCTGTAACCCCTTGATTTTCATGGTAGGCACGGGGAGATTTGAACTCCCGACTTCTACCGTGTCAGGGTAGCGCTCTCCCCCTGAGCTACGTGCCTGTAATAACCTTTTCACCTAACACCGGCTATTTGCCCTGTCAAGGGAAATTGAGCCGGTATTTTAATGTCTGAAATTATTCTAATATCTGTTGAATAAAAAAATAAATAGAAGCGGTTTCAGAATCACAGATCATGTTCGAGAGTAAGGCGTCCCGCGGATTGAAAACGGAGCGTACACGTAAGTACGTGAGTATTTCAATTTGCGGGACAACACAGCTATCGGACATTAGATGTGGTTATGAAACCGCTTCTAACCCGGGATCAACGCTATCTTCAAACTCTGCGGTGTAATCTCATAAATGTTAATCCCGAAATTGCCAAAATTCTGAAGCATTAGCGCTGAGGCCAGTTCCTCGGCTTTGCCTTTATATTCAATGACTAATGTCGTTTCATTGGGCTTTATCTCTTTTACACGAATGCCTTCGACTCCGGAAATGCCGGTCAGCGCTCTACGAAATTTTACAAAATTAGCAAGATTTCCCGTACCTTCCACCAGGAGTTCCAGCGAAGAAGGTTCTTCGGCCAATTTGCGCCATGCACTCGTCAATCGGGTGGCCAGCTCATCGCCGGCCAGAGTTCCGGCCATGGTAAGGGCTTCTCTGCCACCCACACCTTCATCCACATTGGCGGTAACCGATATTCGCGAAAGATCGGCGATTTCTTCGCCGGTTTCTGTCCGCAGTGCGCGGGCATTCAAGCTCGCTTTAAAAGATTTTAAATTATCGCCCATAACGCTGGGGGTAAGGCTGGCGATAGACTCGCCCACAACCACCACATCAGCTTGCAGACGCTTGCCGAGGTTGATTGCCTCTTCAGCGCTTAAGATCGGCTTTTCATTTGAACCCCAATCAGCGATTTTAGGAATTTCCATTCCGACATGCGCTATAACCCGAAACCCTCGTGCCTTTAAAATATTTGACATGGTTGCTTCAGTAATCGATTCGAAACCGCTCATTTGTTTTCCCCACCAGTAACGCGGGGAGTCTTCCTGAAGATTCTGTTCTGAGATCAAAAAAAGTACTGCAGGCAGTACCACTTTTACCCTTAAAATACCTGCGTTGGAGAGCTGTTTTTCAATTTTCGGACCCGCAACTGTAACCTCGACAATGACCCGGTAAGATTTGGCGAACTGTGTTTCAGTTAAAACTTTGTAATCCTGAACAAAGGCTTTGGTATTTTCATATATGATTTCATTTACCTGCGGAAAGTTTTCGACCAATGAATCCACTTGAAGAATCTCTTCGGTCATCAAGGCGACCGCCGTCACCAGACCCTCTGAGATAGCTTGATCTCTGGCCGCCTGAATGTTATCACCATAAACCCCGCTTGTTCCGATCACCACGAATGTTTTATTCTGCATCTGACGTTCAGCAACCGCAGTCGCCGACCAAAATAGGGTCAAAACCAAAACCAGCATCAGCAAAATGACGTTCTTTGGTTTTGATAGCATGCCGGATATCTTTTGCATTTTTTGGGGATCTCCGTTTGGTTCATAACTTGGTGGTAATATTCCTTAAATGAATTTTGCCAGAAATTCAAGTGATAAGCAGCCGACTGATGTGGAAGCTAAGTGGTTCGGGCAAGCACATAGTCCGCTATAATAGGCGATCCCACCGTATTCTTTCATCAGCGCAATGAGAAGTTGAAATTCCTCAAGGCTGAACTTTTCATTTTGGATTATTTTTAACATCTGCTGCCGATCGGCCGAGTCTGCCTGCTTTAGTGCATAAATAACCGGCAATGTTAATTTTCCTTCTCTGAGATCGGCTCCGACCCGTTTCCCCAGCTCATCCGTATCCATAATATAGTCAAATAAATCATCGACCATTTGAAACGCAAGGCCGAGGTTATGGCCGAAGCTGGCAAGCGCTTCTTCTTTTTCTTTCGGAGCATCTGAAATGACGGCACTAATAGTACAGGCGGCCTGGAAAAGAACGGCGGTTTTGCGGCGAATGACTTCCAGATATTCATCTTCGGTGAGACTGACATCCCCCTTGCGCATTAACTGGTGGACTTCACCGGTGGACATGTTTTCGGTCAAACTTGAAATGATATGGATCACCATGATTTTGTCCGAGTCTGCACAAATAGCCAGCGCCCGGGCAAGAAGAAAATCTCCCACCAGCACTGTTATTGCATTGCCATAGACAGAGTGCGCGACTGTTTTTCCCCGTCGGAGAATGGCATCGTCCACAATATCGTCATGCAAAAGCGTGGCTGCATGCAAATATTCAAGGGCCGTTGAAACGGTTTTGGCATAGTCATCATGGTAACCACAGAGTTTGGCGGAAAGGACCAGCAGCAAAGGCCGCAATCGCTTGCCACCGGCAAACAAAATATGGCGGGCAACATCGGATACCAGATCCAGGTAGGGCTTTAAATTCTCGGCAAGTTGGGCTTCAATTATTTTCAGATCATTTTCATTTTCGTTCAAGATCTTTTGCTTAAGATCATTCATATCGAATCCCCAATGAGGTCATATTCCATGGCATCCGTTATCCGAATTTGCGAAAATGATCCGATCCGTGGATCGGCTGACGCATACCCGGATTTTATGTAGGTCATCCCATCGACTTCGGGGGCTTGAAAGGTTGCGCGGCCGGCATACAGCTTATCTTCCACCGCTTCTTCGACTAAAATCTCTAATGTTTGACCAATGTATTTTCGATAATTTTGAGCCGATATATCCAGCTGGCAGGACATCAGTTGGTCGTAACGTTCCTGGACGACTCCAACCGGCACATGCCCGGGCAGTCCATGGGACGCAAGATCTTTGGAATCAGAATAGAGAAAAACCCCAAGATGATCAAATTGAATCTCTTCGACAAAGCGCAAAAGGGTTTTAAAATCTTTTTCGCGTTCTCCTGGAAACCCCACAATAATGGTTGTCCTCAGGGAGGCATCCGGGACCTTCGAACGGATTTTATCAAACAGCCGCCGAAGATCATCTCGGGTATACCGGCGCCCCATTTTTTTGAGAACCGCGCTGCTGGCATGCTGAATCGGAATATCAAAGTAAGAGCACACATTGGGGTGAGATGCAACCGTTTTTATGAAAGAATCATCGATGCTTTCAGGATGTCCGTAAAGCACCCGGATCCAGGTTCCGGGGGTGTCATTTTCATCAGCGGAGGCTTCCGAATTTCGTCGCTGATCGACGGCCAGGGCTTCGACGAGCTGGCTGAGATTTGTCGGCGGCCGGAGATCTTTGCCGTATGCCGTTGTATCCTGCGCTACCAGCACCACTTCTTTTACACCGACCGCAAACAACTCTCGCGCTTCAGAAATCACCAGTTCCGGCGGCCGGCTTCTTTGTTTGCCCCGCAATTTGGGAATAATACAATAGGTGCAATGCCGGTTGCAGCCTTCAGCCACCTTCAGATAAGCCATGTGGGATGTGCTAAGCGCTCGAGGTGCATTTGGCTCCTGGGGGCCAACACGATCAGGATCGGGCAGCAAACAGCCTTTTGTAAATTTTGAACCCTCAATAGCTTCAACGATATGGTCAAACGCCCCGGTTCCGATAAAGATATCCACTTCCGGCAGCTGGTCGGCAATTTGCTCACGATAACGTTGCGGCAGGCAGCCGGCCACAACCAGCCGCTTGCACGATCCAACTTGCTTGTAGCGGGCAAGATCAAGAATCAGTTCAATGCTCTCCTCGACAGCATCCTCTATAAAGCTACAGGTGTTGACAACGATAACATCGGCCGTTTCCGGCTCTTCTACAATCGTCCAGCCGGCCCG
>JARRJQ010000285.1:0-7190 GCA_037388985.1 Desulfobacterales bacterium | reverse complement strand
TCAAATCTTCCATAACACCATTTCGATTCGGGCAGTATACTGGGAAAAAATAGGTACTTATCAAATTTTGTCAATGCGTCCGGCGCAAAGAAATTTTGGCTATTCACGCTTGATTGGATGGGTCTGAAAAATAACTATAAGCCATCACAAAAATGCATCTAACACTCAATAACTGCGTTAAAAGCCTCCTTAATAATAGATGCTCATCCCGCCTAAGGCGGGACTGCGCTTTTGCGTCGGCTTTTGCCTTGTTCTTGAGCGTTAGCTACTATTTTTGAGATGGCTTGTAAAAATGAAAGCCTTTTTCGCAATTCTGAAAATCTTGACAATGACAACACCCCTGATTTAAAAGATTGACTATAGGAGATCACCCTTAATGGCAACTTCAGAAGCCAGCTCACCCAAAAGAAGGCAAACGGTTCGCCGCAAAGACGAGAGGCTGCTCAGGAACCAAATCAGCCGTTATAATCAACTCTTCCAAATCGGCCAGCTGATTACCTCCGAAATGGATTTTGACAATCTGTTTAAGGTGATTGTCAAACAGACAAATCAAATAATGGATTCTGAGAGATCTTCTGTTTTTTTGGTTGATGAAAAAGGCTTCAATTTAGCAGCTTTTGTTTCCACAGATCTGAAAAGAAATGAAATCAACATGCCAAAAAACTCCGGCGTGGCCGGCTGGGTCTATAGCAATAAAACTCCCCTGATTGTTCCGGATGCGTACTCGGATCCTCGTTTTTATCCGGGTATTGACGAAAAAACAGGTTTTAAAACGAAAAACATTCTGTGTGTGCCGCTGATCAATCGCGATTATAAATGCATCGGAACCCTTCAGGCTTTGAATAAAAAATCGGGGGATTTTACCAAAAATGACAAAGAAATCTTGATGCATCTGGCCAATTATATCACTATCGCCATCGAAAACTCCAAACTCTATGAGTGGATGAAAGCCTCGGACAGAGCCAAACAAAGAGTCATCAGTCATCTATCTCATGAACTGAGAACGCCCCTGGCAATTATTTCAGCCATATTTGAGCTGATCGAAAGAAAAACCAAAATCGCAAACGATAAAGACCTGAGAAATACCATTGCCAGAGGAAAGCGCCATGTCAAAAGGTTAATGGAACTCCATGAAAAAGTGGACGACATCGTTAGAGAGCGGCCGGTTGAAGAAAAAGCCAGAATGTTGGGGGTTATCGGCGATGTCGTCGGCCTTGCGGAGGAACTCGATGATCAGACTGCCGGTCAGTATGCCGATGCGATCAAGTTAATCAAGAGTCGGGTTGAATCGATATTCAAAGTTGAAGAAACTCGCATTGAAAATATCGACCTGAACAATTTTCTAAAAGAGATTTTAACCCAGGAATTGCCTTCTAATCAGAGAAATTATCCTGAGATCCTCGTCAGCATCGAAAAAGGTCTGTCCATTGCGATGGATAAAGAGGTACTGCATAAAACATTTATTGCACTGCTTAAAAATGCGATCGAGAATACACCCGATGAAGGGCAAATTAAAATTTCAGCATTATCAACTGAAAGCAATATTTACGTTGATTTTCAGGACTGCGGGATCGGGATCACCAAAGAGCACCGCAAAAATATATTTGGTGGTTTTTTACCGACGCAGAGTACCGAAGGGTATTCTTCAAAAAAACCGTATGAATTCGATGCAGGCGGGGCTGGCCTTGACCTGCTGCGGATCAAAATGTTTGCGGAGCAATTCGGATTTGCGGTGGATTTTGAGAGTACCCGTTGTAAATACATACCGTTGGCCACCGATCAATGTCCGGGTAAAATTTCCGACTGCACACATATCAGGGATCGATCCGGGTGCCTCTCCTCCGGAGGCACCACCTTTACCCTCACATTTCCAAAAATTTAGCTTTGCGTTAAAGACCTGCCGTTTTCAGACATGGTTGCCCAGCTTGCCCTATATCTCCAGAAGATGAGGCGGGGTTGAATCCTTTAACACTCAACTAAGGAGCCGGCTTTATAAGAATGAAACTGGATCAGTGGACATTTTGCTGCCCCATTAAATCAAAGTCGGTTGTTCTAATTGGAATCTTCTAAAGCTTTTATTTCTGAAAACCGTTGCGTCAACCGATCCAGCCGGTCGCAGATAAGGGACATGAGATTAAAATAGAAATGTTGCGCCGTGGGAGGGTACAACCACTGAAGTCTTTTCATCATCTTCCAATTGATCTGCAAAAGCTCGGTAGGCTCGTTTGCAATAACCGTGGCCGATCGCGGAACCGAACGCAGAAAACCCATTTCCCCTAAGACATCGCCGGTTCTCAGCACATTTATTAAAACCGGGTTGCCGATGTTTCGGCCCGTTTCTCGATCGCTTACTGAATCGAGTATATTTACTGCGCCCGAGATGATCGCATACATCGAATCGCTGAAATCCCCCTTATGGAACAAAGCTTCTCCCGTTTCGATTTTCTTGAGCGAACCGGCCATCATAATATAGTGCACCTGAGTGCGCGATAAACCTTTAAAAAGCGGGATCCCTTCCCGCGGTTCCTTGCCGAGCTTCAGTCGCACCAGATCCCACAGCGTCACCAGTTCAACGTGCTGGATCAATGAAGGTAGCAGAATCAAATCCCCGGCCAAGGCAGACAGCGATGTAATCAACATCATCAGGCCGAAAATCGCTGTCGGCTTAAAGTTTGAAAATAAGAGGATTGAAAATCCGACGCAAATGGTGAGCGTGGTGAAAATCATCGGTCTGCCGACACGTCGCAAGGTTGCTTTGATGGCGCGCTGGTCATCCAAATCCTTTTTAAATTCCCGATTATAACGCACCAGATAGTGGATGGTGTCATCCACGGCCAGACCGATGGCAACGCTGGCAATCAGGCTGGTCACCACCGAAAGCTCAATGCCAAGCCAGCCCATGATTCCGAAATTAATGATGATCGGAAAAATATTGGGAACAATTGCGATAAGCCCCACTTTGCTCGACAAAAAAAGGATAAACATGATCCCGAAAACAAGAACCATGGTGATCGAAAGGCTCTTGATTTGACCGCTGGTGATAAAATGGCTGCTGGCGGAAATCACCATCCCCAGGCCGCTCACCTGCCACTCCAGGTCTTTGGAAAAATGCCTGTCGACAAATGCGAGTATTTTTTCACGGGTCTTCAGAAATTCCCGGGAGTTGGACAAATGGGTCAGCAGGATGATGTTCGCCTTTGAGAAGTCTTCACTCATAAATGGTTTGAGCATATCTTCACCCAGCAGACTCGTATAATTGTTAATCAACATTCTGACCTCAAAGGCTTCTTGCGGAAGAGCATAAAATTGGGGTTCAAAGTGATTGAGGGCATAATTGACCAGTTTCATATAATCGGCAAAGGACATTGTCTTGTCGACGCCCGGAATCGTTTCCAGGAATTTTTGGAGACGGGCGATCTCCGCGACATGCCCGGGAACTTCAAAATAGCCGGCTTCCTGGCCGGCCATGATCACATGAACGGGAAAACTCCCCGATAGATTGCGGTAGATGTCGCTAAATTGGCGCTTTACAGGGCTTTCCTCCTTAAAATAGCCCATCGGGTTTGTTTCGACCTTAATGCGCAAAATGCCGGCCAAACAAATCACCACCAACACCCCCATAATGCTGAATGTCATTTTTTGCCGGTTCAAGTCCAAATCAATAATTTTATCGATGAAACGGTTGAAAAGCCGGTGGGTTTGCAATCGCGGTTTGAGTGTCCGGGCAGGCAGGGGGATCAGCGATAAACCCGCAGGAAGAAAGGTCAGCAAAATGACCAGTATACTGAACATACCGAAACATGAAAAAATGGCGAACTCCCGGATAGCGGCAATCCGATTGACCAGCAATGATCCAAGGCCGATGATGGTAGTTAAAACGGCCAGAGACGTCGGAACAACCGAATAGGAAAAGGTTGAGCGCGTCGCCTCTACCGCTGAGGCGGCATTCTGCCTGCAGGCTTGATATTCAGCGATGATGTGAAGGCAATACGCCGTCCCGACGGCAATCAGAAAAACAGGCACAATCATCGTCAGCATTGAAAGTGGAACACGGACAAATGCCATCAGACCGAAAGTCCAGGTCAGCGCCAAACCGACGCACGTAAGGGGGATGAGCACATATTTTAACTTGCGGAATACAGCGAAAAGAATAACGGCAATCAACAAAAACGTCAGGGGCGGCAGCCGAAAGAAATCTTTTTCGGTGAACTTGACCAGGGCTTCGGAAACCAGGGGCATGCCAAACTGATAAATAGAAAGCTTTCCGGGCGCCTCACCAATCATTTCCCGCACTCGCTGAACAACTGCATCGGGGTCGGCATCGTTTTTCAGAACCAATGTCAGCGCGGTTGCTTTGCGATCGGCCGAAAAGAGATTTTTGCGAAAAACATCGATATGGGAGACAGCCGTGTAAAACTTTTCCATATCCCAGCTACCGCCCGCATCAACCGCCTTCCGGATGCCCGGCAGACTGATCACCCGCCGAACACCGCCGATTCGGGCGGCTGCATCAGCGAGTTGCTCAATCTTTCGAAAAGTCACGGGGTCGAATACATTTTCGGCTTTGATGACGACCCGAATAATCTCGTCGGATCCGAAAAGCTTTTTTAATTCTTCATAGCGGATTGTTTCGTCCAGGTTCTCGATTTCAAGATCATAAATGGAAGTCTTGATTGAAAGATGCCGGATTTGCCATGCAAAGAAAAAGGTAATTGCCAGGATGATCGAGACAACAGCCAGAGGCCTGCGAAGTGTCCACTCCAACATCCCTTTAAACGATTAAATTTACGAGAAGTGGTTTCAAAACCTCAGATCAGGTTCAAGGGTTAGGCGTCCCGCGGATTGAAAACGGAGCGTATACATCAGTACGTGAGTATTTCAATTCGCGGGACAACACAGCCATTGAGCCTAAGATGGGGTTTAGAAATCACTTCTATGCTGAATGCGGCTTTATGTCAAATTGAAAAAATTTGATCCTAATTTTCATCTTCAATTCCGGCTGAATAATAATCGACCAGAGTTCCGTCTGCTTTCTGCACAACAATAAAACATTCGACATTTTGCATGCGGTTGACCAATTCGATGCCCTTTTCCGTGCCCATGACCATGATGGCTGTTGCCAGGCCGTCGGCCAGGGTGCAGTTATCCGCGATAATGGAAACGCTGACGACGCCGTTGGAAACCGGATAGCCTGTGCGCGGGTCAATAACATGAGAGTACCGCCGCCCATCGATTTCAAAAAAATTTCGATAATCGCCGCTGGTTGCAAACGCCTCATTTGAAATCGATACTGCCTTGTAAACTTCGTTAATTGCAGCGTCTTTGCGAGGCATGTTGATACCCACCCGCCATTTCCGGCCGTCCTGGCGAAGCCCTGCCGCGTATACTTCACCACCGATTTCAACCAGATAATTTTTAAAACCAGCCGCGGCAATCAGTCTGGCAACCTCGTCCACGGCGAAGCCTTTGGCAATCGAATTCAAATCAAGGGTAACCGAAGCCAAATTTTTCACCAGAAAATTCGGTTCTTTGATCTCAATGTGGTTAAATCCAACTTTGGGTAAAAGCGCATGGATAATACCGGCCGGCGGCATTCGGATTTCTCGTCGGGTCGGCCCAAAGCCCCATAGCTCAACCAAGGGATTCACCGTACCGTCCCAGGCGCCTTCGGAAAGCTGATAGATTTCGCGGCCGACTTTCATGACTTTAATAAAGTCAGCTGAAATCCGAAATTTTTCACCCGCCCTGCTCCAGGCATTAAAACGGCTGATTTCGCTGTCTTTGATGTATGTGGAAAAAATCCGATTGATTTCATCCAGCCGGCGATCAATTTTTTCTTTAAGACCATTTATCCCTGCAGCGGCTCCGGTGACCACTTTGATGTGATAGGTCGTCCCCATGGTGCGACCCTCAAGTAACCGCTCCTGCTGCGCATCAACGCCGGTCGATATAAACAGAATGATACATAATATGATAATTGGATAATATCTCTTCATTTTATTTTTTGACAGGATTTACCCGCCTTCGCTAAAGCTTCTTCGAGGCAGGCAGGATTATCAGGATTATTTTCTTCGCCACTTTCCGGAAGAAAGTGGCGAAACCCAATCCGCCTCCGGCGGAATAATTACTACTTAACGATTAATTTTTGTATTTTTCATGTTTTTAGCTATTTCTTAATATGACATAAATAAGCCGCCATAAAATGTGCGCTAAAATTGAACCAAACCGGGTTTTAAAGTCGCAGATTATGTTCGAGGGTCCCGCCACGTGGCAGGATTTCACGTCTCGATCCTTTACATTAAGGTGTTCAACAAGCCGTACGCAAGAAATTCATTTTCTAAAGCCTTGCACCTTAAACCTTATACCGTGTACCTGTAACTTGACTGCACCAAAAGCACAATTAAATATGGGCTCATTTAACAAATCCTGGGTAATTGCTCTCCGGCCAACATATCCACAATTCGTTTGCCGCCGATGCGCGTTTTTAAAAGCACTTTGCCGGGGTGATTCCCGACTACCTCGCCGATAACAGCCGCATCTTTGCCGTAAGGGTCGGATTGGATCGCTTTCAGAACTGCACCGGCACTCTCCGGCGACACAAATGCCAGAAGTTTGCCTTCGTTGGCCAGATGAAGCGGATCAAAGCCCAGCAACTCACAGGCGGCCGCTACCTGCGCCTTTAACGGAATTTTCTCTTCAATGATCTCGATGCCGACTTCAGATTTTTCCGCGATCTCATTTAACGCGGTTCCGACCCCGCCGCGAGTCGGATCCCTTAAAACATGAATCTGCTTGCCGGCTCCAGCCCCAAACATTTTTTCTACCATGTGATTCAACGGGGCTGAATCACTTTGCAACGATGTCTCAAAGGAAAGCCCTTCTCGCCGGGTTAAGATCGTAATCGCATGATCGGCAATCGTTCCGCTCAGGATAATTTTATCGCCGGCTTGCGCATTGTTGCTGGCGACATGAATATGATCCGGAATCAATCCGATCCCTGACGTATTGATAAAAATCCGATCTGCCGTTCCTTTGGGTACGACCTTGGTGTCACCGGTAACGATGGTAACCGCGGCAGCTTTGGCCGCTCGGCCCATCTGCTGAATGATAGTTTCCAGAACGGCTGTGGACAAGCCTTCTTCGATAATCAGAGCGACACTTAGATAAAGCGGCTTGGCACCGCACATGGC
>JARRJQ010000284.1:0-4837 GCA_037388985.1 Desulfobacterales bacterium | reverse complement strand
AGTTCTGCCGGCCAGCCGGGATTTTGGGGCGTAGCCAAGCGGTAAGGCACAGGATTTTGGTTCCTGCATGCGGAGGTTCGAATCCTCCCGCCCCAGCCATAATGCTCGGTAGAATGGATAATACCGAAGGACTGGAAACCAAAAAAGAGAAATTCACCACGAAATCACGAAAGCGCCAAGACACGAAAAAGAAATAAAAAATTTCGTGTTTTTCTAAATTTCGCGATTTCGTGGTTGTAAAAATTTTTACCCAAAAAGCACCTATTTTTTAATCGCCTCAAAATATTAACCATCCAAAATGGTGGGCTAAATGGAAGGGATATCCATATTTTCGGGAAATTCAAATCCTGAGTTGGCAAAAAGGATATGCGATTATCTGAACCTGTCTTTGGGTGATGCTCAGGTGAAAACGTTTAGCGACGGTGAGATTCAGATTGAAATCGATGAAAATGTTCGATCAAAGGATGTTTTTGTTATCCAATCCACCTGTGCCCCGGTCAATGATAACCTGGTAGAGCTGTTATTGATGATTGATGCATTTAAGCGTGCATCGGCAAAAAGAATCACAGCGGTGATTCCATATTTTGGATATGCCAGGCAAGATAAAAAAGTCGCTCCCCGGGTACCCATCAGTGCCAAACTGGTGGCAAACATGCTGACGGTCGCCGGTGCCAATCGTATCATCACCATGGACCTGCATGCCGGTCAAATTCAGGGCTTTTTTGATATTCCCGTGGACAACATCTTTGCCGCACCGATTTTAATTGAATATATCAGACAAAATTTTAATGATAATCTTGTTGTTGTTTCACCAGATGCCGGTGGTGTTGAAAGGGCCCGGGCCTTTGCCAAACGGCTAAATGCAGATCTGGCAATTATTGATAAACGCCGCTCGGCTCCAAACCAGGCCAAAGCGATGGCAGTCATTGGAGACGTGAAGGACAAGGTGGTGGTCATACTCGATGATATGGCCGACACAGCCGGAACCTTGACCGAAGCGGCTCATGCCCTTAAAGAGGTCGGTGCCGGAGAAATTCATGCCTGCTGTGCCCATGCGGTTCTTTCGGGGCCTGCCATTGAGCGGATCGTAGATTCAGAAATGAAAAGCCTGGTGGTCACAGACACCATACCTTTACAGAAGGAAGCCGAGGCCTGCGGCAAAATCACGGTTCTTACAATTGCAGGGCTGGTAGGTGAAGCGATCATCCGCAGTTATCGAGGAGATTCGGTAACCTCTTTGTTTGTATAGAGACTTGGGAAATATATTTTGAGCGGATTAATTATTTGTACGCTAACGTACCTAACATATTTAATCAAATTCGAATATCGAATCTCGAAATTCGAAACAAACTCGAATTACATAAATTCAAATGACCGAAACAAAATCCTGGCCTAAATAATGATCATTGTAGCTGCTATTTGGGTCATTAAGACATTCGAATTTAGAATTTGTTTCGGTTTTCGTGCTTCGGATTTCGAATTTTCCGGTAAAGTAAGGAGGATAATTCGTTGGAACAGATTAATTTAAACGCACGGATCCGCAAAGTGACCGGAAACAATCCTGCGCGTTCCTTACGTCGCGAAGGTCGGATTCCGGCCGTACTTTATGGACCGAAAACAGAACCGATATTGCTTTCGATTGATTCAAAGGAGTTTGAACAAATTGTTAAAAAATCAACGATTGGGTCGGTATTATTAAATTTGCTGATTCAAAACGGCAATACCGAAAGCCGCCCGGCCATGGTAAAGGAATTGCAAACTCACCCGGTGACTCAAAGCTTCCTGCATGTGGACTTTTATGAGATTGATATGCAGCGCAAGATAAAGGTCATGGTCCCGGTTGTGGTCAGGGGTAAGGCCAAGGGCGTGGAGGAAGGCGGATTGCTTCAGATTACTCGCCGAGAAATCGAAGTGCTTTGCCTGCCGACTGAAATTCCAGAATCCTTTGAAGTGGATGTTTCAGACCTTGATATCGGTGATGCGATCCATTTGGAAGATATTCAGACAGTCGGCAATATCGAAATTGTTGCAGAGGCGAATGTGACGGTCGTAAGCGTTCTTGCTCCGAAAGTGGAGGTCGAAGCCGTAGAAGAGATTGTGGAAGGGGAAGAAGCAGCCGAAGCTGAGGGTGCCGCCGAGGAAGAGCCGGACAAAGAGGCCTCTGCGGAAAAGACAAAATCTGCGGAAAAAACAAAAGAAGAATAGGAACCCGTCAGGCTGGGGAGCGTACCCCTTCAACTCAGTTCTGTCTGGGCTGGAGCAGGCTTTCCGGCCTGCTGCATAATCGGCCTACAAGGTATAAGCGGCTTGCCACAACAGCATATGGTTCTGATTGTCGGGCTTGGAAATCCCGGGGCCCAATACGAACACACACGGCACAATGCCGGCTTTTTGGTGGTGGATAAGCTCGCCGAAGATTTCGGCATTGCCGTCAACAAGAACAGGTTCGACGTCCGCCACGGTCGCGGAAAGATAGAGGGCCGGGCGGTTATGCTGGCGAAGCCGATGGCCTTTATGAACCGAAGCGGATGGCCGGTTCAGAAACTGGCCGCCTATTTTAAAATTTCGACCAAGGATCTGATCATTATCCACGACGATATCGATCTAGATTTCGGCAGATTAAAAATAAAAGAGAAAGGAGGACATGGCGGACATAAGGGCTTAAAATCGATTATCGATGCTGTCGGCGAAGGTGAATTTGTTCGTCTGCGCATGGGTGTGGGTCGTTCCGGAGTGCAAAGCAGTGTTTCCGACCATGTTCTGGGGCCATTTAATGCTGATGAGGCCAGACTTCTGGATGCGGTCATTGTTCGGGCTCGGGACGCAATCGTAACGATTCTGACCGAAGGTATTAAAGTCGGAATGGATCGATTTAACACAAAAATTTATTAGCACGGTTCTAGCACGGTTCTAACGCTAACATTCAAAATGGAGGAGAGGATGAATTATTTAACGCTAATTTGTACACTGGTTGGTGTTGCAGGGGTAGTGTTTTCCATCATCATCGCCAGCGTTGTTCGGAGCGCGCCTGCGGGCAATGATAAAATGAATGAGATCGCCGGTGCGATAAAAGCCGGAGCAATTGCCTATCTAAACCGTCAGCTAAAAAGCATGGGCACCGCCGGTATCATCCTTTTTATTATTATCGGCTTTGCCCTGAGCTGGAAGACAGCCGTGGGTTTCCTGATCGGTGCAGCGGCTTCTTTCGTTGCCGGTTATATCGGCATGCGGGTTTCGGTCATTGCCAATGTGCGAACGGCAGAAGCGGCCAAAGGGGGACTGGCCAAAGGTCTGTCCATGGCGTTTAAAGGCGGATCCGTAACAGGCATGATTGTTGCCGGATTGGCGCTGACGGCTGTGGCGGGTGCTTATACGGCGCTGCTGGCCCTCGGGACTCCGCCGCGGGATGCGGTAATTGCCCTGGTGGCTCTGGGGTTCGGCGGCAGTTTGATATCCATTTTTGCACGGTTAGGCGGTGGTATTTTTACCAAAGGCGCCGACGTGGGGGCCGACCTGGTCGGCAAGGTTGAGGCCGGCATTCCGGAAGACGACCCGCGAAATCCGGCCGTCATTGCAGACAATGTGGGCGACAATGTCGGCGACTGTGCCGGTATGGCGGCTGATTTGTTTGAAACCTATGCGGTAACGGCTGTGGCCGCCATGCTGCTGGGAAATCTGCTTTTTCCCGAGATGCAAATTGCGACCGAATTTCCGCTGGTTCTGGGCGCCATTTCAATTGTCGCTTCGATTATCGCGGTAGCTTTTGTACGCCTCGGCAGCAGTCAATACATCATGGGTGCGCTTTACAAAGGCATGTTCGGCTCGGCCATTCTGGCGGCGATTGGATTCTTTTTCGCCTGCCAATTTCTGCTCGGCGGTCTGCCCGTCAGCAGGTTAAATGTGTTTTTTGCCACCCTGGTGGGGCTGGTGCTGACGGTTTTAATTGTTATCATCACCGAATATTACACCGGCATTCGCAAACCGGTTAAATCGGTGGCCAACGCATCAACCACCGGTCATGCCACCAACATCATTGCCGGTCTGGCCGTCAGCATGGAATCAACCGTGGCGCCTGTGCTGGCTATCTGTATTGCCATCGGAGTGGCCTATGCGGTTGGCGGTCTTTTTGGGATTGCCATGGCCGCGATGTCGATGCTGTCGATGACCGGTATGGTCATTGCCATCGATGCCTACGGGCCGATTACCGATAATGCCGGCGGAATTGCCGAGATGGCTCAAATGGACGACAGTGTGCGTGCGGTTACCGATCCGCTGGATGCGGTGGGAAACACCACCAAAGCTGTCACCAAAGGCTATGCCATCAGTTCAGCCGCCTTAGCCGCTCTGGTGCTGTTTGCCGCTTATACCCAGGAGTTTGCCCTGCACGGAGGAGGGGTCGAACTGAGGTTTGATCTCAGCGATGTAAAGGTTCTAATCGGACTGTTCATCGGTGGTATGCTGCCGTTTTTGTTTGCATCGGTTGCCATGCGAGCCGTTGGTAAAGCCGGTGGATCCGTGGTAGACGAAGTCCGCCGACAATTTAGTGAAATCCCGGGTATTATGGAAGGCACCGCCAAGCCGGATTATGCCCGTTGTGTGGACATCGTCACCAAGTTTGCCCTGAAAGAGATGATTTTTCCGGCACTGCTGCCGGTAGTCGTCCCGGTGCTGGTCGGCATATTTTTGGGCAAAATTGCCCTGGGCGGGATGCTGATCGGCAGCATCGTAACGGGCCTCTTTCTGGCGATTTCCATGACCACCGGTGGAGCCGCCTGGGACAATGCAAAAAAATACATTGAAGACGGGCACTTAGGAGGAAAAGGCAGTGATGCGCACA
>JARRJQ010000283.1:0-7193 GCA_037388985.1 Desulfobacterales bacterium | reverse complement strand
TTGCTTATATTTACCCAGATTGGTCTGTTCGCTGACAAAATTTGTCAATCCGGTGACAAAGGATCCCTTAGCGTAAATTCCAACTCGCACAATATCGGATAACAATTTGGTTTTAAAAGGATATTTTTTTCTTCGATATTGCGATGGCGGGAATTTCAATCGTTTGAGCGCCTGACAGCCTGCCGAACAACGTAATTTACTTGTCTATCCCAAGCTTATCGAGGCGATAACGCAGGGAACGAAAGCTGATGCCCAGCAGTTCGGCGGCTTTGTTCTTGTTTCCTTTGCTGCAATCAAGGGCCTTTTTCAGGTAGGCACGCTCAATTTCTTCCAGAATGGAATCCAGCGCAACTCCCCGCGCGACTTCGTCCAGGTCAAACCGCCGATCCTTAAACCCCTCAATCCAGCGACGCTTGTGAAGCGAAAGCGCAAGGCTATCGGGCAGGATAATGTTCGTGGTCGAAAGCGCAACACTGCGTTCCAGAAGATTTTCAAGTTCTCGAATATTTCCGGGAAAATCATATTTATTAAGTAAATCAAGGGCATAAGATGAAAATTTGGCAATTTCCTTTCCCATTTCTTGTGAATATTTTTCAAGAAAATGCTGGGCCAGCGCCCGCATATCGGCCTTGCGTTCCCTGAGCGGCGGAACCTTGATTTCAATGACATTTAGACGATAAAAAAGATCTTCTCTGAAATTTCCGTTGATAACTTCCTTTTCCAGATTTTTATTGGTGGCGGCAATAATCCGGATATCAACAGAAATATCCTGATTGCCGCCCACCGGCTTAAACGCTTTATCCTGTACCGCTCTCAGTAATTTGACCTGAATCGGCAGGCTCAACTCACCGATTTCATCCAGAAATACGGTCCCCCTATGCGCGTTTTCAAACAAGCCCTTCTTGTCCTGGGTTGCTCCGGTAAAGGCGCCCTTCTTATGGCCGAACAATTCGCTTTCCATCAGTGTCTCAGGAATACCGCCGCAGTTAATGATCTGAAAAGGTTGTTCACTGCGGTCACTTTCTTGATGGATCGCCTGGGCAATCAACTCTTTACCGGTTCCGCTTTCTCCGGTAATCAAAACATTGGTTTTTGTTTTAGCCACCTGCTGAATGAGTTTGTAAATGTGCAACATAGCCGGGCTGTTGCCCACCAGCATTCCATAATGCAAATTTTTCTTTAATTCGTCATCCAGGATCTTTTTTTCATGTTCGACGGTTCGCAGATCCAGTGCTTTGACGATGGTGTCCATTAATTCGTCTGTGTTAAAGGGTTTGGGCACATAATCATAGGCCCCTTCATTCATGGCCTCCACAGCGCTTTCGGTGCTGGCATAAGCAGAAATCATAATGGACACGATATCTGAATCGGTCTTTTTGGCCGCCCTTAAAACATCTAAACCGGTAATATCGCCAAGCCGGATATCGCACAGCATCATGTCGAAGTGATCTTTTTCCAGCAGTTCAATTGCTTCCCGCCCGGATTTGGCGCAGGTCACCTGGTAGCCCTCTTTAGTCAGCATGTATTCGAGCAATTCACGCATGCTCAGTTCGTCGTCGACAACCAGTATGGTTGAAGCAGTTTCGGTCATATTTTTTCCCAGTTTTTTCGGTATTTATTGATTATTCGGCCATTTGCTAATAAATCTTAAATATTTTCTCATCGTGGCTAAAATCCACTCCCACATTATATTACCGAATGTGGGAGCGGCATCTTACCGCGACATTTCAGCATTTTGAAGAAGTGCTAACGAAAATATTGAGCATCTCTAAACACAACGCGTCCACCGACCATTGTCAGCACCGGCTTGCCGGTCAACCGCCACCCATCGAAAGGACAATTTTTGCTAAGAGATTGGAACGTTTTGACATCGACCTTATAGTGGATATCCGGATCGATAATCGTGATGTCTGCTGTGCTGCCCGGCTTTAAATTTTTTTCAAGCCCTAAAATACGCGCCGGCGCAATGGCCATTTTTTCAATCAAGCCTGCGATGGAAATCACGCCTTCCTGCACCAATTTCAACCCCAGCGAAACGGCGGTTTCCATTCCGATAATTCCATTGGCCGCTTTATTGAATTCAACATTTTTTTCAAGACTGGAATGCGGTGCATGATCGGTGGCGATAACATCAATTGTTCCATCGCTCAGGCCTTCACGGATGGCCTTTCGATCCTGAGCTGACCCCAGCGGTGGATTCATTTTCGCGTGGGTGCCATATTGCTTGACCGCTGCGTCGGTCAGTAGAAAATAATGGGGTGCTGTTTCGGCGGTCACCGGAACGCCACTTGATTTGGCCTCCCTGATGGCCTGGACCGATTCGATGGTGCTCACATGGGCGATATGGACCGGAACACCGGTCTTTTTGCTAAGCGCAATGTCACGCACGACCATGGTACTTTCACTGGTGTTGGGTATTCCGGCCAGGCCCAATTGAACGGCAACCGGCCCCGCGTTCATTACGCCGCCAGCGGTAAGATCTAAATTTTCACAGTGGGAAATGACTCGCAGGTCATTTTCTTGAGCGCTGCGCAGTGCCCAGCGCATCAAACGGTCGTCCATAACCGGATGGCCGTCATCGGATACGGCCATCACGCCGCTTGCTTTCAAATCCGCAAAATTGCAAAGCTGGCTGCCTTCAAGCCCTTGGCTGATAGCCCCCACCGGATAAACCCTGGCCATCTTCGCCCGGGCGGCCTTTTTCATAATAAAGGTAGAAATTCGGGCATTATCGTTGACCGGATGCATATTTGGCATGGCGCAAACCGCCGTGAATCCCCCCATACGGCGGCCCGGCAACCCGTCTCGATGGTTTCCTTGTATTCGTGACCGGGTTCTCTGAGATGAACGTGCATATCGATAAAACCCGGACACACAATTTTTTCGCATGCATCAATGATCCGGACATTGGGGATCTGCCTGCTGGCCTCGGCTGCCGGCAACTCCTTGTCGGAACGCCTGATGATTTCCGTAATTTTATCATCATCAATAACAAGATCGGCAATCGCGTCCAGATGGCCGGGATCAATTACTCTTCCACCCTGAATCACGATTCGCATGAAGAGTGTCTCCGAGCTATTTTAAAATATGGCCGATCCTGCTCCATCTGACACCAAAATTTTCTTTATCCCATGACCAGTAGATAATAAACGCTTCTCCGAGCAGCGCTTTATAATCCACATAACCCCAGAAACGACTATCAAAACTCTCATCCCGGTTGTCTCCCATTACAAAAAGGGAATGGGGAGGCACGGTTATGGGTCCGAAATTATCTCTCGGGCGCACGCTGCCCTCAAGAATGCGCGGATCCGTGTGCATGCCGTAGTCATGATTGACTCTTTGACCGTTGCGGTACAGCTTTTTGTCGCGAATCTCAATCACATCTCCGGGAATACCGATGACACGCTTGATAAAATCTTTATCCGGGTCAACGGGATACTTAAAAACAACAATGTCACCCCGCTTGGGGTTCTTGATCGGAATGATGGTTTTTTGCAAATATGGTATTTTTACACCATATATGAATTTATTAACCAAAATGTGGTCGCCGATCAGCAATGTCTGCTTCATCGAGCCTGAAGGGATTTTGAAAGCCTGAACCACAAACGTTCGAATAAACAGGGCAATGACGATCGCCTCCAGAATGGCTTCGATATTTTCCCGCAGCGCCCCTTTTTTTACATATTCACTTTCTTCGGCTACAGCAGAATGATTTGATTTCACCTTTTTCGAGCACCTTTCTGAAGTTCAAATTATGACGGGAATCTTGCACGAACCGGAAGCGTTCAGGTGCAAGATTCGGGTATTCGATCACCTCAATTAAATAACACCGGTTATGTAAAATGCAAGCCTTAAGATCAGATTGGCGTAAATACCTGCCACTACGTCGTCAAGAAAGACTCCGCTTCCACCGCTGACCCTGCTTTCCAAGGTCCGAATGGGAAACGGTTTCAGGATATCAAATACTCTAAAAATGATAAACCCGGCAATCACCGTTTTTAAATTAAAAGGTAAACCGATAAAGGCAACCATGACCCCGGCAATTTCATCAATGACGATTTTAGCCGGATCTTTTTGATCTAAGATCTTCTCGGCAACCGACGCGATACCGATCGCAAATAAGATAAAGAGCAATATAAAACATACGGCTAGCAGGAGATTTAAACGGGAGAGAAGAAAAACAATCGGCAGCCCGATGATTGATCCAAAGGTGCCGGGCGCAAAGGGAGCGGCCCCGATAAAAAGGCCGGTCGCCAGAAACATAACCGCTCGTTCGCGAAACTTCATGGCCCGTGTCTATAACCTGAGCGACCGCTTGTCAAGACGCAAAGGTGCCTAAGGCCATAATAATCAAATTCTCGCAATTCATGGCAAATGCTAAAAATTAATCACGAAAACACGAAATTTAAAAAGCAGGAAATAGGATGTTTTTATTCTTTTTCGTGTTTCCTTTCTTTCGTGCTTTCGTGATAGGTTTTTTTCAACCGTCTTTTTTAGAGTGCAGCAAAAGTGCTCCCCGGATTCATTTACGAGAAATTGTATCTTCGGCGGCTTCTCTGGCAATGGTGTCATAAACCACCCGCAGCGGCAATTTCCTCTGAAGCGCTATTTTTTTGCAGGCTTCATATTCCGGAATCAACCGGACACTCCCGTTTAGGTCTTCTACCCTTTTAACCTGTACCTCGCCCAGTGAAGTGCGAACAGTATAAAGTTCTCTGGGAAGCAGCCGCATCCATGGCACCGTCTGCAAAAAGACGCTCCATGATAAAACCAAAAAGCTCCGGGTTCATATCATCGATGCAGGTTTCAAGGATAATAATTTCATCGCTCTGCAAAGGATCTCTCAAATCTTTTTTCAGATCAGCCGGGGTTCCTTTGTTCACCCGCAAAAGATTGGGTCTGTCTTTCAGATCCCTTTGTCCCGCACCATATCCCACCTTTTCAATCTGCATCGGCGGCAGCGGGCCGAAGGATTCCGCCACGGAAGCGATAATGGCGGCGCCGGTCGGTGTAACCAGCTCTTGCGCAATGTTCGTGCCATAAGCCGGAACGTCTTTAAGAATCTCGAGCGTAGCCGGCGCCGGAACGGGCAGTTTCCCGTGCTGGCATTCAACAAAACCGCTGCCCAGCGGAATTCGGGAAGCAACCACCTGCTTAATCTTCAGCTTTTCCAGGCACAAAGCGGTACCGACAATATCAACGATGGCATCGATGGCACCCAGCTCATGAAAATGAACTTCTTCCTCAGAACAGCCGTGGATACGGGCTTCGGCCCGGGCTAGCTTCCCAAAAATTTTCAGGCTCCTTGACTTAACCGTTTCGGATAAAGGACAATTTTCAAGCAGCGCTCTGATCTTTTTAAAATCCCTTGACTGTCCGGGATCTTCTATTTTAACGGATACCAGATTGGCGGTTATTCCGTTGCGGACGACCGCCTTGGCGGTCAGTTGAAATCCATCTAAAGGCAGACGTGACAGCTCTTGCTGCAACCATTCAAGGGGTACGCCCAGATCAACCAGGGCTCCCAGGGTCATGTCTCCGCTAATGCCGCAAAAACAATCAAAGTAAGCTAACATCGGTTTCTAAAATTCCTCTTAAAAGTCAGCGCATGCCGGACTTAAATATTGACAAAAAAGGCGATCATTATAATATAATGAGATGCCAAAAGTGACTGAGACTTAAAGCGCCTAAAGTTAGGGTACATGGAAGTGCGCAGCTGTCTGGTGAGGCTCCCGGACTTCAAATCCGGTGTGGGGCGCTAATACCGTCCCGGGTGGGTTCGATTCCCATGCACTTCCGCCAAGCATTTACAAAGATAGGCTCTGTAAGTTCTCTTTATACAATATTTTATAAAGACTGCCTTCATAAATCCCCACAAATCATAAATCTACAGATACATCAACAAAAATTTTTATCGATTTGATACATTTTGGTCAACGTTTTGGTCAACACTTGCGGAAAATACCTCCCTGTCAAACCACTTTGTATACTGATCCATTGCGCTTGTCAAAGAAGCATCGCTAATGACAATATATTGGGCATCCATTCCCTTTAAGCTGTGGCCCAGGATCGCATCTCTATGGACTTTATCCACCCCGGCAAGCAGCATGTTGGTCTTAAAAGTTCTTCTGATATCATGAAAAACGATGCCACCTGTGGCTTTGCGGCCATAGGCAATCTTTGCTTTTTTACAGACCTCAGCAAACTGCTTTTTTAAGCTGTTTTTATATTTTAAGGGTTTTTTCCCCTGCCCTGATCAGCGGATTCGGCAAATTCTGTTTCAGAGAAAAACGGTAGCGCAAAGGCAGGAACCCGGCAATCGATGAGAATATGGTCCTGGCGCCAAGGCGGGTTGTGACTTTTAAAATTCAATCGCGAAAATTCTCAATTTTTCTTCCCATAATCACCTCTAATCGAATCTGAATGGCGCCAATGATGGAGTTAAAAGTTTACATAAAGGCCAATTATCAGACCCTACCCTTCTAAGACCCACCTGAAAATAAACGATTTTTGCCCCAATTTAAAGATTTGAAAATCCAAAAAGTGTCTCAAATATCAGCATTGGATAAAACCGCAATTTTGCCATCATCGATTCTAATCGAATGCAGGCAATTATAATCTTGAATTGTTATAATCTTGGAATTTTGGATTATATGCAAATAGAAGGAATTTTGAGTTTTTCTTCAGTAATCAAAGATCGGGGAAATTATCAGATTGCATCATCAAATCGAAAATATTTTTGGCCTAATCAGATTTTCTAAATATAGCCGCTTTAAACAGTTCAGCCGAAGTATGGGTTTCGTATAGCTAATATACGATCTCGGGAAGTTTCCTTGATTGCGTTATGTCATCAGTGTAGGTAAAGGTTGGTATTGGTATTGTTGACATAATCAATAATTTTGAAAGTTGTGCATAGGATAATTATCCTGGAATCCAGGTTCTTGGAGATTTGGATATTCCAAGGTAAGAAGATGGGTTTAAAGCGGGAAGGCTTAGGCAAAAACATGAGTCAAGCGTAGACCTCTTTATTAACTATATCAATGCTACTAAGTTTCCCATTTATCCGGAATTATTGCACTCATAATATAGCATTTTAGTGCTTTACGTTGTATAAAATTCTCGATTTTCGCGAATAAATGTACTATTAATGTAATATGCATGATTCATCGCACCAATCCGGAAAATCAAGGCTG
>JARRJQ010000282.1:0-10041 GCA_037388985.1 Desulfobacterales bacterium | reverse complement strand
AAGAAAAAGATTGGCGTGTTTTCTTGCAATGACGACTTTTCAACTCCTCGGGCATTTCACCATTTTCTACCACATGGTTGTTTGTTGCGGTCTCAGTAAGCAGGAGTAATTGAAAGCAAACCCAAAAGGAGAGCTGATCAACTATTCTCTTCTTAACGATAGAAGGAGATAAAAATGAACAATAACGTTATACTACTGATTCATCCCGCGTTAGGGGGACTTGCGACCCTTGCTGCACTATGGGTTTTTGTGGACACCCTGAATGCGAAAGAAGCGTCTCTATCCCGCATTAAAAATATCAGTGTACTTTGCGCGGTCTTGATGTGGCTGACCTATATTATCGGAGGCTACTGGTACGTTGTCCATTATGCTCCTGAGAAGGCAATCATCAAGGCAGGGCCTTGGCCGTTCGCTCATGGTTTTTTCATGGAGACCAAAGAACATGTCTTTCTCATGCTTCTGCTTCTGGCAACTTACCTGCCGATTGCGGCTTCCGGCAATCTTGCTGCGAGTAAGGCGGCACGAAAGGTGGTACTCTGGGTGGCCGGGCTGATCGTTCCGATCTCCCTGGCAATGGAAGGCTCCGGGGCCATTCTCAGCATCGCAGTCAAAATCGGTTTGCTCTTCAAGCAGGTTTAGGGAGGTTAACCATGGAAAATTCTGAAATTGGAAAATACGCTAGGTCTTTTGGCTTATCTTTTGCGATAACCAGCGTGGTCAGCGCGCTTTTGGTCATAATAAAAGAATCCAACGAAGGCGTGCTGAAGTGGATGGCGGCAATCACGGGCCACCATTGGGTAACTCATGGACTGTTTAATCTTATCCTTTTTGTGGTCCTTGGTTGGGCGTTCTCAAGGGCCGGCAAGGGTCAGGGAGTGAAAATAAGTGCCAACGGTCTTGTATCATTCATCGTAGGAGCCGTCATCATCAGCGGGGTGCTCATTTCCGGCTTTTATCTTGTAGAATAGCTCGGAGAATTGTACAAAGAGAAGGCTGAAAATTTGGAATTCTTCAGGCATACCGTATACATACGGAGGAAATTTTGAAAAAGGTCGTCCTGTTATCGGTACTGTGGTTGATTCCGGCCGTGAGCACCTTTGCCGGCCCGCCTTTTCGCACTGATGATCCCATTCCCGTCGACTACCACCACGGTGAAATTTATCTTTTTTCCACCGGCACCCGCGATTCGGACGGAACGGGCGGGGTGGGTCCTGCGGTGGAATTTAACTATGGCATCCTGCCCGATATGCAGTTTCACGTCATTGCCCCCATGGCCTATGACGCGCCGCGAAATGAAGCTTCCCATTTCGGCTATGGTGACACAGAGATCGGGGTAAAATACCGCCTTGTCCATGAAACCGATGAGCTGCCGGCGATTGGAGTGTTTCCGTTGGTTGAGATTCCTACCGGGGATCAGGATAAAGGCCTGGGCAATGGGAAGGCTCAGTATTTTCTCCCGCTCTGGCTGCAGAAAGATTTCGGCAAATGGACCACTTATGGAGGCGGAGGCTATTGGATCAACCCGGGTTCGGGGAACAAGGACTATTGGTTCTCCGGCGTTCTATTACAATATTCTTTTTCTGACGCATTTTACCTGGGCGGGGAGATTTTCTACCAGACTGCCGACACGGACGATGGCGGTGGCAGCAGCGGCTTTAATGTCGGAGGCAGCGTCCCGCTGCCCGGCAGTTTGCAGCTTCTGTACTCAGCCGGTCGCGGCTTAACCAATACCTCCAGCAACAAATTTTCTTATTATGCCGGCCTCTATCTTGCGTTTTAGGGTACGTCCTCATTTTCGATCTTTCCCCCTCGTTGACGCGGCCATAGCAGTTGACCGGGAAAAACCGCAGATTGCCAGATGCAGTCCAAAATATTAGGAACTCCGGCAAGCTTGACAATAAAGCCGGGGGCCTTAGAGTCTTACCAAGGGTTTCAAATCTCAGTGCGCTAGATAGGAAAAATTCCGCTGGGCCTTATAAGAAATGGTTTTAACACAATCTCAGGCAAGGACTTTTTACGACCGCTTCGGAAAGAAGCAGGATACCCAGGCCTTTTATGAAGATGCAGCTTTAGATGACCTGATCGCCCACGCAGCATTCGAGCAGGCTGAAAAGGTATTTGAGTTTGGCTGCGGTACCGGCCGCTTTGCATCCCGCCTGCTGGCAAAGCATTTGTCTCCTTTCGCATCGTACTTTGGCATCGACCTCAGTCAGACCATGATCGCTATCGCAGAGCAACGCGTCTTACCTTACAAAGAGCGGGCGAAGGTGACTCAATCAGACGGTTCCATGCGTTTTCCGCTACCCGATCATTCAGTCGATTGTGTCGTCTCCACTTACGTGTTTGACCTCCTGTCGGATGAAGATATCCTCCAGGCAATCTCCGAAGTTCGTCGGGTGCTCATACCAAGTGGCAAGCTCTGCCTGGTGAGTCTTACCCATGGTGTGACGTTTGTATCGCGGATTGTTATTGCATTGTGGTCAGCGGCATTCGGCTTGCGACCAGCACTGGTAGGAGGCTGTCGTCCAATTTTGCTCGATTCATTTTTGGATCAACAGAGTTGGTCGATAGATTATCGAAACGTGGTTACTCAGTTTGGTGTACCATCAGAAGTTCTCATTGCAAGCCCGAAAAATGGGTCCAAAAATGTTTAACGTATCTTCAAATTAAAAGGATCCAACATTGTGAAAAACTTAATTTGTTACTGTTTTGGCTTCACTGCTGAAGATATTGAGCGGGATTACAAGAAAATGGGCATTCCATGATTATGGAAAAAATCCTAACAGAAAAGAAAATGGGAACCTGTCAGTGCGCAACCAAAAATCCCAGCGGCAAATGATGCGTGGCAGACGTCCGCTAGGTGGTGGACAAGCTGAATAGCAGAAGTTCATTGACCATGCTTAGTTGAGGTATGCCTAATTTTATGGTGGGTATATAGCGACAATGTGTGTCGGTATCTTACCTAAATTTATGATTTATAAAAATAGCTGAAACTCAGTGCTATGGGATCTCGAGTGTTAGGTGTTTTCTCAAAATTTGCTTGTTACAAGCATCTTTTTGCAAATAGACGGCCGGAAAGTGATTTTAAATAGCCTTCGAAGTCAAGAGCCTTGTCCCTATCAGTGGAGGCGATGGCGGTTTTTATTTTCCCAGAGTTTATGTTAGGCGGTGTGTGGTAAGCGGCTTTTATCGCGGACTTTCAGGCGATCCTTTAGATCGGATGTGATTCCAATATAAATCGCATCTGGATATAAGATGCTCCTATACATAATACATTGTTTAAGAGACTATCATGCCCAAAGTAGATTTGTCTGTCATCGGCACGAAAACAGAGCCGATTGTTTTTGAATACTCCTGGAAAGATGTTGTCCTTTATCATATCGGTGTCGGAGCCGATGAGAAAGATCTTGCCCTGGTCTATGAAAGAGCGCCCGGTGGGCTTAAAGTATTACCCAGTTTTTGTGTTGTCCCGGCCATAAAGGCTTTCCCATTTCTCGGGGACAACCTTGAGTGGTCGCTGATGCTTCATGGTGAACAGGTTATTCGTCTATCTCAACCGCTTGCCCCGGAAGGCAGGATTATTCAGACTGGAGAAGTTTTAAATATCTATGATAAAGGCAAGGGCGCTGTTTATCGGATTCTAATAAAAGGCTGGACGGAAAAGGAAGAAGACCTGTATGAGGCTGAATGGTCTATTTTTTATTTGGGCGCCGGGGGTTTCGGCGGAGACCCCGGGCCAAAGACCGAGAAAGTTGAACCGCCGGAGGGAGTCGAAGCGGAATTCAGTATCTCCGAGAAGGTAGCCGCCAACCAGGCTGTCATCTATCGACTGAGCGGGGATCCCAATCCGCTGCACATCGATCCGGAAGCCGCCCAACGTGGGGGCTTCGACCGTCCGATTTTACATGGTCTCTGCACATATGGTTTTGCTACCCGCGTGATCGTCAACAAAATTCTGGGTGGTGATGTCGCCCGTCTGAAAGAATTCAGCGCCCGCTTTTCTGATGCTGTTTATCCGGGCGATATATTGACAACCGAAGGCTGGCCGTCAGGCAACGGGTACATTATCCGGGTCAGAACCGATCGATCCATCGTATTAAGCAATGCCAGGGCGATAATCGAATGAGTCTTAATAAAAATCACCATGGCGCTTTGTGAAAAACTCGAAAAAGTGCCGGTCCACCTTAAAAAAGAAGTCAACGGATTTCTGCTCAACCGCATCTTCGCTGCCATCACGCGAGAAGCTCTGTGGTTGCTGGAAATGGATGTGGCCGGCATGGAAGATATCGACAGGGCCCAGGTGTACGGCGCCGGCCATCCCATGGGCATCTTCCGCCTAATGGACCTCACCGGTATCGATCTGAACTATATCATGGGTATGGAAGCCTTTCGGGAAACCGTCGATACCCATCATCTGCTCAGTCCGAGTGTGGTGGAAAAATTCGCCAAGGGCGAATATGGCTAAAAGACCGGCAAGGGATGGTACGACTACACAGAGGAGTAAAATCTGAATCGGAAACAGAAATTGAGCAAAATACCTGTTTTCGGTTGATACCAAATGGAGGTGATTGTGGCAGCAAAGTTTGTCAGTGAAAGAAACTTAAAATTCCTTCTCTACGAGGTGTTCGACGTCGAGTCTCTGACAGAGTACGAATACTACAAAGAACACAATCGTAAAATGTTTGACATGGTTCTTAAAGCAGCGGTCAAATTGGCGAAAGAACTCCTGTTCCCGATATTTGAAGAGATGGATCGCAGGCAGCCCGAGCTGCTCAACGGGGAGGTCAAGGTGCACCCTTCCGTCAAAACCATCATGACGGAATTCGGTGAAGGAGGCTGGATATCCAGCCGGGTTCCCTTTGACCGGGATGGCGAACAACTGCCGAGTCTGGTCGCCGATGTCTGCGAGTTTATTTTTGCAGCCGCCAATTATTCGGCCAATGCTTACGCCGGCCTCACATTCGGCGCATCGCATCTGATCGAATCCTTCGGCAGCAGGGAATTATATGACAGATATGTACCCAAAATGCTTGCCGGTGAATGGCAGGGTACCATGGCGCTGACCGAGCCCGAAGCCGGCTCTTCTCTGGCGGACATCACCACCATGGCCGAACCTACCGATAAAGGCTATTATCGCATAAAAGGCCAGAAAATATTTATATCCGCCGGTGACCATGATGGGGTGGAAAATGTGATCCATTTGATGCTGGCTAAAATAGAGGGCGCTCCGGCCGGCGTAAAAGGAATTTCGCTTTTTGTCGTACCCAAGAAACGCATTGATGATAACGGCAATCTTGCGCCCAATGATGTGGTTACCGCCGGAGTGTTTCATAAACTGGGTTACCGGGGCTGTCCGATCGTTCAGTTGAGTATGGGCGATAAAAACGACTGCCGCGGGTGGCTGGTGGGAGAGCCTCACAAGGGTTTAAAGAATATGTTCCAGATGATGAATGAAGCGCGTATCGGTGTCGGCCTGGGGGCGACGGCTATGGCTACCGCCGCATACTATGCATCTTTGGAATACGCCAAATCACGGATTCAGGGCCGTAAAGTGGGACAAAAGGATCCGAATCTGCCGCCGGTTGTCATTATCGAACATGCAGATGTTAAACGCATGTTACTTTTCCAGCGTGCTGTTGTTGAAGGTGCGCTGGCTTTGATCCTGCAGTGCAGCAAATATGTTGATTTTCTAAAGATACTGGATAAAGAGGGTAAAGAAAAATATCTTCTTCTGCTTGAAATCCTGACGCCCGTAGCCAAAAGCTATCCCTCGGAGATGGGTGTACACGCTATCAGCCAGGGACTGCAGTGTCTGGGCGGATCCGGCTATTGTGATGACTACCCCCTGGAGCAGTATTACCGTGATTGTCGCATACACCCGATCCACGAAGGCACCACCGGCATCCAGGGCATGGATCTGCTGGGCAGAAAAGTGATCATGGAAAACGGCCGGGCCTTTAAGCTGTATATCAGTGAAATGCAGGAAACGATAACGGCCGCCGGGGAATTTAAGGAGCTTGACAAATATGCTGCTAAACTGAGTCAGGCCCTCACAGAACTCCAGGAGGTCACCCATCATTTGATATCAATTGCCCAGCAGCAAGGGCCCGAAGCCTTTCTCGCCGATGCGACGCTTTATCTTGAATTTTTTAGTTATGTCACCATCGGCTGGCAGTGGCTGCTTCAGGGCATTGCTGTGCAAACGGCACTGCATGGCGGTACCAGCAAAAAAGATTTTGATTTCTACCAGGGCAAAATGCTCACGTTGCGATATTTCTTTGCCTATGAACTACCCAAAACGCTGGGCCTGGCAAAACGTTTGCTCGATGATGATCGGTTGACCGTGGAGATGCAGGCGAATTTTTTTAACGATTAAAGGATATAACGTTCTAAGCAAGGTTGTTTTTTGAGGCCCCGCTTCGTTCTGACGAACTTCCGTCTTCGCTCTAATGAGCTATGCCCGAATTGGCCCAAATGCTCAGTTCCAACTCAAAAAATCGATATTGACAATAACGCCCGCTTCCGTTATCACATTACATCGGCTATTGGTGCTTCCTCCATATGTGGGGCCGCAGCCAGTGCCGATACACAATTCGCAGCCTTTGCGGAAGTTGCGTGGAAGAGTGTTCGGGCTATGTCCTGGCCATAAACGAAGATGGCCCGGAAGAGGCCTATGCCGAGGAGTGCTGGCACTGCGAGAACTGCCGAATTAGCTGCTCCGTGGGATGCGTTTCGTACGAGTTTCCTTTATCGATGCTGGTTTAAGAAGACAGGCCCCCGTTGGGGCGATTATGTATACTTTTGGGGCCGCCATGTCCGAAGTCATCAGCGAGCACGGTGGACCCAATGTGGAGATTCTTCCCCAGATGGCATTGCACGGTCTTTCCATGTTTCCCACAACGGAATGTGACCTGGTGATGATTGCCAATGACGACCTGAGCATGGCCTACCGGGGAAAATACATTTATGATAAGCTGACCAAAGGGAAGGGATTTGACGTGCGGCTTCTCATGCTGGGCACACGCATACCCGCAGGACAGGTGGTGGCCGGAGATTCGGGCATTAAGAACTATGAAGATCTAAGGGGTAAGCGGGTGGTCCTGGTCTTCGGCAGCTCGGTGGCTCTGAATCTGGGTGCACGGGCGGCCCTTTACGGAGGCGGACTCAGTGAGAAAGACGTGAAGGTTATGAAATCCGCAGATGTGGTCTCCGCCGCTAAGATGGTCATTGAGAGAAAGGCGGACGCCTGTTACGGTTCTGTGGGGGTACCCGTTTTCAGGGAAATCGTTTCGGCCAGGGGAGGTGCGCGTCATCTGAGCATCGTGGACACGCCCGAAAACTGGAAGAAAGTGCTCGAGGTATTCGATGGGTACTTTCCCATGCACATAAAGCCAGGCCCTCCCACGGTCAAAGAACCGATCACCCTGGTGGGCCGGAACTTCACGGTCGCTGCACGTCCGGATCTGTCCGATGAGTCGGCTTACATATTCACCAAGATTCTCTGGGAGCACGATAAGGAACTGGCTCCCAAGCACCCCAGACTGAAGGATTGGATCCATCAGCACTTTGCAAGCACAAAGGCCTCGGCTCCCTATCACCCGGGTGCCATCAAGTTTTATAAAGAGGTGGGGGTTTGGACACCCGAGTTGGAGAAACACAACAACGAGCTTCTGGCGTTGAAGAAGAAATAGTAAAGGCTGTGTCGCTATTTCACAAAACGGTGATCCCTGGCGAGCCAGCCCCGTACTCAGTATGAGGGCGGGCGAGACCCGTGGTTCGACAGGCTCACTGTCCTGAGCAGGGTCGAAGGGGAATCCAGGAAACGGGTAGAAAATAAAACCATTCTGGATCCCCCGACCCCCCTGGCGGGAGATGATGAATTGCCAAATGCTCTCTGTAGATTCCGCTTTTCCCTGAGGGCTATGATAGGGGTCGGGGGGAGGGTGCAAAAGTATGGTTGATGAAAAGAAAAAACCACCTAAATACAGGACCCTGGGTCCCATCAGCGGCCGGGTGTCTAAGATCCTTTTGAGCGCTATCCCTGTCTTTTGCATCCTTTTTATGATTGATATCCCTACCTATCTGGGGTATATGCTTTACAAGCAGCAGTATCTGGGGGTCTTTTTGGCCCTTTTTCTCTCCTCCGCCTTTCTGAATATCCCTCCCACCAAAAAGTCACCCAGGGATCGTCTGCCCTGGTATGACATTATCCTGGCCATCATCCCGTTCGTCATCTTTGGAAACATCGCTCTCTTTTATGCGGACCTGATTTTAAAGGCGGGTTTTGCCACTCCGGGTATGGCCATCATGGGGTTCATCGCTGTCATGCTGATCTTTGAGGCCGCCAGGCGTGTGGCCGGCTATCCCCTGGTCATTATCGGGGGTTTGCTGGTGCTCTATGCGCGGTTCGCATATCTGATGCCCGGTCTATTGAATGCCATGGGCGTCTCATGGCGGCGGCTTTTTGTGGCCCTCTATCTGGACCCCAACAGTCTTCTGGGCATCCCCACGGGCGTGGCAGGCACCATGGTGGTGGGATTTCTCTTTTTCGGGGTCTGCCTCTTTGTGGTGGGAGGAGGAGAATTCCTGTCCGATTTGGCCATGGCCGTCATGGGCAGGCAGCGGGGTGGAGCGGCCAAGGCGTCTGTGATCGCAAGCGGTCTGTTCGGCTCCCTCTCCGGTAGTGCTTCAGCCAATGTGGCTGTAACCGGCGTGGTGACCATCCCCCTGATGAAGAAAACGGGTTACCCGCCCCACTTTGCAGGGGCTGTAGAGGCCACGGCTTCAACAGGGGGTCTGATCCTACCGCCGGTCATGGGGATTACCGCCTTTATGATGGCGGAATTTTTAGGGATGCCTTATTACCAGATCGCCATAGCAGCGGCCGTCCCGGCTATCCTCTATTATGTGGCCCTCCTGACACAGGTCCACCTGGAGGCCGTCAAGGCGGGAATTGAGGGGTTGCCCAGAGAGGCGATCCCCTCTCTCAAACGGGTTCTCAAGAAAGGGTGGATCTTCCTCATTCCCATCGTAGTTCTCCTCTATTTTATCTTTATACTGCGTATGGACCCAACGGGCGCGGCCATCTACTCGGGTTTCGTGTTTCTCATCGTGGGAGTGTTCAAGAAAGAGGTCCGTAAAGGTTTTGGTAAAAAGATAGCCCTGGTCCTGGAGGATACCGGGCGTCAGGTGTTGATCGTGGCAGCGGCCTGTTCCCTCGCAGGCCTGGTGATAGGATCCGTTGGGCTGACCAATCTGGGACTATCTCTGTCAAAGACGCTCATACACGTGTCAGGCGGGAGCGCTTTCCTGCTCCTGGTGCTGGCCGCCATGGGAGCCATTGTATTGGGAATGGGGATGCCCATCGCGCCCACGTACATCATGCTGGTCATCCTCATCGCCCCGGCCATGGTGGAGATCGGTATTCAACCGCTGGCAGCCCACCTTTTCATCAACTTTTTCGGGGCCATGAGCTTTGTTACGCCACCTGTCTGTGTGGCCGCCTATGTGGCTGCCGGGCTGGCCGGAAGCACGCCCATGAAGGTGGGTTTTACCGCCGCGCGTCTGGGAATAGGCGCTTATTTGGTCCCCTTTACCTTCTGCTATACGAGCGGGCTTTTCCTGATGGGCTCTTTTCAGGGTATTGTAGGCGCCATTGTCCCTACCACCATAGGCGTTGTCTTTCTGGCTGCGGGCCTCGCAGGTTTTATGTTTGAAAGGCTGAGCTACCTGGAGAGGGGTCTTTTTATCGCGGGCGGGCTTTTGCTTTTGACGCCTCACCTCCTGTGGCAGGGGCTCGGTTTTGTCCTCTGTGTCCTGCTGAGCCTTTTCAGGTTTTGGAAGAGGAGGACGGGTGCAGGGTCGGTGGCATACAATCAAGAAGTCAAGGGGACTTCAGGTTAAGAAATATCTTCAAGGGGTGAATCAGGCTCAGGCGGACAACAGATTCCCCCTATCTTTTTTTGGGAGGTTTGGAATGGAAATAGAGCGTATCCAAGCGGATGTCTTGTGTGTGGGTGGAGGTATAGGCGGTCTTATGGC
>JARRJQ010000281.1:4911-6740 GCA_037388985.1 Desulfobacterales bacterium | reverse complement strand
AAATATTGTATTTATTTTTAATTGTGTTTATTTATAAATTTGATTTACTGCATCCAGCCCGCAATTGCTTCTGAACAAACGTGCTTTTGACCGATTGCTCAAGACGCTCGGAACAGAGTATCTCGATGTTTTTCAGCTTTTTTGGCTTGGCCGTACGAGCATCTGGACTTCATCAACGGTCGACGCGCTGGTATCCCTTCGAGAATCAGGTAAGGTTCGGGCCATTGGGCTGAGCACCCACGACCGAAAAAGGGCGGGGAAGCTTGCAGGGGATTCCCCGTTAGATGTGCTTATGGTTCGCTATAATGCCGCTCATACAGGCGCCGAGCAGGACATTTTCCCCCATCTCGCCAAACGAAAACCAGCTATTATTGCCTATACTGCCACACGATGGCGCGGCCTGCTTAAGCGTCCAAGAGATTGGAGCGGCCCTGTTATGACCGCAGTTGATTGCTATCGTTTCTGCCTTTCCAATCCTCATGTTGATATAGTGCAACAACTCCAAGAAAATTTGAGTGAATTACGTGACAAAGGTCCATTGTCAGAGGAGGAAAATGGCTGGATCAGAAATTACGGACAAATTGTTTACAAAAAGAGTTCGCGGTTTACCTTCAGGTTTTAACTGCTGCGCCTAAATGACTGATGCGTGGTGCTGTAGCGGCCCGCAGGCGGAGCACTTCACCTTCTACTGTAAGCTAACCAGTAGCTCGAGGACGTTTCGATAAGCTTGCAGGTCAGATTAATTTATCTTATTTCTTTTATCATAATCAACTTATCTGCCTTTTTCCCCGGTATTCTTTTCTTTATTTTATAACCAAGAGCGTTCCATGTAGACCGGCCCTCATCATTGTTAGACCTCACATTCAACTCAACTATCCTTGCGCCTTGGTTCTTAAGATCAACCAATGCATATTTTTCCAGCTTAATCTAATTTCGACATAATTTATTAGCTTTTCCCCCTTTCTTACATTATTTGGTCTTTTCCAAACATGAGAATATAATTTAGAATACATTTCTGCGATTCTAACAACATCCAGCTTTGTAACCAGTTCTATGGCCATTTTAGACCCCGTATTAATCTTTTTGTATATTGGATTTGCCGGCGACAAAGGGATGATGCCTTTTGAATGATCCTATAAATCAATTTAGGGTTTTAACTCCCAAACTTACAAACGTCAAATATATAGATATTGGATTTGAGGAGCGGCGCCTGATCAGCCGCCGTTCCTTTTTATCTGGTGCGATTATCGATCAGGGCCGGCAAGTGACAATATTGGTACCGTCGCTGTCTTCTTCAGGATCGGTGTTCTCCTCTGGATGATAGTCCAGAGCCGGATACAAATTGGGTATCCGCAAAATCCGGAGCCAGGCAGAAAATGCCGTAGTTCTCATAGGCGATGCCGCTGTCCATGACGGCCACCGTCACATCGGGGCTGCCCCCCGCGTTGAGGTCCCAGGCCGCTTCCATGCGGATGCCGCCGGAATCCGGTTGATCGTTGTCCAGATGCCACTGGAGAGGAAAATATGGATCGTTGGGGGTAAAGGTGGCGTAAGCCTTCCAGTCCGGATGGGCGTATTGCACGCGCGGATTCTTTCGCAAGGCCTCAACGGTCTGCCAGACCTTGCCTCGGGGCACGGATAGCAGGCGAAATCTATTACGGCGGGCTTTGCGCTTGGTTTTGGACTTCATCCTTTTAACTATTTCATTTACTTCAGCGTCGGTGACGTATCCTGCGAACTTCACGACCACGCGCTCCGGTGCAAACTCGGCTTTAGGTTTGTTGAAGTTTCCAAGATACACCCCACCCATGTTGTTTTGCGCCATTGCC
>JARRJQ010000281.1:0-4850 GCA_037388985.1 Desulfobacterales bacterium | reverse complement strand
ACTATGAGGAGTGCGGCAGCAGACAGGCATGATTTTTTGCTGGGCATGGAGTCCTCCTTTCGGTTGTGGCTAGGATTCTCCATATGCTTACACCCTTAAGTTAAGGGTCAAATTTTCAGAGAGGTGTATCTTTTATGAGAGTTCCTCCAGCAAAGCCTTGGCTTCTTGAAGGTCCGCGGTGTCGAATCCCTCGGTGAACCAGCCATAGATGTCCGCTAGTAGTTGGTGAGCCTCTTCCTGCTTTCCCTGCTGTTGCCACAGCCGGCTCAGGCTCATCGCCGTCCGCAGCTCGAATGACTTTGCCTGCTGACGACGGGCAATTATGAGAGCATTCTGAAAACATTCCTCTGCTTCGTCCACCTTTTGCCCTTTGCTTTGCTGCATCAGTAAATGCTCTCCCTTGCTTCTATTCAGCTCTGCCTCCCAGTTGCGCTCCCCAGTATTGTCCACTATCAGCATCGCTTCGTCCAGCACAGACAGCCCTTCTTCCGGCTGCCCCACTTCCCCATAGGCCTCGGCCAGCAGAGATAGAAAATAGGGTCGGTGTAATCCTGCTCCCGTGGCCCGGTGTGCGACCAGGCCCTTACGGATTTGAGCGATACCCTCCGCTCCCTCGCCTTGCGCGGTTAGCGCCCAGCCTCGCAAAATCGTCCCGAAAGCCAACCAGTATGGAAAATCCTGCTCTGTTGATAGTGCCATTAGCGCCTCAGCGCGCTCCTGAACCGCCTGTACCTCCCGGCGGAACTGATGGACTACAGCAGCCATAGTCAGAGCATATACTAGACTGAAAGGGTGAGTAAGTTTCCGAGCCAGGGCTAGCGCCTCGTGGATGTTCCTCAGGGCCTGGTCCGGATAGCCCAGCACCCATTTGGGCCAAACCGAAAAGGATAGGCACGCTACCCCCGGGTCCTGTCCATACACAAGGGCATGGGAGCAGTGCTGCCGGGGATCATAGAGGGCCATCCCCTGCTCGAGATGTTTGCGAGCCGGGGCAGGCTCTCCGAGCCAGAACATGGCCGGCCCCAGCACCCGGTGGGCCTCCAGAAGGAGCGCAGGGTCTTGTACGCGCTGAGCCAAGCCGAAGAGCTGCTCCGCCAGTTCACGCATCGTCTGCAACTCTGCCCGGACCATATAAAACCGGAACAGCCCGTACAGCACCGGAAAGAGTTGCGGGGTTTCTCCCACCTGTTGACAGAGTTCCCGGGCTCGGGCATAGGCCCGTTCCGTGACCGGAGACGCAAAGCCTTTGACCGCCATCAACACCGGACCCAGAGTGATCTGCAGCTCCAGCTCCTGTCTGGCGCGCTCAACGGTATCCGGAAAGGTCATAAGCGCCTCCAGCCCCCTGGTGATGTGGTTGATGGCTTCCGCGTGCGCCGAGCGCTGGGTAGCACGCTTGCCTGCCTGGTACCAATAGCCAACGGCCTTCTCGCTGAGGCCTGCCTCGGTATAGTGATGAGCCACCAGCTCCGGCTCGGCCTCAACCGTCTCGGGAAACTCCGTTTCTAACATCTGCGCAATCTGCAGGTGGTACTGCTGCCGGGTGCGCTTGAGCAACGAGGCATAGGCTGCATCTTGGATAAGCGCATGCTTGAACATGTATCTGGCGCGTGGCGGCCGACCCCGCTGGTAGAGAAGCTCCGCACCGACCAGCTGGCCCAGTCTTTCCTTCAACGTTGACTCATCCACCGCGGCCAGCGCCCGCAGCATCTCGTAGGCAAATTCCCGGCCCAGCACTGCTCCCAGCTGTGCCACCTCGCGCACCATGGGCAAACGATCCAGTCTGGCCATCAGCGAATCCTGCAATGTGGCCGGGATCGCCAGGCCGGACAATGTACCGGCCAGGGCATAGCGATCGGCCTCCTCCCGCAGGAGATCCGATTCCAAGAGCATCTTCGTCAGCTCTTCCACATACAGCGGCACACCATCCGTTTTGGTGACAATATGCTGGACCACCTCGGCCGGAAGCGCCTTGCCGCCGCCCAGCTGCGTAATCATGGCCTCCACCTGGGGACGCTCAAGACGGTTGAGCGTGATCGGAGTCATATGGGAGCGGGTGGGCCACGGGGGGACAAATTGCGGGCGGAAAATCAGCACAGCCAGCATCGGAGCTGTGGGAATCTGCTCGACAATCAGGCCGATGCTCTCGATGGTAGAGGGGTCTGCCCAGTGCAGATCTTCATACACCACCAGCATCGGCTGCCGCTCGGCCTCCTCCAGCAACCAGGCTGTCATGGCATCCTGGGTCTGCTGCTTCTCTTGCTGGGGTGTCAGCCCCAGGGGCGGATAGCGGCCTTCGGGCAGCGGCAGGGAAAACAGCGCAGCAAACAGCGGCACGACCTCCTTCAACGGGAGACTGGTCGCCCGCAGCGTCTGCTCCATTTTGTCAAGCTTCTCTGCGGGGCTGTCGTCACGCTCCCAGCGCCACAAGCGTTGCAGGTGTGTTATCACCGGGTAAAGCGCACTGTTAATATGATAAGGGGAACAGTGGTAAGTGACGCGCGTATATCCTTCTCTGGCTGCCTGTTCGCGCAATACATCGGCCAAGGCCGATTTGCCGATCCCCGGCTCACCATTAATGAGCACCACCTGGCCGAACCCTTCCTTGCTCTGCTCCCAGCGCCGCAGCAACAGCCCGATTTCCTCATCTCTTCCCACCAGGGTTGTAACGACACCGGTTGTCACCTCCTCTTCGTCGCTTTGTGTCACAAAGGGATTGAGAACTTGTGTGACGGTTATGGGCTCCGGCACACCCTTCAGGCAATGGCTGCCCAGCTCTTTTAGGACAAACGCACCCACCACAAGGCGTTTGGTCATCGCACTGATGACCACTGTGTTTGGCGCCGCAAGACCTTCAAGGTGAGCTGCAATATTGGGCGTTTCCCCTAAAGCCAATTGTTCATGCCGTTCCCCGGCGCCGATTTATCCCACCACGACCGGACCGGTGTGGATGCCAAGGCGCACGGCAAGCTCAACGCCATGCTCGGACTCCAGGCGGGTGTTCAGTGCCCCCATGGCCTCCACAATCCCCAGAGCGGCGTGCACGGCCCTGTGCGCATCGTCTTCGTGGGCTTTGGGGTAGCCAAAGTAAACCAGAAGCCCATCACCGAGATACTGCTCTATGTGGCCTTCAAAGTTCTTAACCACATCAGCGGCCGTTTTTTGGTATGAGCACACGACCTCGCGAAAGTCTTCGGGATCAAGCCGGGCCGACAAATGCGTCGAGCCGACCAGATCGCAAAACATCACCGTCAGTTGACGCCGTTCGGCGTCTATGCGGTGAGCCTCCGCCTCGGGTGCGGTCGCCTGAGTGTCGCTCCTGGCTGCTGTCGGCATAGCATCCGGAGGTCCTGACATATCTTTGAGAGGGGCTTCTTTGGGCTGGCTAAGATTATATCCGCATTCATCACAAAATAGGCTGTCTGGTGTAAGTAAGGTGCTGCATCTGGGGCAAATGAGATTGAGTTTGGCTCCGCACTTCTTGCAAAACTTAGCCCCTTCACGATTCTCAAACTGGCACTTTGGGCATTTCATTGTGATGCCTTCTCGCTTGCATTTGAGCAGTTTGGATTGTAGTGAAGGAAATCTGATTGCTTAAAAAAATAAATATCTTAATTATGATTCTATGTCAAATGTCGCAATTTTTAAATATGGTGTTAAACAATAGGCCCCAGAAATGAAAATTTTAAACGGCAAAAGGGGGAAAATCCATGGACTCGGATTTATCCTCACGCTTTGCCAACGGTTCTATTTTCGTCTGGCCCTGTATTTTTTGCCGATATACCAGGCTTTGGCAACCTGTTCCCCAAGGCGCCAATAAGAAGTGTCCGGTTGTGAGAGTATCAGGGGTTTCATTTTTCTAAAATCCAATTTGCCATCGGTCAGAAATCGCTCCTCTGTGTAGGTTCCCACGATTTCACCAATGAAGATTTCATTTGAACCACTATCCACAATTTCCGCCAGCTGACATTCCATGCACAAAGGACAGTCTCTAATCAGCGGAGCTGTTTTCAGCTCCCCATAAAAAAGATCAAAAATCTTTGATTTATCGCTTTTTTTACCCGATGCAATTCCGCAATAATCTGTTATTTCCACCATATCCTCGGAAGGCAGACAAACGCTGAAGGCTTTATTTTCTTTAATCCCGGGATTGGTGTAATGGCCTTTGCCGAGGGTAATGGCAATCCTCGGTGGTTTATAACTGGCCATGGTAAACCATGCCACCGCCAAAAAATTCGGCTTGCCGTCCACATAGGCTCCCACAAGGGAAACAGGCATCGGGTACGCAGGGATGGTTGATCCCAAATTGATCTTATCCATCTGATGTTACCTCCATTATCTCTTTGTTGATATGAGCAACTGATGATTGTTTCAATGGTACCTGGCTATCGGTATTTTTAACAGGACCGATGATATTCGGCAATAGATTTCTTGTTGCATTTTATTGGTGTAAAGAGAATTTCAGGAAATATAATTAATTTATAATTGACAAATTTAATTAAGTTAAATATTATTCATTTAAGCTAATTCTTATATAGATTTTAATCATGGCCTTCATTCAATCATTAAAAGCATTGGCCGACGAAAAGCGCCTGAAAATCTTGAAAATGCTTTTAAACAGCGATCTGTGCGTAGGTGCTCTGGCCGGTCATCTTGGTGTCTCAAAGCCGGCGGTTTCTCAGCATCTCCAGATTTTGCGGAAGGCTGGATTGGTTAAAGGTGAAAAACGGGGATACTGGACCCATTACATGGTCGATAGACAGGCCCTGGCACGGATTGCGGTAGAATTAAATGAGCTGTCAGTGGAAGATAAACATTTCGAAACCATTTGTTGGCGGGCAAAAGAAAAA
>JARRJQ010000280.1:0-4865 GCA_037388985.1 Desulfobacterales bacterium | reverse complement strand
CAAGCTTGCGGCCGGAACGCGGTCACTGGCGACCCGTCGGTTTGACACCCGCATCGACGTTGAGTCCAGAGACGAACTGGGACAATTGGCCGCCGATTTTAATGCCATGGCGCGAACCCTGGAAAACGATGAGCACATGCGACAGCAATGGATCTCCGATATCGCCCATGAGTTGAGGACCCCGCTTGCCATTCTGAGGGGTGAGGTCGAGGCTTTAAAGGACGGCGTTCGGAAAGTCAACCCCGACACGCTCGATTCACTGCATGCCGAAGTGCGGCATCTGAACAAAATCGTAAACGATCTGCATGAACTGTCACTGGCAGATGCCGGGATGCTCTCCGTTAAAAATGAGCCGGTCGATTGCGCGCAGGTTTTAAATGAAACCCTTCGAATTTTCAAGCGACGTTTCGATCAAAAGCAGATCGCGGTTGAAAACAGCCTGGAAAATGAGTCCCCGGTCAAAGTAATGGGCGATGCGGATCGCCTGCAGCAAATTTTTTCCAACCTGCTTGAAAACACCTTGCGATACATTGATTTGCCGGGCACATTAAAGATCGATCATGAGCGCACCGTGAATCGGTTGCGGCTGTTTTTAGAGGATTCCGGACCCGGCGTACCCGAAGCATCACTGGCCAAACTGTTTGATCGATTGTATCGCGTGGACAGGTCAAGAAGCCGCAAGCAGGGAGGCAGCGGATTGGGCCTGAGTATCTGCAAAAGCATTGTAACCGCGCTCGGCGGTGAAATCCGGGCGGCCAATGCAGCCGGCGGCGGATTGCGAATTGAGATTGAGTTGCCGCTGACTTAAAACTCAAAGCGGAACACTTAAAAGATACGCGCCATGACTACTAAACACATATTGGTTGTCGAAGACGAAGAGAAAATCGCCAATTTGCTTTGCGACTATATGGAAGCCGCCGGCTTTCAAACATCTTCCGAGGACAGAGGGGATCGCGTTGTTGCCGGGATTAAAAAGGACATGCCCGATTTGATTTTGCTCGATATCATGCTGCCGGGCATGGACGGGATGGAAGTCTGCCGGGAGATTCGGAAGTTTTCCAATGTTCCCATCATTATGATCACCGCCCGGCTGGAGGAAATCGACCGCCTGCTGGGCCTGGAGCTGGGTGCGGATGACTATATTTGCAAACCTTTCAGCCCCCGGGAGGTCGTTGCAAGGGTGAAGGCGGTCTTCAGGAGGGTGCATGCAGAATCAAAGGCCGATAACCTGGCTGTCGGGCCTGTTTCGCTGGATGCTGAAACCCATCAGGTGACGATCGAGAAACACATCCTGAACCTGACCCCTAATGAGTTTGGACTGCTAAAAGTAATGATGGCCCATCCCAATCGCGTGTTTTCCAGAAGTGAACTCATCAACCGGGTTCAGGGCTATGATTTTGAAGGATATGACCGCACCATCGACACGCATGTCAAAAACTTGCGCAAAAAAATTGCCCAAAGGCTTCCCGGCCGCGAAATTATCAGTACGGTATATGGCGTCGGGTACAAATTCAACCCGCCATCGGAGTGATTCGGTCGGCGGAATAAAAAGTCATAGAAATGCTTTCAAAACCAAAGCGGCGAGTTTTCAGGGCTATCGTTTGGATGCGCTTGCGATGCAGTGGGTGCCGTTGATGCGCCCAATCCGCCGCCCGCCCGCATCCTGGAAATAAATTTCTTCCAGCTCTTGGGCGCATCTGTGATCGTTGAGCTCAAAACGGTAAGCGGTTACAAATTGCTTTATTTCAGACGGTTCGATACCAAAGCGCCATTGCTCACCCGCTTTGCTCACCGATTGCACCATCTTTGATTGACCGTAGAGCGGAGTCTCGTGCCGAAGCACAGATGCCTGGACATAGTCAAAGACGGCCCGGCTCCCGGCTCCAGCGTACTGCTCAATAGTTTGAAATGTTTGATGCACCGACTCGGGTTCTAGATACATCAACAAACCTTCAAGAATAAAAAGACTTCTGCGGTCCCGATGGAACCCGGCCGTATCCAGCCGGTCGGGCAACAATTCCTTGTCAAAATCAATTGCGATAAACACCAGGTTGGAAGGAACGCAGAGGTGCCGTTTCCGATACTGGCGGATCTTTGCCTGCTGGGTTAAGGGCGCATCGAGCTCGAATACACGGGTTTGCCGCGATTGCTGCTGAAAACGCAATGCCCTTGTATCAAACCCGGCACCGAAAATCAGGACCTGGCTGAACTGCTCGGACAAGGCCTGTCTGAAAGCAGCGTCGATATATTTTGTGCGGGCGATAATGTATTCATAGCTTCCCTTTGCTGCAAAAATCTTGAGCATAAGCCTTCCGGCCAACGGGATGCGAATCAGCACCATCAGAAAGTAAGGCAAAAGGGATATCGCAAGGCGGTCGTCACTTTTGTAGAAACCGCTTTTTTCCAGGGAACTGATCGCCCGGCACAGACAGGTCCACTCGGCGGTTCTGGATGTTGCAGCCTCAATCCGTTTGCTTGACATTCATTAATTCCTGTTGGGCTTATTTTGCGGTCTTGCGTTGCTTTTCATAACAGGGGATGCAGGCCGGCTGCCCATGGAGTTGCCGGATTCGCGATTCCATGACGGTTTCACCGCAGAATGCACAGACAATGGAGTTTCGTATCCTGGCCGGTTCCGGCTCGGCAATAGACGTGATGGCCACCGAAAGTATCTTGTCGGCGGAAGAATGCAGTATCCAGTCGGTCAATGCGCTTCGATCTTTGCGCAGATCCTGTGGAATACCGTTGCCGTGAAAAAGCACTCGAACACCCTTGCGGGTTGATCGGCGGTAGACGGTATAGACTTGCTTGCCGTAATCATGAAACAGCAGGTTGCCTTTGCCGAAAGTACAGCCGGTGATACACTGCAAGGCGTCCACACCGCAGCCATCGTTTTCAACAATGGCCACCAGTTCTACGTCTTCGGCCCGCATGGATTCCAGCTTATCCATTGCGGCGTTGGCCATTCTGTACCCGATGGCAAGCCCGGGGCATTTATGGCCGTGGAACCGGACAACCTCAGCAAATGTCATTTGCTACCTCCTGATTGGTAATATCTTAAAATATTGCAGCTTTAAAAACTTGTCAAAGATAGACCGCATTTGTTTTACTGGCTGTTTCAGGTGGAAAACGTACCGACATGGAGGCCTGTCCGTGTTTTTAGTGATTTTGCGCATCCCCGTGTGTTTTGCCCCTGGCGATGGAGGCAAAAATACCTGCAAAGCAAAGAATCGCCGAGATGGTAAATGCCATTTTCACGCAGGTTATGAACAACGGGTATTTTTCAGGTGTTATTTGCACCGGGCCGATATAAAGGGCAAAGAGCAGTAAAGTCATCCCCATGCTGAACATCTGTCCGGTCAGCCGCATGGTGGCCAGCATGCCGGATGCGACCCCATAGAATCGTTTCTCCACAGAGGACATCACCGCATTTATATTCGGGGAAGAAAAAAAGGCAAATCCGATTCCGAGGATTGCCAGGGTCACCATAATAAATATCAGCCGGGTATGGCTGCCTAAAAAGGCCAGCATTATGAGTCCTGTCATCGTCATGGCCATTCCTGCGGAAGCCAGAACCCGCGGTTCCAATCTGTCGGAAAGGCTGCCGGCAATCGGGGAAAAAATAATCTGCAAGAAGGGCTGAATCATCAGAATCATACCGGCATGCTCGGGTGTGAAGCCTTTGATAAATTGCAAGTAAAGGCTTAAGAGGAAAGCTACGGCAAAAGTGGCGCTGTAATTGATCAAGGCTGCCAGATTAGAATATCTAAAAACAATATTATTTTTAAACAGGCCGATATTAATAATCGGTTGCTCTAACTTCAGCTCCCATTTAGCGAAAGCCACAACACCACCGATACCCAATATAATTAGAATGCCCCCTTTGAAGTCAGGTAGCATTGTGAACCCGGACATTATGGCTACCAAAGCTAAACTGTAAATGAGCGCACCTTTATAATCAAATTTTTCCCCCCTGGCGCCTGCCCATTCTGCCCTCAGCTTCCATAATACCGCAATCACAACGACTAAACCCAGAAACGCATTTAGCAGGAAAATACTGCGCCAGCCCAGATGCTCGGTTAAAGAGCCGCCGATAAGCGGTCCCATAGACAGACCGGAGTATACGGCCGCAACGTTTATACCCAGAGCCCGACCTCGCTCTTTAGCGGGGAATACCGAAGTTAAAATGGCAATGCCGGTGCCGAAAATCATCGCGCCCCCAAGTCCCTGCATGGCACGAAAGGTAATTAGCCAGGCACCCGAATTTGAAATCGCACACATAAGAGATGCCCCTGCGTCAATCATCATACCGAATAAAAAGATTTTCTTTCTGCCCAAGATGTCGGAAATGCGGCCAAAAGGCACGAGAAAAATAGCGGCTGCCAACAGGTATGCGGTTGCTACCCAGCTCAATTCCAAGGCATTCAGCAAAAGCTCCCTGTCGATTGAGGGCAGTGCAATATTAACTGAAGATGCTGTAAAGGGGGTAATAAATGAGCTCATTGCAGCGATCAGCAATGCTACATATTTATTGACATAATTTGTCGTGTGTTCTGCGGGTTCTGAATTTTTTTCAAATGTTTGCACTTGAGTTGCCTTTCACGAATTTTTCTGCACCTGAACTAACACAGATTTGATTCCTGAATGATCCGCCGCCATATCTTTTTATTTAGGGCCTTAGAATCGGTACGCTTAATTTTGCCGGCTGCCACATCTTCGATAAATTGTCTGGCAGTCTTCATCGATGCTCTGGGGCTGCCCAGAGATTTATCGGGCACTTTGACTGTTTTAGGCATCTTGTCCTGTTCAACCAGGCGGGTAATGACTTTGAGCGTTTCCGGATGTTCCAGAAGTTCCTGGTGTTT
>JARRJQ010000279.1:0-4879 GCA_037388985.1 Desulfobacterales bacterium | reverse complement strand
CACGACCTTCACATGACGATAAAATCACAAGAATTAGAACGTGCAGCGCAGGTGCCCCCACAGTGCCAGCGCTTGCGCCGTTTGAGCACGCAAAATTTTTCTCTGGTGGATCTGACCAACAAAAGAGGTTGCATTGCTGGGTCCCATTTTTGTTAATTTACTTGCCAACCGCAAACAGCCGCCATTGTCTAAACTGCGGGAAATCAAAGATCCCGAAAAATTTCTATGGCATATTTTGCCCCATGCGGCACGCACATTTTCGCTGGTCATTGTATTTCTTCCGCCGCGCATGAGGCGAACCCTTGCAGTTGCCTATCTTTACTGCCGCATGCTGGACACCTATGAGGATCTTTTGCCCACTGTTGCTGAAAAGCAACGGGCGTTGAAATATTTCATCGATCGATTCAATAATCCTCAACGTCTAAAGCCGGCACCGGTCCTTGAGGCTTCGCTGACCACCGATTTGCGTGAAAGCACCCATCTGCTGCTGGTGAATCGCGCAGATCTTATTGATCGTAATTTTGATCACCTAAGCGGGAATCAGCAGGAAGCCATTTGCCGGCTGGTCAGGCGCATGGGAGAGGGCATGATCTGGTCCAGCCGTGTTTTTGCGAAACAGCACGGGGTTTTGCAGACTCCGGGGCAATTGTCCCGCTACTGCTGGCATGTGCTTGGCACTCCCATTCTTTTTGCAGATGAAGTTCAGCGTCTGGATCAGGGGCTTGCACCGGAGGTGGGGGACGACCGGCTGCGCTCATGTGCCGTAGTCGGGGAGGTGATTCAACTGGCCAATATTACCCGTGACCTGGAAAAAGATATTGAACGCGGGATTTGCTATCATCCCCAGCTCTCGGGCCTGGTTGGCTCCAGCCGTGAACAGAGCATCCGCGAGGTGCGTTCCCAGCTGGTCCTGCGGGCCATCCGCCGCTTTCGTGAATTTCCCAAATTTTTTGAATCGATTCCGGCGCCGCGAATTTCACGTGCACGGGGAGCGGCGATGCTGCTGATTATAACCACCTATGCGTATTACTGGCGTGCAGCTCAAGAAGCCGGATTGCCAGCATTTGATGACCGGCAGCGCATCACCCGCTTGCGCGGAGCCTTCACCTGGCTAAAGTGCATATTTTCAAGCAGGGCGGCCAGCCGCTTTTTGCAGCGGCTTGAAAGGACGGTTTTAATCGCATTTGACCGCTGTCAACCCGATACGGCGAAACGATTCATATTTGAAGACCGGGAGTTTGATGTCGTGGAGGTCCTGCGCAAAGCATAACCGGTTTCAGCGCACCTGCTTTCCCTCTTGCATGCCTTATGACTTGTTGTGAAGCAGCAAGGTGCTTTGATCATTTACAAATAAGATGATTTTCTTTTCTTCAGATTACATGTCGAAATATGATAAGTATCTTTTTAAGAACCTCTAAATCCGGCTATCATCCATAAACTATTATGCCTCGGTTGTTACTCATAAATCCAAAAAGCAGATACAAGGGGCTGGGCGACTATGGAACCACCTCCTATCCTTTACTGAATCTGCCTTATGTGGCCGCCCTGACACCCGGTCATTACCAAATTGCGGTCATCGACGAAAATATTCGGCCGTTCGAATTTCAAGAAGCGGATATTGTTGGGATAACCGCTTTTACATCCACGGTGAATCGCGGTTATGAGATCGCTCAAATCTACCGCAAAAAGGGTATCCTGACGATCATGGGCGGTATCCATGTATCAATGATGCCCGAAGAAGCTTTAAATTACTGCGATGCCGTAGTCATTGGGGAAGCCGAGGGCGCCTGGCCAAGGCTTCTTGAAGATTTTGAGGCGGGTACGATGGAAAGACAGTACCGGGGCTCATGGATTGATCTGACACATTTGCCATTGCCCCGGCGTGATATACTTAAAAACGAATATTATAGCTGGGGCGGTATTCAGACCTCACGCGGGTGCCCGCTGAACTGTGCATTTTGTTCGGTAACTGCGTTTAATGGAAGGCGCTTCAGGCGGCGCCCCCACGAGCCGGTCATCAATGAACTAGAACAAATACCCCAGAAAAAAGTGATGATTACCGATGATAACATTATTGGATATAGCAAAGAAGATAAAGAATGGGCCCGGGTCTTTTTTTCGCGAATCATTGAAAAAGGAATAAAAAAGATTTTTTTCGTTCAGGCTTCCATCCAATTTGGAGAAGACCGCGAACTCATCCGATTGGCGGCAAAGGCAGGCGTAAAAATATTATTTATCGGGCTGGAGTCGGTGAAGCCTGAGACCTTAAGGTCATATCAAAAAGGTCTTAATTTGACACAACTCGAAAATAATAAATATTATGAGTTGATTTCAAGGGTCCGCAAAGCAGGCATTGCTGTGATCGGCGCATTTGTGGTTGGGGGTGATGATGAGGATATTTCAATTTTTCAGACAACTCTGGACTTTATTCAGTCTTCTCACATAGATATTTTACAAATTACCAAGCCGACGCCGCTGCCGGGCACACAGTTATGGCACAAACTTTCAAAGGAAGGGCGTATTATCAACCGGGATTTCCCAAAAGCCTGGGAAGATTATCGGCTGACAAAAATGGTCTATAAACCAACACGAATGTCGATCGAGGATGTTTATGAAGGCTTTACTTATTTAAGGGAAATCTATTATGGGTTCTGGCAGACTTTGAAACGGACCATTAACACGCTTTTAACCACCAAAAACCTTATCACCACGATTATCGCCTATAAATTCAATGCATCCTTCCGCAGGGGTTATATAGATTCAGAGCACCGTAAGATTTACAATCGGCCGGGATTAAAAAGAAAGTTCAATCCGATTGATCAGGCCCACAAATGACTTTAAAGCGTCCGATGCGTATTTTGGCGTACGGCTCAAGAAGACGGTTTTAAGTGCCTTTGATTGCCGTCAGTCCGACAGATCCCAGCGATTTATTTGGGCGGATGGAGAATTGGATGTTGTAAAGGTGATCAAATAAAGCGGGATTTATTCTTGGATAGAATCCAGGTCTGTTGGATAGTCTCTGTAATAGTGGGAATTTTTCCAGCCTTTTTTAAGCGTTTTATTGAATTTATAGGTAGCATAAAAATTGGTCACGCTTCTAAGGCTGAATAGCGACCGCATTAGGCGGTACGGGTAATTGGGGAAAGAATAAATGCTTTTTTTGATATAATTGTTGCCGATGTATATTGTTTGAGGCCGCACATCCTGCGGCCGATGAACCATGTAAGAGAAACGATATTTATCCCAATCTTGCGGATAATTACTATAAATAATCCTGCCTGCTTTTTGCATTTGTTGCATCAACTCGGTTCCCGGAAGGGGAGTAAGAAGGGTGATTTGGATAATGTCAATACCGGATCGAACCAGAAAGTCGGCTAATTTCTTAAAATAAGCCGCTGACTCGTGGTCATTGCCAATGATAAATGACCCATAAACGGCAATGCCATACTTATGAAAAACATCCACTACCTTTTTGTAATTTTGCACCCCAATCTTGATATTGATCCCTTTTTTCATTTCCCTCAGGGTTTCCTTGCTGACGGTTTCAAAGCCGATAAATGCAAAAATGCAGCCAGCCTGAGCAGCCAGTTCAATCACGTGTTCATCATTGACAGCATTGATCGAGGTTTGCATCCACCATTTCCGATCTAGCCCTTGTTCGATCATGCCCTTAAACAATTCCAGGGCACGCCTCTGGCTCTTGGGATTGTAACCAATCAAGTTATCGTCCACGAAAGCGAGAAATTTCCCGTCTAGATCCGCCAATTCGCCAAGAACATCCTGGGCGTTGCGTTGACGGAATTCTTTGCCCAGGTAGCGAGATACGGAGCAAAAATAACAATTAAACGGACAGCCACGCGACGTTTGAACCGAATGCCAAAAATAATTGGGATGAAGCAAATCCCGACGGGGCGAAATTCCGACGTGCTCATAGTCGATCTTGGGGCCGATATACAAGCGCTTTAGGCGGTTGCCTTCAAAATCAGCCAACACTTTCTGCCAGATACCCTCTACCTCCCCGACGACGACCGTGTCTGCAAATTGCTGGGCTTCATCCGGAAGCATAGATGCGTGGATTCCGCCAATAACCACTTTTATGTTCCGTTTGCGATAGATCCGGGCGATTTCATAGGCTCTGGTAATATTGCTGCTAAAGGCAGTAATTCCTACCAGATCAGCTTCTTTGAGTTGAATCTCATCAAAGTTTTCGTCAGCGATTTCGACATCCCAATGTGAAGGCGTGGCGGCGGCAACATAAGCCAGACCCAGCGGTTGAAACGTGGAAAATCTGCTAAGCAGCAAACCACTTCTGCGACCTACCGGATTTATCAAAAGCAGTTTCTTCATCATTCAATTTAATCCGAGCCGACCGATGACCGCTAATGCCGCAGAATAGAGATTCCCCCTAAACCTCAATTTCAAGGCGCTCTTCAGCATTTCAGTGCTGATGATTCGGTTTAATTTGGCCAGCACCGCCAGTGAGGCCAGGGCCCTGTCCACGCGTTTGATTCCCTGGTTTGTGAAATCGACATTATGGATGCGGGCCTTGGTGGCCGGCAGGCTTACGCCGCCGGTCTGGATGATGAGCGCATCTTTTGTCAGGCGCTCAAAAAGGTTCCGGCGCCGATCCACCCCCTCCTGATCCAGAGCGACCATTACCGACGGGTTGTCAATTCCGGTAAAGTCGATGTCCTCGGGCGATAAAATCAGCTCGCTGATCGAAGGGCCTCTGAGTACGGTGAGGTTGTATTCATTTTTCAGGGTAGTCTTCAATCCGGCTGTCAGTCCGGCAATACACAGGAGCTCGCCGGCGGTGATAACACGCTGGCCGGCGCTGCCGAGCAGGATGACTTCCTGACGACCGGCCTGAGGTGCTTTG
>JARRJQ010000278.1:0-4896 GCA_037388985.1 Desulfobacterales bacterium | reverse complement strand
GTGGTACGCCTCCTCTATCCTCATTCTTTCTGTAATATCCGAAAAAAAGGTGGCAACCAGCCCTTTTCCTAAACTGCAAGCAATGACTTCAAAATGGCGGCCGAGTAGCTTAGCATAGTTTTTAAACTGCAAAGATATACCGGTCAGTGCAACCTGTCCACATTGATCAACCCAAAACGATTCGGTTCCTGGAAAAACAATCCCGACTTTTTTCGCCACTAAATCGATGGCATTCACCGCCGTCATCTTCTCAAAAGCCGGGTTCACATCTAAAAAAAGACAATCAGCTGGTTTTTTGTCTCTATCGAATATGATTTCGGTTAACGCAAAGCCGTTGCCCATTTTGGAGATCAGGCTTCGGTGCCAATTTTCGTTAGTGCGAAGTAAATTTCCCATTTGCTTTAGCCTCCTATTTTTTGCTGCAATTATTTGTTCGTATCCGATAATTCAAGGGTCCGTTCTGCAACTTTAATCGAGGATTTTCGCCAACAATTTAAAGAAAAGTTCTATGCATAAACCAACTGCCATTACAGCGCAAATAACCAAGTAAGAGGTTAGCGCTAACATTATTATTGTATTCATGTGGCTATTCCGATGATCCCGGACACCGATTCCAGTGCAAGCCGGACAGTGATTCCGGCTGATGGCGGACACTTGTCGGAGCAAAGCGACGCGGGTTTTTCTTTTTCTATTTCAAATTAACCGAGCTTAGTCAATTTAGAATTGGTTTTTCGCATCGACTCTCCTTTCAGGGCAAATTTATAGGCATTGTGGACCAGCCGATCGAGGATGGCATCGGCCAGAGTGGGCTCGCCGATGATCTCATGCCAGTGTTCTACGGGCAGTTGGCCGGCGATCAGGGTGGAGCGCAGGCGGTGGCGGTCCTCGAAGATTTCCAGCAGATCGTGGCGTTGTTCTTTGATAAGCTTTGAGAGCCCCCAGTCATCGATGAGCAGAAGATCGGTACGGGCAAGGTCTTTGAGCAGCTTTTCGTAGCGGCCGTCGCCCTTGGCAATAGCAAGCTCCTGCAGCAGCCGCGGAAGCCGCCAATAGCGGACGGTAAAGCCCTGCCGGCAGGCTTTTTGAGCCAGGGCACAGGCCAGGTAGGTTTTGCCGACCCCAGTGGGTCCGACGATGATCACATTATGGGCTTGTTTGAGCCACTGGCAGCTGGTCAGCTGCATGAACATGGATTTATCCAGGCCGCGTTTGTGCCGGAAGTCGACATCCTCCACGCAGGCGTTGATGCGCAGCTTGGCTTTGCTCAGACGGTTTTTCAGTCGGCGGTTTTCGCGCTCGATCATTTCGCGATCGACCAGAAGGCCCAGACGCTCTTCAAAGGATAGCTGATCGATGTCGCCGGTGTTCAGCTGTTCCTGCAATGCGGTGAGCATTCCGATAAAACGAAGCGCCTGCAGTTTATCGAGCAATGGGTGGATCAGCATAGTCTTTTCTCCTTTCATTGATAGTATTGGGCCCCGCGGATATTGCCGTGCTCGATGGCGATGGCAGACTCTTTGTGCGGCAGCATCCGTTGAGCGTCCAAATTGTGTTTAAGGATCGATTCGATACTCTTGTAGCTTTTGGCCCCGATGGCCAGCGCCCGTTTGCTGGCTGCTTCCAGGCGCTGATCCCCAAAGCGTTCGGCAAGCCGCAAGATGCCCAGGCAGCTGCGGTAGCCTTGCTGTGGAACAGGCCGGGAACCGATCACGGTTTCGATCAGCTTGGCGGTGTCGGGGCCGATCTTAGCTGCCCAGCGGATGAAGCGATCCGGATTCCACTCTGCCCACCTTTGATGTGATTTGGGCATGTGCTCTTTAAGGGTGGTGTATCCGCCTTTTCGGCGGCTTCGGCGGTGGGTGGCCACCTGCTTGTTGCGGTAAAAGCACTCGATGCTGTTTTCGGTGATTCGCACATCGAGCTTCTTTTTGATCAGCTGGTGGGGAACGCTGTAATAGTGGCGCTCGACTTCAATGTGGTAATCGATGTTGACAGTGGCCTTTTTCCATTCGGCAAACTCGTAGCGCCGGGCGGGCAGCGGTTTTAATGCCGGCCGGTCCAGGCTCTCATACATCGATCGGCGGCTGCCGGGCAGCTTCTGAAAGGCCTTGTTGTTTAGTTCCACCAACAGCTGGGCAATGGCGGAGTTTAGCTGATGCAGGTCAAAGAACTTGCGATTGCGAAGCCTGGCCAAAATCCAGCGCTCCACCACCTGCACGGCCGATTCCACCTTGGCCTTGTCGCGGGGCGCATTGACCCGGCTGGGGATGATTACGGTGCCGTAATGCCTGGCAAAATCCAGGTAGGTCGGATTGATATCGGGCTCATAGTAGTTGGCTTTGGTAACCCCGGTCTTCAGGTTATCAGGCACCACCGACTCGGTGACACCGCCGAAGAACTCGAAGCTGCGCACTTGAGAGCCGATCCAGTCGGGCAGGCTTTGTGTCCAGCTAGCTTCGGCATAGCTGTAGCTGGAAGCGCCCAGGGCGGCCACAAAGATCTGGGCTTGCCTAACGCTGCCGGTGTCAGGATCGAACACCGGAACGGTCATGCCGGCGTAATCGACGAACATGCTCTGTCCGGCCCGATGTTCGATCCGCATCACTGGCTCAATGCGCTGGGCCCAGTTTCGGTAGCGCTGGCAAAACTGGCTGTACTGTAAACCGTCAGGGTGCAGTTCTTTGTATTCCTGCCACAAGAGTATCAGGGTGACGGCCTTGCGGCGAAGCTCCTTGTGGATATAAGCCCAGTCGGCGGGCGGCCGCCTGGGCCGTGTGCAGGAACTATCGGTTTGGGGTTTGAGAAAAAGCAGCCGCTCCAACTGAGCATCATCGATGCCATCTGGCAGCGGCCAGCTTAGCTGGGATTTGTCAAAGCGCTGGATGTAGTCGCCCACCGTGCTCCGGCCCATCTGGCAGCTTTGGGCGATCTTGTTGTAGCTGAGCTTAAAATCAAATCTGAGCCGCAGCACTTCCCGGATTTTGCGCATGGTCAGTCTCTCCGTTGGCATGGCCACCTCCTCTGGTCAGGTAATCAACTTTGACCAGAGCATTACCATACCGCTTAGTTGAAGGTTAACCAGCGTCGCTGTCGGCTCAAAATATTTTTGTTTTGAGGTGTCCGGGATGAACCGGAATCGGTGTCCGGGATCAATCGGAATGACCGTCCGGCATCAATCGGAATACGCATATTATAACGAAATTCCATTTCTTTTAAATAAAATGGGAATCTTTCCTTCGAAACACCATGTTGTTTAATCAATCGTTCTTTGGCATAACTCCAGAAACCTTCAAGGCCATTGATGTAAACTTTGCCAGTGGAAAATCTTTTTTTATTATCTAGTTTCAGATGACGACACAATGGCGACAAAGTGTATAAAATTGATTTCACCTTAAAGGGCGAGCTAAAGACGGCTGCATGATTTTTTTCATTTTCTTCTTCGCCATTCTCGTGGACTAACATATTGAGCTTTTAAAGACCACATACCACGCGATTCAGCCTTTACTTTTTAAGCTTCTCAATTTTTCTTGTATAGGTATATGAAAATAATTTGAGATCGATTTTAAATGAATGTTCGTGAGAAACTTTTTCAGGCAGACTTTCTTTAACGTATCGTTCTATTGCATCTATGTTATGAGCTGTCCTGAACAAAACTTGACTTTACAGTAGTCAGACCCTTCTGGTGTCAATGACGGTCAGATTGTCATGGGTTAAATTAAATCAATACGAAATACAGGAGATCACTGACATAAATACAGCCAATCGATACCAGACACCGACCATCTGTTACCCTCCCCCCTCGCTCTATCATCAGAGATGGAGCCGTTCGGCTGGGGCTCGGGTCTGTGTCGGAAAATTATCTCGGTAAATAATAACCTCGAATGAGTTATATAAGATACATGATTAAAACTTTAATAATGCATGATTCACCCCATTCCATTTTATCAGTAATGATAATATTTATTATCCATCAAAAAATTTCATTTCCAATGTTCTAAGCTTCCCTAAAATTTAAGACATAAAATCAGTCCTTAGCAAAGGAAAATAAAATAATAGTCCTTGAAATTGTAGATTAAAAATAGGACCAGACCAAACCCCTTGAGCCCTCCAGTCTGCCCAGAGCAGGAAACCATTTTGATCAGCAAGAAGGTATTAAAGGCGACAAATAGACCTAAATTTTAAATATAGGGGCAACTCCACCCATGCGAGCTCACAATGGCGCCGTCATTACCCTGCGCAGCAACATGCGCTGGTGTTCAGATATATTTGAAATTGCCTGTTCCAACGCTGATGTTGTCCGTGTGGCCTTCAGCCTGGATTGCTGTGATCGTGAACTGATCAGCTTTGTGGCCACCACAGGCGGCATCAGCAGCGCGATGATTTGCGATCTGATGATCCAGAGCGTTGAGCATCGCTTTGGCAGCGTGGATCGTGCTCCGCACAGAGTCGAGTGGTTATCCGACAACGGTTCTTGTTATACCGCTAAACAGACGCGGGATTTTGCTGCCCAGCTGGGTCTGGTCTGTTGTACCACCCCGGTGTCGAGCCCAGAAAGCAACGGAATGGCCGAGGCCTTCATTAAAACGTTTAAAAGAGATTATGTTTACATCAATCAGCGGCCAGATGCGCAAACGGTTATGACGCAACTGCCACGTTGGTTTGATGATTATAACGAAGTTCATCCCCATAAGGGATTGAATATGCTGTCTCCAAGAGAGTTTATTAGGTCTTATTCAACTCGATAACCGTGTCCGGTTTTATAGGGGCAACTCCAAAGTTGCTTCAGCAAATATAACATTTTTGAACCCACAATAAATTATAGATGTCGTGCCTCAATCGCTAATTCACAATTCTTACAGATTCCAGATGCAAATCCAAAATATCTATGGCCTTCGG
>JARRJQ010000277.1:0-7702 GCA_037388985.1 Desulfobacterales bacterium | reverse complement strand
TACTTGTCCAATAACTCCCGTAACTCCAACTCCACCAACTCAATGAGCTCCTCATCATCCACCATGTCGATCTTGTTTAAAAATACCACAATGCTCGGTACCCCCACCTGACGCGCTAATAAAATGTGCTCCCGCGTCTGGGGCATCGGACCATCATCAGCTCCCACAACTAATATCGCCCCGTCCATCTGCGCCGCACCTGTGATCATGTTCTTAATGTAGTCCGCATGACCCGGACAATCTACATGCGCATAATGCCGCTTGGCAGTCTGATACTCTACATGCGCAGTGGCAATCGTAATCCCACGCTCTTTTTCCTCCGGCGCCTTGTCAATCTCATCAAAGGGAATAAATTCCGCCATGCCCTTCTTGCCCAAATGCTTGGTGATCGCCGCCGTCAGCGTCGTCTTGCCATGATCAATGTGACCAATGGTACCTACATTTACATGCGGCTTGGTTCGCTCAAACTTCTGTTTCGACATCTTCTCATCCTCCCAGTTAGACTCTCATGGACAGTGTGCATAAAAATCTGCAAAGATAATCTTTTCTATGCGTTTTGCCCGCGGTGAGTTGCGTTATGGCCTACCAGCGAAAATGAGCAAAGGCTTTGTTCGCTTCAGCCATTTTATGTGTGTCTTCTTTTTTCTTAACCGAAGCACCTCTGTTTTTGGCTGCATCGAGTAACTCAGCGGCAAGCTTTTGAGCCATGCCCTTTTCCGGTCGTTGGCGAGCATAGGTAATAATCCATCGAATGCCCAAAGCGGTTCTGCGGGATGGTCGTATTTCGGTTGGAACCTGATACGTCGAACCGCCGACGCGCCGTGACTTCACCTCAATCAAAGGACGAACGTTGTCGACGGCTTTTTCAAACATCTTTAACGGAGCTTCGCTGGACTTTTTCGCCAGGATATCAAGTGCCCCATATAGTATGGATTCAGCAACACTCTTTTTACCGTCTCGCATAATACAGTGTAAAAACTTGGCTACAAGTGGACTGCCATATTTCGCATCCGGGGCAACAACCCGCTCCGGCACTTCTCTTCTTCTTGGCATATATACTCCCGCAAATCCTTATCAATTAAAGATTATTGGTTATTGGGAAGTAATTGACTTCTTTCCTTCATTTAACGAAGGAACCAACAACCATTAACTACCATCACTTTGGTTTTTTGGCTCCGTATTTAGAACGGCCTTTTCTGCGGTCTTCGACCCCGAGGGTGTCCAGCGTACCTCTCACAATATGATAGCGCACACCGGGCAAATCCTTGACACGGCCCCCCCTAACCAACACCACCGAATGCTCTTGCAGGTTATGTCCAATGCCGGGTATGTAAGCCGTAACTTCAGTGCCGGTGGTCAATCGGACACGCGCGACCTTGCGCAAAGCCGAATTTGGCTTTTTCGGTGTTGACGTGTAAACTCGAGTACATACACCTCTTTTTTGCGGCGCGCCCTTCAGCGCTGGCGTTGTAATCTTTCTTTTAGCCTGCTTGCGGCCTTTACGAACTAGCTGGTTGATGGTTGGCATAATTTCGTTTTAATCCTCTATTTTGGCTTCTTGAACTGCTATCTTGGTAAAATGTTGGTATTTATACATGAAGTGCAGTAATGTCAAGTATTTTATTTAAAATCCAAAGTTTTTAAACCATTTCTAATATTAAAAAAACAAACATCTTTCAATTTCCACCGGATAGCTCAACATCACGCAATTGACGTGTCCATCTCAAATGAGGCTTTATCATAATTCAGCATACCCGTTCCTGCGGGAATGAGCCGACCCATGATGACGTTTTCCTTAAGTCCCTTGAGGTAATCGACTGCTCCGGAGACGCTCGCATCTGTCAATACCTTGGTCGTTTCCTGGAAAGAAGCGGCTGAAATAAAGCTATCGGTGCTCAAAGATGCTTTCGTAATACCGAGGATCAACGGTTCGGCAGTGGCCGGTTTGCCGCCTTTTTCGATTACCGCTTTATTGGCTTCTTCGAATTTGATACGATCAACCTGCTCGTCGGTAATAAAATCGGAATCGCCAATGTCCACTACCTTTACCCGCCTCATCATCTGCCTCACAATCACCTCAATATGTTTATCATTGATGCGCACACCCTGCAGGCGGTAAACTTCCTGAACTTCGTCAACCAGATAGCGGGCCAGGGCAACTTCTCCTTTAATCCTTAAAATGTCTTGTGGCACAGCCGAGCCCCCAATCAGAGGCTCTCCGGCACGGATATAATCGCCTTCATAAACATTGATATGTTTGCCCCTGGGGATTAGATATTCTTTCTCTTCACCCACGTCGACCGGTTTAATGGTCACCTTCTGTTTGCCTTTTTTGGTGCCTTTTGAAATCGTTACATAACCGTCAATTTCACTCAATACGGCTATATCTTTAGGCTTGCGGACCTCAAAAAGCTCGGCAACTCGCGGCAAACCTCCCGTAATATCTTTGGTTTTGGTTGTCGCTCTCGGCAGTTTAGCAACGACATCACCAGCCTTTACCGGATCGAATTCATCCACAAGCAAAATTGCGTTGACCGGTAAAATATAGCGAGCCATAGCGGATGATTCAGGCAACTTTGCGGTTTTGCCATCCTTATCCTTAATCGAAATTCGTGGACGCTCGTCAGCGCTTCTGGACTCAATGATGGTTTGACTGGATTTTCCGGTTACCGGATCCACTTTTTCTTGCATGGTCTGTCCAGCAATAATATCTCCAAATTTAACTGTGCCATCCACTTCAGAGATAATCGGGGTGGTGAATGGATCCCAGCTGGCCAACAAATCTCCCGCTTTTACTTTGGCATTATTTTTCACCAGAATATGCGCCCCGTAAATAACCGGAAATGTCTCTAACTCCCGGCCGGTTTTGCCGATAATCGAAAACTTGCCGCCACGGCGATTCATAACCACGAGCTGGCCTTCGGAGTTTTTAGCCACATTGAGGTCGGCGTATTTAACCGTTCCATCAGTGCGGGCACGAATATCGGCCTGCTCCACACGACGACTGGCTGTGCCCCCGATGTGAAATGTTCGCATGGTCAACTGGGTGCCCGGTTCGCCGATGGACTGGGCTGCAAGGATTCCGACGGCTTGACCGATTTCCACAGGCCGGCCATGGGCAAGATCTCGTCCATAGCATTTGGTACACACCCCGCTTTTGGCTTTACACGTCAATACCGACCGAATCGTTATGTTGGTGATACCGGTCTCTTCGATTTTTTGCACGGTGGTTTCGTCAATTTCATCGCCGGATTTGGCGACGATCTCATCGGTGTATGGATCATGAATATCTTCCAGCAGCGTTCGGCCTAAAATGCGTTCACCCAAGCGCTGAATAATTTCTCCGCCTTCCATCAAAGGTTCCACTTCAACCCCTGCTGTTGTGCCGCAGTCGACTTCTGCAACCACACAATCCTGAGCCACATCTGCGAGGCGCCGCGTCAGATATCCCGAATTGGCCGTTTTCAGGGCGGTATCTGCAAGCCCTTTGCGCGCACCGTGAGTTGAGATGAAGTATTGAAGTACGGAAAGGCCTTCCCTGAAATTCGCGCTGATGGGGGTTTCGATAATTTCACCTGATGGTTTGGCCATCAATCCCCGCATGCCGGCTAACTGACGCATCTGGTCTTTACTTCCCCGGGCTCCCGAGTCGGCCATCATGTATATCGGATTGAAGTGTTCAATGGCAATCGGCTTTTTCTTCTTAGCCTTGGTCGTTTTGCCGGCTTTTTGGGTAGCGAGCCCCAATTTCATCGCCTCCATCATCTCGTTGGCCACATCTTCGGTGGCTTTGGCCCAGATATCAACGACTTTGTTGTATTTCTCACCCTGTGTGATTAGACCCTCGGTGTACTGCCGACCGATTTCGGTAACCTGGGTTTCTGCTTTGTTCAAAATATCCCATTTGGTTTTCGGGATGATCATATCGTCAATCGCTATGGATAATCCGCCCTGTGTTGAATATTTGTAACCGATATCTTTCAAGCGATCCGAAAGAATAACAGTGGCCTTGGGCCCCAGATTCCGATAGACATAATCAACAAGTTGCCGCAACATCTTTTTATCCGCCACCGCATTGGCAATCTCAAACGGGATGCCCGGTTCTTTGGTTACAATTTCAAATAGATGATAGGCATTGTTGGCGAGGACAACGGAGCTGATATCCCCCGGTTTCAAAGAGAATAATGCCTCAATATCAGCCTCGCTGCAACTGTATAGACTTCGAAACTCATTAAAGCTTAGTTTTCCAATAAGCCCCTCATTTTCTTTATCAAGGCTCTGGGAGTGTGATTTTACCAGATCGACAAAAGGTTTGCCGCCATTGATCTCATCCAGAATATCCCGACCTTCTTCTTCTGTACCCACCTGGATGTGACGCAATTCCAAAATATCCACCTGCGGGATAATCTCCCATAGAAGAACTCTGCCGACGGTTGACTCATAGCGCTTGCCATACATGCGGACGATGATTTTCGTATGCAGATCAACCTGATTGGCATCATAGGCGGTTCGAACTTCTTCGACGTTGGCAAAAATCCTTGTGACGTCATCGTGACTGTCAACTTCTCGCGTCATATAATAAGTGCCCAATACGATATCTTGGCTCGGTACGATAATCGGACTGCCGTTGGCCGGAGACAGGATGTTGTTGCTGGACAGCATCAGTACACGTGCTTCGATCTGTGATTCCACTGAGAGCGGAACATGCACTGCCATCTGGTCCCCGTCAAAGTACGGTAGATACGAGGCCCTTTTGTTCTAATCGAAAATAGACAAACGGCTTGAACAGCTCTAGTGCCATCTTTTTAGGCAAACCGCATTGGTGAAGCCTCAAATCCGGCCCGACGGTAATAACGGTACGACCGGAATAATCCACTCGCTTGCCGAGCAAGTTCTGGCGAAAGCGGCCTTGTTTGCCCTTCAGGGTGTCGCTCAGCGATTTCAACGGCCGCTTGTTGGTTCCGGTAATGACCCGGCCATGACGGCCATTGTCGAAAAGAACATCGACCGATTCTTGAAGCATCCGTTTTTCATTGCGCACGATAATTTCGGGCGCTTTGAGATCAATGAGGCGTTTGAGACGATTGTTGCGGTTAATCACCCGCCGATACAAATCATTTAAGTCCGATGTGGCAAAACGGCCACCTTCCAGCGGCACCAGCGGGCGCAGATCAGGGGGAAGAACCGGAATCACATCCATTATCATCCACACCGGGTCGACACCTGATTTTCGAAAGGCATCAACGATCTTAAGCCGTTTGGACAGTTTTTGTCGTTTGGCTGTAGATCCCGTCGACTTGATTTCTGCTTTCAGCTCACTGTATAGATCATCCAGGTTTAGGTTTTTCAACAAGGCCTGAACCGCTTCGGCACCGATTCCGGCTTCAAACTTCGAGCCGTACATTTCAGCTGCCTCCTGATATTTCTCATCTGAAAGAAGCTGACCTTTAGCTAAGGGTGTATCTTTCGGGTCGAGCACAAGATAATTGTCAAAATATAGAACTTTTTCCATATTTTTGAGTGTTAAATCGAGCAGGTTGCCGATTTTGCTGGGAAGACTCTTCAGAAACCAGATATGCGAAACCGGCGTGGCCAACTCAATATGAGCCATTCGTTCGCGGCGCACCTTGGATTGAATGACTTCAACACCACATTTTTCGCAAATAACCCCCCGATGCTTCATTCGTTTGTATTTGCCGCAGTTGCATTCGTAGTCTTTGGTCGGACCGAAAATTTTGGCACAAAACAATCCGTCTCGCTCAGGTTTAAAGGTGCGATAGTTGATCGTCTCCGGTTTTTTGATCTCACCATGGGACCATTTCCGAATTTGCTCCGGCGAAGCCAACGCGATTTTAATACCGAAATACTTTCTAGGATCAGTGGGTTTAGCAAAAAAATCATAAAGAGTTTCCATAACTTATTCCTATTGATGAAAGTTTGGGATTGTTAAACGAATCCTCTTGGCTAATTGTTACAAAGTTCATGATTCTTCGGTTTCTTCCAGAAGATCAATATCCAGCCCAAGAGCCTGTAATTCTTTGGTCATTACTCTAAAGGATTCAGGAATACCGGGTTCCAGTACATTTTGACCCTTGACAATTTTTTCATACATGCGAGTCCGACCGGCCATGTCGTCGGATTTCACGGTCAGAAATTCCTGCAGTGCATAGGCAGCGCCATAAGCTTCCATCGCCCAAACCTCCATTTCACCCAGACGCTGGCCCCCAAATTGAGCCTTTCCACCTAGCGGCTGTTGGGTAACCAGCGAATAAGGGCCGATTGAACGAGCGTGGATCTTATCGTCTACCAGATGATGCAGTTTCATAACGTACATGGTTCCCACCGTAATCTTGTCATCGAACGGTTCACCGGTTCTGCCATCGTAGAGAGTCGTCTGTCCGGATTGTTCCAGTCCAGCTTCTTCCAACAGGGCCTTAATTTCATCTTCTTTGGCACCGTCGAAAACCGGTGTGGCCATATGAACACCATCTTTATAAAATTTGGCAAACTCAAGAAGCCGCCTTTCATCCAAATTGTCGATCATTTTTCGATGGGAGGTGACGGTGAAAACCTTTTTCATTTTATCTCGCAGGGCTTTAAATTTTTCATCCTGTATCAACTGGTTCAGCTGATCACCGAGACCCTTTGCCGCATAGCCAAGATGGATTTCCAATATCTGTCCGACATTCATCCGTGAAGGCACGCCTAACGGATTGAGCACCATATCAACCGGCCGACCGTCCTCGAAATAAGGCAAATCCTCTACGGGTAGGACGCGAGACACGACGCCCTTGTTGCCGTGACGGCCTGCCATTTTGTCACCGACCGACAATTTGCGCTTCATGGCAACATAAACCTTGACCATTTTAATAACTCCAGGCGGCAGATCATCACCCTTCTCATAGCGGCTCACCTGCTGCTCAAACGCCAGCCGGCAGAGTTCACGCTGATCCCTGTATCGCTCAAGGGTTTCATGTACCTGTTGGCTTATCTTGGGATCCTTCAGAACAAGTCCTTCCAGCTGGGCTAGCGGTATCTTGGCCAAAATATCTGAAGCAATTGTGGCCCCACTGTCGATGAAGACTTTCTTTCCTTTTTTTAACGGGGCCATCGCTTTTTTACCGACCAGCAGATCATCCAGTTGGGCACGGACAACTTCTTCGATGATCGCCAGTTCATCATCCCGATCATTTTCAAGAGACGAAATTTCTTCGTCTTCGATCAGACGCGCGCGGTCATCTTTATCAATACCGCGTCTTGAGAACACTTTGGCATCTATCACGATACCTTCTACCCCGGGGGGTACCCGCAACGACGTATCTTTCACGTCGCCGGCTTTTTCCCCGAAGATCGCCCGCAACAGTTTTTCTTCAGGGGAAAGTTGGGTTTCTCCCTTGGGAGTAATCTTGCCAACCAGGATGTCTCCCGGCTGCACTTCAGCACCTAAACGAATGATGCCGCTTTCATCTAAATTTTTTAAGGCTTCTTCGCCCACATTTGGAATGTCACGGGTGATTTCTTCTTTTCCAAGTTTAGTATCTCTGGCCACGACTTCAAATTCTTCGATATGAACCGAGGTATAAACACCATCCCGAACCAGTCTTTCGCTTACCAGGATCGAATCTTCGAAATTATAGCCACCCCATGGCATAAAGGCCACCGTAACATTTTTACCCAGTGCCAGTTCACCCTGATCGGTAGC
>JARRJQ010000276.1:0-4907 GCA_037388985.1 Desulfobacterales bacterium | reverse complement strand
GCTACGACCCGGCTGGAACATCATCAACCTGGATGCCCTGACTTATGCCGGCAATCCTATGAATTTCGATGATATCCCGCAGGAGCATGCCGGAAGGTACCAATTTGTCCACGGCGATATCCGGGATAAAAGCCTGCTGGACAGGCTTTTTAATCAAAAAAACCTTTACGGGCTGGTCCATTTTGCGGCCGAATCCCATGTCGACCGATCGATATTGGGGCCGGAAGCATTTGTGGAAGCCAATGTGCTGGGAACCTTTCGATTGCTCGAAGCTGCCCTGCAAATGTGGCGGCACACCGGCCGGCCGGAGGATTTCCGATTTGTTCACATTTCAACAGATGAGGTTTACGGAAGCCTCGGACTGCAGGGCCTTTTTTCAGAAACCACGCCCTATGATCCCTCCAGTCCGTATTCGGCTTCAAAAGCATCTTCGGATCATTTCGTAAATGCTTACTTTCGGACCTATGGATTGCCGACGATCATTACGAACTGCTCCAACAATTTCGGTCCCTATCAATTTCCCGAAAAGCTTATACCGTTGATGATCCTCAATGCCGTCGAAGAAAAAGAGCTTCCGGTATACGGAGACGGGAAGAATGTGCGCGATTGGCTTTATGTGCTTGATCATTGTGAAGCCCTGATCACGGTATTTGAAAAGGGTTTGTCGGGTGAGACATACAACATCGGCGGAGGATGCGAGCGGCAAAATATCGAGGTCGTGCAATCTCTTTGCGACATACTGGATATGCGTCTGGGGCGCGACAGTGCCAATTCGAGTCGAAGGCTGATTCGCTTTGTGAAAGACCGGCCGGGTCACGACCGCCGTTATGCCATCGATGCGACGAAAATAAGAAGAGAACTGGGCTGGACGCCGAACCACGCATTTGATGAGGCTCTGGAAACCACGGTTGATTGGTATTTGAACAACATGGATTGGGTGGCGTCGGTCCGCAGCGGTGAATATCAAAAATGGATTGAGCAAAACTACGGAAGGCGAAATTAATTAGCGGAGTAGCGGAGCGGCAATGACTTTCGCAATATTAAAAAAGTCATCGAAGTTTGGCCTTTTATTTCTGGTCTTATCATCGGTTCTGCCGGTTTCCGCCGGCAATTCCCTCGACCTGTCCGGCGTAGCTTTAGCGGAGCCGGAAGCTTTATCCGTTCCCACCGAAATTCAAGCTTCGATTCCCCAGGAGGATGCCGGTATTATCAACTTTGCCCGGGTTCCGGACGAGACCGGGTTTGCGGTTTTGATCCGCTCGGTTTACGGGCTCGACATCAATTCAGCGGATGCGATCCGATTTATTATTGATGACGGGTTCCATGTGCCTTATCGGCGCGATCCGGGTTTCGATACGGTTCGGGTGGTCAAACTCGATCAAGCGCCCGATGAACGGGTGACCTTTCTATGGGCGGTCTATGACCGTTTCTTGGAACCCTTCATGCCCACCGGTTATCCGGCGGGCAGGGTTATCCATATAAAGGTGGAAATCAGGGACATCCGCAACAATATTTTGCGGCCGGATCCTTTTGAATTCAAAATCGAGACCGCTGAGGAGAAAACCGCTTCCCGCAAGGACCTTCCGAAAACCAATGAATTTTATACCTTCGATCCATTTTCCGAAGACGGTGGTGGCGCAGCCATCGAGATAACCGAGGGCAAGCTTCGCGGGGCAAAAGTAATTTACAGCAGCCTGGAGCCGTTGACACCGGAATTCGGGTCTCCCAATGCAATCGAGGAAATAAACCTTGAGGGCATCCGACCTGCGGGGCTGCCCGTAAACCTGATGCCGCACACGGTGTTCGACACCCCGGTAGCGCTGTTTTTGCCGGTATCCGAAAATGCGGACATCCGGTCCGTCGGCCTGGCCTATCACGATGGCACCCAGTGGATAGCCGCCGCGGATGCCGCCGGCAACATACTGCCCGGCGCAGAGGGATGGCTGGTGCCCGGATCCAGGGTCAATCACGAGCAGTCCAGTCCGCCGTTGATCGAAGTGCAGGTGTACCATTTTTCAGCGGCCCAGGCGGTGGTCTTTACTTCCTTCGACGGAAACCGCGACGAAGATCAAGATAAAGACCAAAACGGGGGTGCCAATGTTGTCGTCTTTGCCAGCTGCTTCATCAATTCGCTCAAATAGCCCGCAGGTCTGTAGCTGGAAGGCCAGGAAGCCATAAGGCTGGAAAGCTACAAATATTAATGGGACACAGATCTACACAGATGTACACAGATAAAAAAATTATCACGAAAGCACGAAAATTCAAAAACACGAAAGGTAATAAAAAGAAATTCAATTTAACCAAGATTTATGAAGTTTTGTGAGAAAAAGATTTATCTTTTTTCGTGTTTTCTAGATTTCGTGGTTTCGTGATTAGAGGTTTTAATTGATTATTTCGTGCTTTAATTATTTCGCCTGCCCAGTTAAACCTTTAAAAGTTTAACGGGGGTGTTTTCGTGTTTAAAACTAAAATTATATAACTAAATCTGTGTTTATCTGAGAAAATCTGCGTCCTAAAAAATGTTCATTGCTTCTGAGCTTACAGGCCTCCCGGCTTCCCAGCCTGATAGCCTTCCAGCTTTATAGCCTCCTAGCCTTCGGGCTTCCCAGCTTAGGGGTGCCGTGTGCCTTGAGCCGTGCGCCTTGCTTGCCCTGTTGAATTTTTCGAAGAAAACAGCGAAGCGGATTCAACCGGGGTGCCCTGCGCCTTGAGCCGCGCGCCCTGCACCGTGTGCCGTGCGCCTTGCACCTTTATCAAATCACTGGCGATAAACCGACTGCCGGACCCACCAAATGCCTCGTATCTGCGCTGCATGTCATCCCATCGCTGTTTTGCGCGTTTGCTTATACCCGTAAAAACCTTCAGCACGCCCAGCAGCACCAGCAAAATCGCCAGTTCCCGGCCGCGGATTTCATGCCAGAGCTTCGCGGGCTGCTTGCGATCAGGTTGCGATGATACTGTGGAAATAAAGCATGCATTCGGGATCTGAATGAGGTCCTTGATACTGTCGCCGCTGCTGCCGGAATTTAGGGAAGCAGAGGAAACGGCGATACCGGATGGATCAACGATGATTCCGTTTACGGTGCCGTCCGCATCCCCCTCGCCGCCGTCTTCAAGGTAAAGGGTCACGGATTGCCCGTCGGCGCTAAGTTGCGCACGGGTGGTGAAGTCCGTCCAGGTTGCTTCAAGGGGATCATATTTTATCCAGCGACTGCCTTTCGGCACCGGTTCTGAAAAATGGATGGTTATTTCGGCCAGATCCCCGGGCTGACACAGGACTAATTTAAAATTGATCAGGCCGAACGGAAAATTCATAGGGTTGCTTGCCGCATTGGCCGATATTTGATAGCCGTCGTCGTTTTCAATCGAAAGGGATTCGATTCCGACAACAGCGCCGGCTTCTTTAAAAGAGAGTCCCAGCGCTTTGCCCTTTTTCGTTTTGACGCACTTTATCGTGTGCTGATTTGAATCCCATTGTCCGTCCCCGTCGAGGTCGGAAGGTGTTTCGACCTCCTGGTCATCGGGGATGCCGTTTTGATTCGCATCGTCGATGCTGGGCTGAGTGGTAAATGAGCCGCTGTCAGACCACGGTGACGGGGCGCCGTGGTTGTCATAATATCGGGCCTTCCAGATATAATCTGTTTCCGCGCTTAAAATCAGCTCCGGCACTTGCAGTTGGGTCAGGGAATATTCACTGCTGATATCGAAAACACAGGCATTATCGGCTTGCCTGTAGATTTGCCATTGTGTTGCGGAATGAAAGTCGCCGGGGTTCGAGTCGAAGAATTGATTTGTTTTCAGCACCGGCGTTAGTTCAACCACCTGCTGATTGACAGGGCTTGCTAGGGTAGGCGCATCGGGCTCAAAATTGTTTTGCGGGACCAGCGGATTGGTTCCGGCATGATACTCATCCAGATTGCTGAAGCCGTCTCCGTCCGAATCATCGGAGGCATCATAGTTTAACGGATCCAAACCGTGCTGAATTTCCCACACATCCGGCATTTGGTCGTTGTCGTCATCCGGGTCGGCATTGTTGCCGATGCCGTCCTGGTCCGTATCGGTTGTTTCTGCCGGATTCGACGGAAAAGCATCCTGGCTATCCGGCACTCCGTCTCCGTCCGTGTCGCTCAAAGGCACATAATAGTTTATTTGATTGGAGTAGTCGCTTTCGGCTCCGGTGCCATCATAGGCAGTGGCTGCAAAATAATAGATTCGGCCTTCATCGAGTCCCGTGATCGTGCAGACGGTCGTATTGCCGACATTCTTGCTGAATGCATAATTGCCGCTGGACGTGCCCCAGTGAATTTTGTAACCGGCCAGCTGCGGCTCGGTATTGGCATCCCACTCAAGGTCAACCGATGCGGCATACGCCGGCAAAGATGTCAAGGCGCATAGACCCAGGACCAAAGGGATCAAACGAATAAATAAGTGCTGAGGACTGAGGACTGAGGACTGAGCAACAAAACTTCGCTGAAAACGGATTCTAAGAGAACCAATTAAACTAATTAAACCAATAAAACGGAAAGATATTTTGCACGAACGATTAACCCTGAACCCTGAACCCTGAACCTTGAACCCTGAGCCTTTTACCTTGAGCCTTTTACCTTGAGCCTTGAGCCTGTTTGTTAAACCGAATAAGTGAAATGGAGAGCAGAAACGATTATAGATTGTATTAAGTAGAAATATGACTGACAAGTTCACACCTCCGTTGAGATACATCAAAATCCGACCGAGATGCACTCAACAAGAAGTGCCAACCCCCGTCGCCTAAAACCATTTCGCGACGGCAGGTGTTCTCGCCCGGCAGCCCTGCTACCTTTCCCGGTTCCCCCCGGGTTTCAGGCCAGTAGCTTTGCGTCCCACCCTCTCAGATGGTTTGCCCTTTACGAGCATTTTTATGAGTTTTC
>JARRJQ010000275.1:0-12250 GCA_037388985.1 Desulfobacterales bacterium | reverse complement strand
CCAGACTGATACGTCCTTTAGCCACCCCCTCGGAATGAACCACCATCAGCAGCGTCTCAATTCCCGGTGCACCATTGGGAATCTTTTTATAGTCGTCTTTGCCGAACATGTCTTTTTTGCCTTTGAAATCAAAGGGGCAATGATCAGTGGCCACCACCTGCAGGTCGTCGCCTTTTAAACCCATCCAGAGGGCCTCGTTGCTTTCTTTGGTTCTCAGCGGCGGCGACATGACATATTTGGCACCGTTCCAATCCGGTTCATTATAGCGTGTCTCGTCTAAAACCAGATACTGCGGGCATGTCTCCGCGTAGACATCAATTCCTCTGTCCCGGGCTTCTTTGACCTTCCAGAGTCCCTCTCTGGAAGACAGATGCACGATGTAGATCCGCGATCCGGTCAACTCCACCATCTTGGCCGCCCGTCCGATGGCCTCTTCCTCGGCGATATTGGGACGGCTGACGGCATGGTAATAGGGTTCCAATTTACCTTCTTTGGCCAGCACCTCGTTCATATGCTGGATAATGTAAACATTTTCAGCATGCACCTGGACCAGTCCGCCGTACTTTTGGGTCTCCTCCAGCAGTTTGATCATGGTGGCATCATCGACCCGGAAGTCATAGACCATAAAAATCTTAAAACTCGGCGTGCCGTAATCCTGGCAAGCCTTTTTGATCTCTGCAACAACCTCCGGCCGGGGATCCATTACCGCCGGATGCAGGGAATAATCAACGACCGCTTTTCCCTCCGCCAGCGCCTTTTTGCGCTCGATAGCCTGCAGCAGGCTTTCGCCTTTTTGCTGAAGGTCAAAATCTACCACACAGGTTACACCGCCGCAGGCGGCTGCGATCGTGCCGCTTTGGTAGTCATCCTGGGCATAGGTGCCCATAAACGGCATGGAGATATGGGTGTGCGGGTCAATGGCACCGGGAAGAATGTATAACCCCTTGGCATTCACCACTTCATCGGCCGGGTTATCCAGATCCGTTCCGATCGCCTTGATTTTGTCGCCATCTGCAAACACATCGGCCACATAACGACCGGTGGCATTTACGATCGTACCTCCTTTAAATAACACACTCATCGGGCCCCTCCTTTGTAAATGGCTCATATTTTATATCTTTTTCCAGACTGCCGTCCATTACAGCAGTTGGCCGACGTTTCCATCCTTTGGGCATTTCCTTATAAGAAATCAGTTCCGGAACCGGGCAGATGAATTTGCACAGCATACAGCTCAAACATTTGTCTTCGATTAAATTCGGCCGGCGCTTTTCAGCATCCCATTCAATGGCCTGGCCGGCAGCATCACGACAGACAATATAGCACTGCCCGCACCCGATGCACTTATCCAGATCGTATTGCATAATCCCCTGGCGCTCAAGATCAAAAGCTTCGGTTTCATACAGGTTTGGCAGCGCTTTGCCCACTAAATCCGAAACGCGCCTGATACCGCGTTCGGCCATAAAATCCGAGAGGCCTTCAATCATGTCCTCAACGATTCGATACCCGTAATGCATGATACCGGTGGTGACCTGAATCGTTGAGGCACCGAGCAGGATGTATTCCAGGGCATCGATCCAGGTTTCGATTCCGCCGATTCCGGAAAGGGGCAAATTGAGCTGGTCATTTTGGGCCATGGTGGCGATGAAATTCAGCCCGATGGGACGCACTGCCGGCCCCGAGGTCCCGCTGATCGCACCTTTTCCGTATACATTGGGGGTCGGCACAAAATCGCTTAGACCGACCGAAGAAATTCCTCTGACGGTATTGATGGCGGAGATTGCGTCCGCACCTCCCTTTTTGGCATACATGGCCGGTTCGTTCATATCGGTGATGTTTGGCGTCATTTTAGCCATCACCGGGATGGAAACCGCTTCTTTGACCGCTGCGGTAAATCCTTCCAGCAGCTGGAAAGCCTGCCCGACCTTGTGACCGGCTCCTTCAATACACATGTGGGGGCATGAAAAATTAAGCTCCAGTATATCGGCTCCGTTTTTTTCACATACAGGTATTCGGCAAGGTTGTCCTTCAGGGGGCGGTCGGAAATCATCTCGACATTTTGTACCGCCATTTCCTTTTTACTGCCATAATGCACACAGTGCATGCGGGGCGACGGATGGATGATCGGAAGCCGATCCGAATTGAGGGTCTTGAATACCACCCCGCCCCAGCCGGCATCAAATGCCCGGGCAACCATGTCTGCGCTGTTGGAAACCGGTGAAGATGAGAGCAGAAACGGGTTTTTAAAATTCACCCCACAAAAATTTATGGATAGATCGATGTTGTTAACCACTATAAAGCCTCCTTTTTCGAAGGTTCAAATATTCTGTGTTCCAGAATCTGTTCGATTGGTTTTATTGGTCTTATTGGTTGAATTGGTTGGCTTAATCCGAACCAGTTGAACAAATTGAACCAATTAAACCAATGTAACGTTTGCCGGCAGGCAAACTTTGAACCTATTTCGCCAGAAATTCTTTGATCGCTCGGGCGGCCACCTTGCCGTCCTGAACAGCGGTTACTACCAGCGCCGGCCCCCGAACAATATCACCGCCGGCAAAAATCCCTTTCACCGACGTCTGCCCGGTTTCCGGATCCGCCTGGATCAGCTTTTTCCTGTCCACTTTCACATGAGGATACCATTGGCGGGAATCCTCCGCTGCCTTGTTGCCGATGGCTTCGATCACCACATCGGCCTTTTTATCCGTCACATAATTGACCGGCTGATTGAGCAGCAGGAAGTGAACACCGGCCTCCAGGGCCTCAACGCGTTCATCGGGCTCGGCCGGCATCTGAGAATAGGACCGCCGGTAAATCAAATAAACGTCTTTGGCAGCCAATCTTACAGCAGACTCAACGCAGTCCATGGCCACCGAACCACCGCCGACAACTGCAACGGTTTTTCCCTTGACCTTCTTTTCCATTTCCGCAAAACGCCCGTCACGCAAAGCACAGAGATAGTCAACCGATGAAAACAGGCCGTTTATTTTCTTGCGCAGAGGCTTAATGGTTTCAGCCTCCCAGAGGCCCGGTGCCAGAAAGACTGCATCATAGCCCTGCTGGAGAAGTTTTTCCGCTCCCTGCTCGCCCCGAATAGGCGAATTGCACTTAAATTTGACACCCAGAGATTTGATATCTTCCATTTCGTGTTTAAGGAAGTTCATGTCGAATCGGTAAGAGACCACTCCGTATCGCAAGACCCCGCCAGGCTCCGCTTTTTCCTCAAAGATTGCAACCTGATAGCCGTCTTTGGCCAGCTCGGCCGCACAGCTCAAACCGGCCGGACCGGAGCCCACAACCGCTATTTTTTCGCCTCGAGGTGCGGGTTTTTCAAATACCTTAAAATTTCGGTCCCATGAATGTTCGATTAAAAATCGCTGGATCTTGCCAATCTGAATGGGGCGATCGGCGCCCTCGGGACGATTTTGCGATTTGAACACGGCGCTGCACTCTTCCTCGCACAGCCGGGATGTGGGGCAAAGAACCCCGCAGGCTCCTCCCAATATATTGTTTTCTTTAATGGTTCGTATCGCACCGGTGAAATTCTTAAAGCGAAGTTTACGGATAAATTCGGCCGGTTGGGTACTGGCCGGACATCCTTTAGAGCAGGGGGCATCATGGCAAAGCAGGCAGCGGTCCGCTTCGGCAATCGCCTGAACCAGATCGAAGCCTTTGCTCATTTTCTTGAATTTATTTAAATTACCCACAATTACTCCTCCTTGTTGCAAAATTTGAGTTATTCAGGCAATCGGCTTTTGGGATCATCAGAAATCTTCATTTGGTAAATCAAACGGGCTAATGAGTTGAATAAAAAAATAAAACTATGCTTTTCCAAGAAAATTGTCAATTGATAATAGCTCCGGCATTCAAATATGGATTCATTTTCTAATTTAAATTTGGAAAAAGCTTGACGACAATCCGCATGTCAAGATAAATGAATATGATTTTAATATAGACAGAACCGTTTTCGTTTCGGTTTTGAATTGTAAAACATTTCTGTTTTTAGCCTGAAAGGAAAGACCCATGTCCAGAGTTGTCAAATGCGCCCACATCCAGGCATCCAACGCCAAAAACGATGGAACGCCTGCGGAAATTAAGGAAGCCATGATCCAAAAACACATCCCCCTGATCGAAGAAGCCGGCAAAAAAGGGGTAAACATCCTCTGTCTGCAGGAAATTTTCTACGGCCCTTATTTTTGCGCCGAGCAGGATATCAAATGGTACCGCAACGCAGAACCGGTGCCCGGACCGACCACCGAACGCCTGGCCCAGTATGCTAAAAAATATCACATGGTCATGATAATCCCGGTCTATGAAATGGAAATTGCAGGTGTCTATTACAATACGGCCGCTGTCTTTGATGCCGATGGAACCTATCTGGGGAAATTTAGAAAAGTTCACATCCCCCACACCTGGCCCGGTTTCTGGGAAAAATTTTATTTCAAGCCGGGTAATCTGGGATTCCCGGTGTTTGAAACCGCCTACGCCAAAATCGGCATTTATATATGCTACGACCGGCATTTTCCGGAATGCGCCCGACTGCTGGCGCTCAAAGGTGCCGAAATATTGTTTAACCCTTCGGCCACGACGTCGGGCAAATCCCAGTATTTATGGGAATTGGAGCAGCCGGCCCAGGCGGTGGCCAATGGTGTTTTTATCGGCGCCAATAACCGCGTCGGCCTTGAAAAACCATGGGAATTCGGCAAATTCTACGGTTCCAGCTATTTCGTGAATCCCCGCGGCGAGATTATCGTAAAGGGCAGCGAAGACAAAGATGAAGTCGTCATCGCCGATCTTGATCTTGAGCTCATCCGTGAAGTCAGAGACGGCTGGCAGTTTTTCCGGGATCTGCGGCCCGACATGTATACCGATCTGACGCGCACGGTAGGATCATAACATCACTCATTATTAGGCAAAAGGAGGCAAAATTTTTAACCATCCCGATTCGGGGACAACGTGAAAGGAGGAGATCAGAGAATGAACGAAGATAAAAAAGAACATTGGATCGTATATCCGATCGGCAGCCGGCCGAGATGGCCGATGGCGGTGTTGCTGGGAATTCAGCAATACCTGACCATGTTCGGCGCGACGGTGCTGATCCCCTTCATTGTGGGCGGGGCGATGGGCCTGCCTGAAGAAGAGCTGGCGTTGATTATTTCAACCATCTTTTTTACTTCCGGCATCTGCACCCTGATCCAGCAATCGGCTATAGGCAATAAATTGCCGATTGTTCAGGGCGGCACGTTTTCATTTCTAGGCCCCACATTTGCCATTATCGGCATGGTGGCAGCCAAACAGCTGACCGGCCCGGAACCCATGTGGCAAATTCAGATCCAACATGTAGCCGGCGCGATTATGGTGGCCTCGGTTTTTGAAATTGTCCTGGGCTATACCGGAATCATGGGTTATGTGCGCAAGCTTATCAGCCCCATTGTCATCGGTCCCACTATCGCCATGATCGGCCTGGCGCTGTTTGGTATCGGCGCACCCTGGATGGCCAGCAACTGGATCATCTCCCTGATCACCCTGGTGGCCCTGATTGTTTACTCTCAGGTATTTTCGCAAAAATCCAGAGTGTTCATGCTTTTTCCGGTCCTGCTGTCGATTATCACTGGCTGGCTTGCATCCCTTATCGGTACCGCAGCGGGGTGGATATCTCCCGACAGCCCGGCCTATTTGAAAACCGAGCTGATCTTCGCCGCGCCCTGGCTCAGCCTCAAGCCCCTAATGCCGTTTAAATGGGGCTTTCCGAATCTGGGCAGTGCGACTCTGTGGGCCGGTGCGTTCGGCATGCTGGCCGGTTATCTGGCCTCCATGATCGAATCCATCGGCGACTATTACGCATGTGCCCGCATATCCGAAGCACCGGTGCCGACCGGCCGTATGATATCCAGAGGACTGGGGGCTGAAGGATTGGGCTGTCTGATTGCCGGCATCCTGCAGACCTGCAACGGGACCACCAGCTATTCCGAAAATATCGGATCCATCGGCTTGACGCGCGTTGCCAGTCGCCGTGTTATCCGCACCGGTGCGGTGGTCATGCTGATTATTCCCATAGTGGCCAAATTCGGCGCCGTCCTGGCCACGCTGCCCAGACCCGTGGTAGGCGCAATGTTCGTCGGATTGTTTGGAATGATTGCCTCGGTGGGTTTGTCCAACCTGCAAATTGTTAACCTGAACAATTCCCGCAACCTGTTTATCATCGGTATATCCTTCTTTGCGGGGCTTTCGGTGCCCTACCACTTCAGTCCGATGCTATCGGCCAACGCAGTACCGATTGATTGGAGTGGGGCCGGTGCTTTTTTTAAAGTGCTCGGCGATATTCTGCAGGCCATCTTAACCACCGGAATGGCGGTGACCGCCATCCTTGGTATGATCCTAGACAACATCCTGCCCGGTGCCACCCGGGCGGAACGCGGCCTGGAAGTCTGGGAGAAAGAAGCTTCTGAAGAAGCCTGGCAGGAAGCAGAAGCGCAATGGGCCGCAATGAAAGAAGGCGAAACACGACCGGTTTAATCCCGGTGTTAATAGCGGTTTGTCGTGAATTGCATCCAGGGTGGGGAAAAGCGCATGGGGGCTTTTCCCCACTTTTCACGAGGACACGGATGAACACAGATTAGCGAAATGCATTCATTGAAAAAGCCGTGTCACAAAAGGTAGAAAAACATTTTAAATCGCTCCCAAATCTGTAAAGCTCTGAATTATCGAATCTGTGTTTATCTGCGGTAATCCGTTTCCCATTTAAATCCTAAAGGGATACTCGACTGTTGCCGAAATCTGTGCTTTACATCATTTACGTCCTGCTGGTCATTATCGGACTGGTTGCCATGTATTCATTGCTGAATGCCGGCAATCCGGACAGTTTGCTGCGGCCGATTTTTCCGAATCCCAAGTATGATCTTTACGTCGCCATGGGTTCCTCGGTCCTGGTTTTTGTTCTGGGGTTTTTCGTTTTCTTTTCCCGCGATCAAGAAAGTTTTCGCCAGCTCGTGGCGTTGAATGCCGAAAAAATCAGGCAGCAACGCGCTGAAGGCAGAAAAGATGGAGAAATCGCCGATTCCATTTTAGCGGCCATGGGCAGCCAAAGCGGGTATCGGCATAATCTGGCACGCAAGAAGTTATTGATATACCTCTCCGAGTTTCAATAATAAATGAAAATGCCTAAAGTTTGAATTGCCTAAAATGCCTAAAATTTAGAAAGGATCAAACCTTATTTTAACAAGGAAGCGCGCAAGATTCAGATTACCTTCCTTTGATCTAATTTTAGGCATTTTAGATCATTTTAAATTTTTACGTGAAAGACTGCCAATAAGCATTCCTGCGGTTTGCATCAAAAAAAGATGCCGCAAGGAGGGAACCAACCATAGTGGAATTTTTGGGTAGTCAACAGTGGCTTCTTATTGCGGTGATTTTTTTCGGCATCATCGGCTATATTGCCTTGATGCGCTGGCGCGACCGTAAATGGATTGAGGAACGCTTCGGCAGCCGGCCTGTTTTGGCCATGAGTTTTGGGGTAAACTTTTTCGGCAAAACCTATTGGAGATACCATCAGCCCGGATCGCACGTATCTATCATGACCGCATTCACAAAGGTGTTGATTTGCGTCAATCTTTAGTCAAAATAGACTTTCTAAACGACCGCTACCAGAAAGATACCGCGGCCTTCAAAGTGCCTTACCCGCCCCAATGGATGCAGGCCATTGAAAACACGCTGGTCAAAAAAGAAAAATAACGCTAAAATTCCGCTTCAAAACACCTTCCGGTTCCCAACCTGCCCGATTGACATCCGTATTTTGCAGCTTTAATTTCATATCGTATAGGTCATTGAAATTTGACCGCAGCGATTTTAAAAATCTGCTACGAGACGCCGACATCGAGAGGAACAAGGTGACCAAGCTATCCCATCGGACGGATAGCATTGGATTTCTTTGCTCCGCTCGCGATGACACTATCAGCGTGCTCAATTTTGAACCGATCCTCAAGTCAAAAAGACTCGGGCAAGGAGGTTGTGATGGATGCCAAATCTTATTGTGCAGAGGTGGCAATCGAACTCAACGGCTGGAAAGCCAAACTTTATGATGTCATTCGCAAAACAAGCGCATTGAAAGAATCCCCTAAGAAAAAGGTTGCGCCGATGGTAAACGAATTGAATGCATTAATGGATGACCTCGACCGCAAAATCGATACACTGAGCCGGGAATGCCCGGCGGAATGGAGCGCCGAGAAAACCGCCATCGAGGGCAAGCTATCCAATTTGAAGGGCAAGTGGAAGGAGGTCTGGGGCGTTATGGGGGAAGAGGAGTATGGCATTGGCGGCGCTTAGTTTTTAAGGAAATGGCCCTTTTTCCGATGAGCGGCGTTCTCCGCGGATTTCAACCTTCAACGTACTTCAAGTACGCTGAAGGCCGAAATCCTTGTGCGGCCTTGCTCATCAAAAAAATTGCTCATTTCCTACCTCGCCTATCGGCGGGAGATCGCATCAGATTTTAATATGTTAAGGTGCTCAAAAGGCGCGAGCAATTAATTTAGAATATTAAACCGGCTTTTAGGGCGTTAGATCTTGTTCGAGGGTAAGACGTGAGGCGTTTCAAAAGCGGAGCGTACACGTTTAGTACGTGAGCATTTTGAAACGGCTCACAACACAGCCATCGGACAAGAGATGACGCCCTAAAAGCCGGTTTTAGGGGAGGGCCGTGCCCCAGGCATACTGCCGCTTAATATATTTTAAAAACAGCGTGGTTTCCGTACGGATAATGCCGTCGATTTTATTTATCTCTTCAAAGATCAACTCATTCAGCTCATCTAAAGATTTAACCACAAATTCGGTATCAATGCCGGTACCCCCAGTCGTTTGAACAATGAACCATAAAGGTTTTAGCTTTTGTAACTCTTTGATGATTTGGTCCATTTTGCGGATATCGACATGAATCCGGATATTGCCGACGATTTCAAAACCCAGCTTTATCGGATCGCTCACGGCTACGATTTGAATAAATTTTTCTTTGATTAGCCGGTTCAGGCGCGTTCTGACGGTGGCTTCCGAAATACCGATTCTTTTGGCAATGTCAGTATTGGAAATCCGGCCGTCTTTTTGCAACAGCTCAATCATCTGACAATCGACCGTATCCGGTATTTTTCTCTTAGCCATTGAGTTAATTCGCTTCATTTTTCCTCCTGCGCCTGTCAGAATCCCAGTTGTAATTTCTGGGCGTTCTATGGAAAAACTTCTTTCATCACGAAAACACGAAATTTTGGAATCACAAAATTTATTTATATATCCTTTTTGCGTTTTTGCCTGCCCTGTTAAACCTTTTTTCTGTTTAACCGGGGTTCTTTCGTGCTTTCGTGTTGAATTTTTATGTTCGCCAGCTATCATTATCACGGAAAAAGACTAAAATCAACGCATAAATTGTTTAATACCGTATTTATAAGAAAGGTTCTTATTAAAATTCGTATATTTTCGATGCAAAAACAATATTTTTCGTTGAAATAACCGAATTTTTCTTGACAACAAAATCGGATTTGCCTAAAGTCGCCTAAAATTGCTATTGTGGTCAAAAATGTCTAACGGTTTAAAAACCTAAGCCGATGGCTTTCTTTTTGAAAACGACGAATATAATCCTTGTCTAGATATAAGAAACCAGCAAAGGAGGAATCGGTATGTCACTGCCCTTAATGAAAAATTTCATCAACGGCGAATGGGTTGAATCCAACTCCAAAACGATTGGGGATGTTTGGAATCCGGCACTGGGAGAAAAAATCGCCCAGGTTGCTTACGGAACAAAAGAAGATGTTGACCGCGCAGTTGAAGCGGCCAAAAACGCTTATTGGGAGTGGAGAACAACGCCTCCGCTGACGCGCGCCCGGTATTTATTTAGAATCAAAGATGCCTTTGAAAATAATTTTGAAGAAATTGCCCGGGTGCTGACCACCGAACAAGGCAAGTGCATCGACGAAGCCCGCGGTGAGGTGCGGCGCATGATCGAAAATGTCGAACACGCCACCGGTGTTACGACCTTGATGACCGGCTACACCCTGGAAGACATCGCCAAAGACATTGACTGCATGGGCCATCGACAACCACTGGGTGTCTTCGCCGGCATCGTTCCCTACAACTTTCCGGGCATGGTGCCGTGGTGGTTTTTGCCCTATGCGATTCATTGTTAAACCGTCTGAACAGGTACCCATGACCCAGACCAAGATTTTTGAAGTTGTCGACGAGGTCGGTCTGCCCGAAGGGGTGCTCAACATGGTTCACGGGTCCCGCGATGTGGTCAACGCATTGCTTGATCATCCGGATATCAAAGGCATCTCCTTTGTCGGGTCCACCCCCACGGCCAGATATATTTACCAGCGCTGCGGTGCCACCGGCAAAAGGGTTCAGGCGCTGGGCGGTGCTAAAAACATCGTGGCGGTCACGCCCGACGCGAATATAGAAGCGGGCATGCCTTCTTTGATCACTTCATTTTACGGATGTACCGGTCAGCGCTGTCTGTCGGGATCGGTGCTGGTGCCGGTCGGAGACGTTGCCGATGAGCTTATCGAAAAATTTGCCGCAGCGGCCAAAGCTATGAAAGTGGGCAGCGGCCTGGATGAAAATTCTGCGATGGGGCCGCTGGCCACCGCCGCCCATAAAGAGAAAGTACTGGGCTACATTGAAAAAGGCATTAAAGAAGGTGCAAAACTGGTGCTGGACGGCCGCAATTTTAAGTCAGACGAGTATCCGAATGGATTTTTCTTGGGGCCGACCCTGTTTGATCGCGTCACATCCGACATGACCATTGCCAGAGAGGAAATTTTCGGCCCGGTGGTCAGCGTGGTTCGCGCCAAGGATCTGGATGAAGTCATCGACCTGATCAACACCCGCGGCTTTGCCAACGCCGCCTGTATTTATACCAGAAGCGGTGCTACCGCGCGGGAGTTCAAGTATCGCGTCAAACCGAGCATGGTGGGCATCAATATCGGAATCGCTGCACCGATGAGCTTCTTTCCGTTCGGCGGTGCCGGCAATTCGTTTTTCGGCGACACCAAAGGGCACGGCCAGGAGATATTTAACTTTTTTACGGATACAAAGGTCGTCATACAACGCTGGTTCTAAACTGGCTTTAAGCCTCAGCCAAGAGCTAAAGACCTTAAAGCCAGTTTAACACTTTAAGATTTTAGATGATCGGCTATGAAGTGAAATTTTAAAACCGATTCCAAAATAATCTTAAAGTTAGTTTAAAACCATTACAAATAATTAGCACCCTTGAATATATGAAGGAGCGGAAGAATGCCCTTAGAGAATTTTGGGAGTATACTCAATTTTGCGGAAGAACTGGAACTTCAGGATCTGGGCTTTTACAGAACCGTTGCGGAAAATCCGGCCTGCCTGGACTACAAAGATATGTTTGCAGAATTTGCTGCAGCCGACGATAAAAATGTAAAAGCCGTTCAGCGGACACGCCGTGAAAATGTCACCGAAATGATCCTGGAACCTATCAGAGATTTCATGCGCGCACCATTTTGTGAAGAGTGCGGTGCCGCCGGGTTGATGACTGCTGATGAAGCATTGAAAACAGCAAGCCGCCTGGAAGACAGAGCGGTTCGCTACTATACGGAGGCATCTGCAAAAATCAAGGCCCTGCCTGAAGTGGCCCGATCCTTGAAGGCGATCGGCAAAAAGCACGCCGCTCAGCTTGCCAAACTGCAAGAATTATAATGCCGGCAGGCCGCCAATTATAAATCGGCCAGATCCCTGAAACGCTCATAAATTGATCGGGAGCAGGATCGTGCTCAAAAAAGGATCTGAACCCCCTGACGAGTTAAACGCTTGAAAAGGAGCAAACAAAATGAGCCAAACCGTCGCAAAAATCAAAGAGTTGACCGATCACACCTATGGCACCTGGAGTCGCCAGAGTGCGTGGACAACCCCGCTGCTGATAACCGATGCGGAGGGCGTATATTTTTACGATGACACCGGCAAGTCCTATCTTGATTTCTCCTCCCAGCTCATGTGTTCAAACCTGGGGCATAAAAACAAGGCCGTCATCGAAGCAATCATAAAGCAGGCTGAAAAGCTGCCCTACATTGCTCCCGGTTTTGCCAATGAAGCCGCTATGGCGGCCGTCGAAGCACTGCGCACAGTCATGCCGGAAAGCCTGAATAAATTTTTCTTTTCAACCAGTGGTACCGAAGCAAATGAAGCCGCTTTGAAAATGGTTCGGCAGTCAAAAGCACCCGCATACAAAGTCATTTCCCGCTATCATTCTTATCAC
>JARRJQ010000274.1:0-6600 GCA_037388985.1 Desulfobacterales bacterium | reverse complement strand
TTTCATGGTCCTTCAAGGATTTCAATCTTTAGGCCCGGAGAGCTACCAAATAGGTTTCAGGTTTCGGGTGTCAGCAAACAGATGACGCAGGACAGAAATTAGATCTGTTTTCCCGCATTTGATATCGGCCCTCGGACAGCTCCGGTCAATGAACCCTGAAACTTACGGATTACCGCCACCTGACGCCTATGCGTACCTGACACCCGAAAACTGACACCTACGGCTTATATGACTTTCTCAAACGCCTCCAGAAAACGAACATTATCCTCATGTTTTCCTATAGTGACCCGAATATGTCGTGGATATCCGTAAGACGTCATGGAGCGCACAATAATACCCAGTTTAAGGAGTTCTTCAAAAACATGATCAGCGGTTTTTCCGCCGGCAACCTCGACCATAAAAAAATTGGCCTCCGAACGGATAAAAGCCACTCCCAGTCTTTCCAGAGCAACATAGATGAATTCAAGCTCCGCATGAACTAGGTCGACGGTTTTCTGCAGAAATTGGTCATCATTTAAAGCCGCAACCGCAGCAACCTGCGCAAGTAAGTTCACATTAAAAGGCTGCCTCACCCTGTTGAGCAGTTCGGCCAAAGCCCCGGGCATCACACCGTAACCTACCCGAAGACCGGCTAACCCGTAAGCCTTCGAAAAGGTACGCATGCCAACAACGGGTTTATCGGCTTTAAGATAATTAAAACTATTAACGCAATTTAAATCTTGAACAAATTCAATGTAGGCCTCATCCAGCACAGTGACAATTTGCGGTGGGATTGCGGTGACAAAATCCTCAAAATCGTTTTTTGAAATGATAGCGCCCGTGGGATTGTGGGGAACATTTAAAAATATCATGCGCGTTTTTGGATTGATTTTTTGAATGATTCCCTCCAGATCCGTTTTAAACGATTTCAATGGAACCCAAACCGGCAGGGCCCCTGAGCTGCGAATCGAGATTTCGTAAAAAAGAAATGAGGGTTGAGGTAAAACAACCTCGTCGCCTGGCCGCAAGAGCGCGACCGTCAGCAGGGAAATAATATCATCGGACCCATTTCCCAGAACAATGCAGGGAGAATCAATATTATATTTTCGGGCGATCGATTGGGTCAACTCGTGGCCGGCGGCATCCGGATACCGATGCAGGTTCTCAATCGCCTGATGAATGGCCGCCACAGCCATTGGAGACGGCCCAAGCGGATTTTCATTTGAGGCCAGCTTAATGGAATTGTCAATCCCGTATTCCCGCTGCACCTCTTCGATCGGCTTTCCGGAAACATAAGGCTTGATCTTTGAGAAATAGTCCGGAATTGTGAGTTTCATTTTAAATTTTATAGGGCAACACCACAGATTGATAAATTTTGAGAATCAAAATAATAATTAAAAAACTAACACGAAATCACGAAAACATAAAAGCACGAAATATTTTTCCTTTCTGTGTTTTCTTTATTTCGCGCTTTCGTGATGAAATTGCTTTTCAATCAAAAATACAGATTCAGTCACAGAAATTATTCAATCAGCGTTAAGTGATCATTGCGGCTTTTTTGCCCTCCTCAAGGGCTTTCATGTTGAGCGGGATTAATTTCTTTTTACTGGCGAATTTTGTTTTTACCGATTCACGCAACACTTCAAAGTCTAGCACCTGGCTGCGGCTGACGAAAGCCGCCAGCGCCACGATATTGGGTTCCGCCCCGCATTTCCGGACCGTAAGACGGAATCCAGACCACCTCGTAACCCTGCTTCATCGCGGCTTCAGCCATAATCTGCCCCATTAACATAATGCCCTGGCCGCCGAATCCGGCAAATTTAACTTCGTTTTGCATGATACCTCCGCACCTAAAAGGTCACCTGCAACCGGCTGCCATTGATGGCAATGATTTTTTTGGCTGGCAGGTAGCTAATTTGTGCCCATCCGAAAACAATTCGGGAAAAGGGCCATTTCCGGATGGAAACTAATTCGTTGAATGCCCGTGTTCTTCAGGTGTTTTAAATACCCCGAGCGGAAAATAAGAAAGCATTTTTTCTTCAGCCCACTTGATGGCATTCAGCGGTGTCATCCCCCAGTTTGTCGGACAGGTGCTGACCAGCTCCACAAGACTGAAGCATGTATTTTCAATTTGATAGTTAAACGCCTGCTTCATCGCTTTTTTGGCTCTGTTGATGTATTTGGGGCTCAGGAGTGTCTGGCGGGTAATATAAGCCGGCGTCTGCAGTGCGGCGAGAAGTTCAGCCATTTTGATCGGCATACCGGTATCCGAAATTTTGCGGCCAAATGGCGTGGTGGTCGTTCGCTGATCCGGCAGCGTGGTCGGCGCCATCTGGCCGCCGGTCATACCGTACACTGCGTTATTAATAAAAATAACCGTAAATTTTTCTCCCCGATTGGCAGCGTGCACAATCTCGCTCATACCGATGCTGGCCAAGTCCCCGTCACCCTGATAGGTAAATACAACCAAATCCGGCCGAACACGTTTAATCCCGGTCGCCATGGCTGGTGCCCGACCATGCGCCGCCTCCTGAAAATCAAAGGTAAAGTAATTATACATTAAAACGGCGCAGCCCACCGGTGCGATCCCAACTGTCCGGCCCCGGATCCCGAGTTCATCGATAACTTCCGCCACAAGTCGGTGCGCCACCCCGTGAGTGCAACCCGGGCAATAGTGGGTAACCGTATCGGCCAGAGCCTCGGGTTTCTGAAATACTTTTCCCATTATCTATACTCCTGTATTTAGCCAATCGGTTGAAAGGTTAAACGGTAAATTAGTTTCATGAAAAAAGAACTGAGCATTAGACCCTAAAGGGATTCAACCAATTGACCATTTGACTATTTGACTATTTTGCGAACTTCCTCCATGACCTCTTCAGGTGTGGGAACCTCACCGCCGCATTTGCCGTACCAATGCACCGGCCGCTGACCGGAAACGCTGCGCTCAACATCTTCGACCATCTGCCCCATGCACATCTCCACACACAACAGAGCGCGGCAACTGGGCTTGCCTGCGGCATCATAAATTGCGGTTTTAGGAAACGGAAATAGGGTCTGAGGCCGAATCATGCCGACTTCAAAGCCCTCATCCTTCAGATTGTCTATAGCGGTGCGGCATACACGGCTCATCGTGCCGTAACTGACAATCAGCAGTTTGAAATCTCCTTCGATATTGTAAGCCTCATAGCGGACCTCTTCCCTCTCCATTTGTGTATACTTGGCTTTCAACTTCAAATTGTGAGAATTGAGTTCCTCGGGATCCAGGTAAAGTGTTTTAACAAGGTTGCGCTGATTGCTGTTTCGGGTGTCCATGCCGTTGGTGGCCCACTGATCCTTATTGCTCGGCCTGACTTTAAGCGATTCCGGAAATTCAACCGGTTCCATCATCTGGCCGATCAGGCCGTCGCCCAGAATCATTACCGGATTGCGATATTTTTCGGCCAGAGCAAATGCACTCATCATCATTTCAACGGCTTCCTGAACACTTGCCGGTGCCAGAACCAGCAGCTTATAATCGCCGTGCCCGCCGCCTTTTACCGATTGGTTATAGTCGGCCTGAGACGGCAGAATACCCCCCAATCCGGGCCCGCCGCGCATGATGTTGACAAAAACCGCCGGACACTGGGCGGCCGTAATATAGCTGATGCCTTCACTCATCAGACTGATGCCGGGACTTGAAGAAGTGGTAAACACCCGCTCCCCGCATGCCGCAGCACCAAAAATCATATAAGATACCGCCACTTCACTTTCACCCTGTAAAAATACCCCACCTTCTTCTGGCAGCCGCCGGGCGAGATATTCGGCAACTTCAGATTGCGGCGTAATTGGATAAGCAAAATAATTCAAACCGCCGGCTCGAATCGCAGCCTCTCCAATGGCTTCATTGCCTTTCATTAATACTTTCCCCATAACCCGCCTCCAATTATTTTTTTGCAGCCGCCTCTTCGATTTCGCTGATAGTTATAGCGACATCCGGGCACATGGTGCAGCACAGAGCGCAGAAAATACAGTCTTCAGGACGTGCCTGGTATGCCGGGAAATACCCTTTTGAGTTCACCTCATTGGAAATCTCCAGAACATTTTTGGGGCATACGTTTACGCACAATCCGCACCCTTTGCATCGATCTTTATCAACTAAGTGCTCATAGGCCATAAATCAGAACTCCTCCACCAGCTTTTAAAGCCGATCTTTCCACCGTATATCAAACGACATAATCCATTTAGATACTGAAATTTTATCACGAAAATCACGAAGGGCACAAAGTGAAAAACAAATAAGACTTCGCATTAATCTTCACGCGCTTTGTACTCTTTATGGTCAATGAAATCAATTCCTACTCGTTCGCCAGTCCATGTTCGCGCGGTATATATTAAATCCTAATTGTCAGGTCGCTAAATTGTATTTTGAAAATTCAACGGGTTTTTGCCATGGTGGAACCAGCTGCCTTTCTATCGGCAGCACCGGACATGAAAACCGGCGGATGTCGATTGAAGGCAATAGTGCCCGTGCGACGGTGATAAATTCAATAGGCAGCCCGCTGCGATCGGACAAAGTCCTTACAAAATCATAGCCATCATAAATATGATCAGGCGTGGTTTCATCAATTAAATTGGCGTTGCCAATGAAACCGTCAATGCTGAGTCTGGAAGCCTTTTCGATTTCAGCTCGGATTTTCAGGCAGCCTTCAATCGTTTCGGTAAAGGGTCTTAAGGGATTGACCACCTGCAAAACACTCAGGGATTTATTTTTAAACTCATCTTCCAGCGTCGCCAGTACCGTCGCCCCAACATCGTCACCGCCGACATCCAGCAGCGCCAGTTCGCTGGGTTGGCGGATCATTCCGGCCACCAGCGGACTTAAAATCGGCAGGTCGGCCTGCAGATATTGCTCCGCTGGAAGCACGACTTCGATGCCCAGCTTGGCGAGCGGAGCTCTGGCTTCGCGTGTTCGAAAATACGGGTTCACCAGATCAAGGTCTGCAATCCGGACGTCTACTCCGGCGCGTTTGCGGTGAACCGCTAAATTAATAGATACTTCGGTCTTACCGCTGCCGTAATTGCCCACAATAATGACAATGCCCGTCAGATCAATTTCCATTGATTTTAAACTAAATCCTTGTAGTTAGAAAGGGTTTGATTTACGATAAATAAAAAAAGCCGGGCAGGCTGCCAGATGAAAATAAGCTGCATTAGTAAGAATTATTCCCTGTGATGTCAAGCTTTTTCCCTATTGATCGGCCGTGCATGAGAATAATAAAAAGAACATTAAATACACCTTCCCTGAAAGGATTATCTCTTGACCCCCGTTCAAACCGGCCTAGAAAGATTTTTAGCATCACCGCCCGCATGGGTTGACACCGCCCGCCTTGGGCTTCTGTCTAATGCGGCTTCGGTAGACCGCAAGCTCAACCACGCCCGGAAACTTATTCAACGCCGCTTTCCGGACAAGCTGGCAGCTCTTTATTGCCCGCAACATGGATTTTTTGCCGAAAAACAGGACAACATGATTGAATCCGCTGATATGATTGATCCGGTTCTAAACATACCCGTCTTTAGCCTTTACGGAAAAACCCGAACCCCCACAGAAGAAATGCTCAACCCCATCGATGTGCTGCTCGTCGATTTGCAGGATGTGGGTACCCGGGTCTACACATTTATTTATACTTTATCTTATTGTCTTGAAGCCGCCCGAACCTTCAATAAAAAGGTGGTGGTTCTAGACCGGCCCAATCCAATCAACGGTTTGGCTGTTGAAGGCAACTCCTTGGATCCAGATTCGTGTTCCTTTGTCGGGCGTTATCCGCAGCCCATGCGGCAAGCCATGAACATCGTTGAACTGGCGCGGCTTTTCAATGAACGCTTTGAGATTGGCTGCAATCTGGATGTGATTGCCATGAAAGGCTGGCGGCGATCGATGTTTTTCCAGCAGACGGGGCTTCCGTGGGTGCCGCCTTCACCCAATCTTCCCCGTCCGATCTCAGCCATGGTCTATCCGGGACAGGTTCTCTGGGAAGGTACCAATGTCTCCGAGGGTCGTGGAACAGCCCTGCCCTTTGAGCTTTTAGGAGCCCCATATATCATTCCCGAAAAAATCCTCTCCGCCATCGGCCCGGATTCCATCCCGGGAATTATCCTTAGGGAGGTATTATTTGAACCCATCGCAAACAAATGGCAGGCCCAAGCGTGCAGGGGTTTTCAGATTCATGTCACCGATCCCAATGAATTTAGGCCCTACCAGACCAGTCTGCATTTGCTCCAGGCAGTCATTTTACATCACAGGAAAGCGTTCAAATGGAAGCAGCCTCCTTATGAATATGAAACTCAACGGCTTCCAATCGATCTGATTATCGGCGATCGAAAAATTCGCGAGCGCCTCGAAAACCTTGAATCCATCGATCAAATAATCGAATCATGGCAACCGAAGCTAAAAGAATTTATGGCTATCAGCCGGGGGTTTCATCTGTACAATGAATAGTTTTCAGGTGTTTCTTAAAAACCAGGTATCAGTGTTCAGGTGTCAGGTTATTAGCTCATCGCTCAAAACTGATAGATAGGCTAAAAGGCTATAGGCTGGGAAGCCAGGAAGCTGGAAACAATGAAGCTTTTGAGCATTCAAGCATC
>JARRJQ010000273.1:0-9194 GCA_037388985.1 Desulfobacterales bacterium | reverse complement strand
AGCATTAAAAAATTCAAACAAATACCCAAAGATGTGCGCAAGGTATTTGTTACCGCCCATGATGTTTCACCGGATTGGCATATTCGCATGCAGGCGGCCTTTCAAAAATATACCGATAACGCCGTATCCAAGACGGTCAACCTGCCCAGGGATGCCACCGTCGACGACGTGAAGCAAGTCTATAATCTGGCCTATGAACTGGGCTGCAAAGGGGTTACGATTTACAGAGACGGCAGCAAGGAAAATCAGGTCTTATCATTTGCTCAAAAAGAAAAACTCAATGACAAGTTTAAGGGCGCCGTCAAAAAAAGACCGGAAACACTCCATGGATTCACCACCAAGATCAAAACCGGCTACGGTCATCTGTACGTAACCGTGACAGAGTATGACAGCAAGCCTTTTGAAGTGTTTGCCACCATCGGCAAATCCGGAAGGTCCACCACCGCTAAAACAGAGGCCATTGGCCGCCTGGCGTCTTTGGCCTTGAGATCGGGCGTAAAAGTAAATGACATTGTGAATCAATTAAAGGGCATTGGCGGCGAGTATCCCGTATTTCAAAACGGCGGACTGGTATTGTCCATTCCCGATGCCATTGCAAGGGTGCTGGAGAAAAGATATTTGAGCGGGGATGCCGCCAAAGGACACAGAACCCAATACAGTCTTATGGGTGAAAAATGCCCGGAGTGCGGTCAGATCATCAGCTTTGAGGAAGGCTGTATGATGTGTCACTTCTGCGGTTTCAACAAATGCGGTTAAAACGGGCATCAGAGATTTCATCTTTTGCCCGCTGACGTCGTTGTGCCCCGGTTTAAAATACTCGCGTACTCCGTGTACGCTCCGTTTTCAAACCGTGACACGCCTTGTCAACGAACAAAATCTAAAACCTTTGAAGGCAGTTTAAATATTTTATTCCTCCTCCTCGCGCCTCGATCTCGAACAAGATCTAATGGTTCTGAAACCAGTTTGCACATTATAAAAATTAAAAGGCAGAATCAAAGATGATTCTGCCTTTTAGTTTCCAGCAAAGACCTCATTTTCATTGATGCAGCGCATTTTTATCGGCGTCAAGGCAGTTTTTGCACACCCCATCGACACGCACTTCCACTCTTTGAATCAATCCCGGAAAGGTGCGCTGCATCGGTTTGATATCAATGTTTAAACTCTGCGGGTTCAGACATTGCAGATTGCCGCAACTTTTACAGTAAAAATGCGGATGCGCCGGATGGTATGGGTTGGGCCCCAGACCATAAACAAACGATCGTCCACCGCCGCTGATCCTTTGGGCCAAGCCATGGCCCACAAACAAATCAAGGATCCGATAAACTGTCACACGATTTATCGAGGTTTGGCGCTTTAAGATCTTATGGATATCCCCGGCAGAAAGCGGAAAATTATGGTTTCCCAAAACTTCCAATATGCGAAGGCGGTTTTCGGTAACTTCGAGTCCACCTTCCTTTAAAAAATCGGAATAATCACATCGATCACACATGTTAACTCCTCAAGAATTGGCCCCGGGCTCCTGATAGGTTGCAGACATCGATCCTAAATGACGACTGCGACTGGTTATCCAGCGGTCAACCAACAAGAAAAGAAAAAAGGCAATCCCTGAAACCAAAATAATGCACGCACCCGATGTTAAATTAAACGCATATGAAAGCCACAGGCCGCTAACCGTAAAGATCATCCCCAGCAGGCTGGAGCCCACCATCATCTGCAAAAGTGATTTGGAATACTTTTCGACGATAAATGGCGGGATGGTCAGCAGGGCAATCACCAGAATCAGCCCGACAATCTGGATAACCATGACGATGGTGACCGCTAGCAAGCCGATTAAAGCAAAATAAAGCATTCGAATCGGCACCCCCCGGATTCGCGCAAATTCCTCATCGTACGATATTGCCAGCAGATCTTTATAAAAATAGAGCACAAAACCGGCAATCAGGATGCCGACGATCAGCATCACCCATAAATCCGATCTCGGAACCGTCAAAATGCTGCCGAACAGATAGCTCATCAGATCCACATTGTAACCGGGGGTTAGATCCAGAAAAATAATTCCGATGGCCATCCCTACAGCCCAGATGACGCCGATGATGGTGTCGGCTCGGTGTTTCGCCTTCAGACTGACGGCGGCCATAACCATTGCCGCCGATAAAGAAAAACCAATCGTACCAATCATGTAAGGCCAGCCCAAAAAAAGGGATAAGCCAATTCCTCCATAAGCAGCATGGGCAATCCCGCCGGAAAGAAATACAATCCGGTTGACCACCACCAAAGTGCCCATAATCCCGCAGATGACACTTGCCAGCAGTCCGGCGGCCAAGGCGTTACGCATAAATTCATATTGGAGCGCTTCAAACATCATGTATTAATCCTGGTGATGCTTTAAAACCCGGTGAGGTAGTCCATGGGCTACCAATTCAACGGGGCAGACTTCTTCATCTATACAGGGATACATTTCTTCGAGCATCTCACCGGTAATTTCGGCCTGGTCGTGGTAGTGCAGTCGTTTATTTACGCAAGCAACGGATTTAACGTGAGTTGAAATCGCCACCAGGTCATGGCTGACGACCAGAACCGTAATATCTTTGTTTAGCGTTTTTAAAAGTCGGTAAAATTCTGCCTGGCCTCTGGCATCAATGCTGGCCGTGGGTTCATCCAGAAGCAAAATTTTCGGTTGAGCCACCAAGGCCCTGGCGATAAAAACGCGTTGGCGCTGGCCTCCTGAAAGCGCATTGATTTTACTGTTGGCGCAATCGGCGATTTCCATTCGCTCAAGGGCGTCCAGTGCCTCCAGACGATCTTGAGTGGCATTTCGGGTCCATCGTTTAGCGGGTCCCAGCTTGCCCATCAAAACGACATCAATGGCAGTGATCGGAAAACTGCGGTTGATGTGAACGTCCTGGGGCACATAACCGATATGATGAGACGCCTTTTCGCTGGGACCTCCCAGGACTTTGATCGAACCCCGATCCGGCCTGAGCAATCCGAGTATCAGCTTCAGCAGGGTTGTCTTTCCGCCGCCGTTGGGGCCGATCATAGCGATAAAGTCCCCCGGCTGAATATCCAGGCTGACATCCTGCAGCACCGTTTTTCCATTGTAGGCAAACCAGACGTTTTGGATTTGAACGATCGAATTTTCCATTTATTTTAAGGCCGATTTGATTTTTTTAGCAACCTGACGAAGGTTATCCGACCAGTTGGCAGCCAGCGGATCGGCAAAGACCACCTTCCCGCCGATTTCTTTGGCTAACAGTCGGGCGCTCTTGGGTGAAAACTGAGGTTGTACAAAAATGATCTTGATTTGGTTCTGTTTTGCATACTCGATCAGTTCTTTGAACTGCGCCGGCTTGGGATCTTTGCCTTCGATTTCAACCGGCACCTGTTTCAAACCGTAGGTCTGCGCAAAATATCCCCAGGCGGGGTGCAGAACCATAAACTGAAGCCCCTGCTTGTCGGCAAAGATATTTTTAAGGTCGGCATCCAGAGCCTCCAGCTTGGAGATAAAGGCCTGAAAATTAGCCTCGTATACGGTTCGGTTGGCCGGGTCAATTTCGACGAGCGCATTTAGAATCGTTTGCGCCTGCTTCATCACCAACGGCGGAGACAGCCAGATATGCGGATCAGGCTCGCCGGCTTGTAGATCTTCATTGCGCCGGCCGGTGGTCATGGGTATTTTTTGAATAGCACGATCTGTGTGCACCACCTTCATATCCGGGTTAGATGAAGCGATCTTTTTCAGCCAGGTGTCTTCAAAAGGATGTAGCCCTATGGCGAAATAGAGCCTGGCTTTTGATAAAGCAACCATCTGCCGGGGTTTGGGCTCGTAAGTGTGCGGGTCGGCGCCCGCCGGGATCATGACCTCAATATCCACCAACGCCTGGCCGATTTGTTGTACAAAATATTTTTGGGGCTCTATACTGACAAACACAAGCAGTTTCGTTTCAGCCTGCGCATTGCCCCCCACCAGCAGCAAAACGGCCCCACAAGCCGCTAACAAGTGAATGAACCTTGTCATCACCCTATCCATCGGTAATTTCTTCAATCCGGTTAAAAGGCTTTGGCCGATCCACAAATTCCAGCCAGCTCAATGCAAATATGTTGCATTAGATTTAAGTTGTCAATGGAATATCATTATTTACATTCGGATTGCTGGAGCATGGGACTACTGCAATAATGGTTAAAAGCAGACTTTGGCGGACGGTCGAAATCAAAATAGTATGATAACGACACGCTATTTTTTAATGACTTTCATTCCATCTCGGCGCGCAACCGATCGGAGGTAGCAAAATCTTATCCTTCACGGGCTTTTAAACGGGCATCAACCCGTTTTTGAACCGCTTCCGGCATCACTTGCTCTTGATCGAGCTGATTCAGGTTCAATCCCAACACCCGGTCAAAATCCAAAATGGTGGCCAGCTTTTCAGCATCGCTGATGCTGCTTTTTACCATTTCCTGAATCACGGCCATGGCCCGGGGCATATTCAAGTCATCATTGACGGCCGCAAGGAATTTGTTTTTATATTCCGCGCTGATGGCATTATCGTTTCCAGCGCCAGCGGCAATAACCTGCCTTACCTGATTTTGCAAATGCAGCAAACCGTTGCGGGCGGCTTCAATGCCCTCATCGCTGAACTCCATGGGCTTGCGGTAATGGGTTAAAAAAGCTGCAAAACGATAGGTCAGGGGGTTGATCTCATTTTTAAGAAAGGCATTTTCGAGAGTCAGAAAATTTTCCGTGCTTTTGGCCATCTTTTTTCCGCCGGCAATGATAAGAAACGCGCCGTGCATCCAGAAATTAAAAAAGCGTTTGCCGGTTGCCGCCTCGGATTGCGCAATTTCATTGGTATGGTGAACGTTAATATGGTCGGTGCCTCCGCAGTGAATGTCCAGCTGGTCGCCCAAAAATTTCATGCTCATGGCCGAGCACTCCAGGTGCCAGCCCGGAAAGCCAACGCCCCAAGGCGAATCCCATTCCATTTGCCGTTTTGAATCTTTAGGCGAAAATTTCCACAGCGCAAAATCCGTGGGGTTTCGTTTCTCCGGATTTCGTTCAACCCGCGCCCCCTCCTGCAAAGCCTCAAGATCCTGATGGGAGAGCTTGGTATAGCCCTTAAATTTTGAAGTATCAAAATAAATACCGTCAGCAGTCCGGTAGGTATATCCTTTTTCTTCCAAGGTCTTAATCAGGGCAATCTGTTCCGGCAATGTATCGGTGGCCTTTACCCAGATATCGGGGTTGAGAATATTCAGCCGAGCAATATCTTTTTTAAAAGAGTGTGTCTAAAAATCGGCACTCTCCCAGGCACTTTTACCTTCCCGGGCAGCGCCCTTTTCTATTTTATCTTCGCCCATGTCCCGGTCACCGCTTAAGTGTCCGACATCGGTGATGTTCATCACATGCTTGACCTTGTATCCATTATAGATCAGCACCCGTTTTAAAATATCCTCAAAAATATAAGTGCGCAGATTCCCAATATGAGCATAGTTATATACCGTCGGTCCGCAGGTATAAAGGCCCACTTCACCGGGCTTAATCACGTAAAATTCTTCCTTCTTGCGGGTCAATGAATTATAAAGATACAGCTTCATGAATGATATTCTTTGCCACCGAATTTGAACCGTTTTTTATGATAAAATTGTTACTTCATAATGGTCTAATATTCAATAAAATTTACGGCTGAACCGATACGGCCCACAGTAAGCTCAGTCAAACCGGCTGTGCCGGCTTGATGGAGGCGGTTCAAAGCGGCAATTTCCCAATATGTTTAACAGTTTCCCTTGACCATCCAAATGGGAAAGATATATTTATACCTCCAGGCTAAAAAATTCTTGTTTCGATTCATTGGGTTAATCGAGAAGCGTATTTTCGTTATTTTAAAAAGAATTAGAGATCGTTATGGTTGCTTGGTTCACAGGGCTTAATCCGGTGGCGCAGGCATTGGTGGCAACTTTATTTACCTGGTTTGTGACCGCTTTGGGCGCTGCCTTTGTTTTCTTTTTTAAGAGCATCAACCGAAAGGTATTAGACGGCATGCTCGGTTTTGCAGCCGGGGTTATGATCGCAGCCAGTTATTGGTCCCTGCTGGCTCCGGCCATTGAAATGGCCAAAGAGAACAATTTGCCGTCCTGGATTCCCGCTACTGTTGGATTTTTAATGGGCGGATTTTTTCTTTGGATTATCGACAAGATCCTTCCGCATCTGCACCTGGGATTCCCGATTAAGGAAGCCGAAGGTATTAAAACCAGCTGGCACCGCAGCGTCCTTTTGGTTCTGGCTATTACGTTGCACAACATACCCGAAGGTCTGGCAGTCGGCGTGGCCTTTGGTGCACTGGCTTCCGATTTGCCTTCCGCCACGCTGGCCGCAGCGGTTGCTCTGGCACTGGGCATCGGTATTCAAAATTTCCCGGAAGGCACAGCCGTTGCCGTGCCGCTGCGTCGAGAAGGATTAACGCGCTTAAAAAGCTTCTGGTATGGTCAGCTGTCCGGGGCTGTTGAGCCAATGGCGGGCGTGCTGGGCGCTTTCGCCGTCATTTTAATCAAGCCGATGTTACCCTATGCATTGGCCTTTGCTGCCGGGGCCATGATCTATGTCGTGATCGAAGAACTCATTCCCGAATCTCAGCTGGGAAAAAATACCGATATCGCCACCATGGGTGCCATGGCCGGATTCGCCGTCATGATGACCCTGGATGTGGCTCTGGGGTAACAGCCATGCGCACAAAATCAAGTGACTAAAATGCCTAAAGTGGAAAAATTCTTTCATCTATGGATAAAAGATGCACACAGCGGCATTTTAACTTTAGTCACTGCCGGCTTTAGTTCACTTTAGTCACTTTTTTAAGGCATCTAACTAATCCTCACATCTACAGCCCCTTCCACATCATCCTTGAAAGGCACCTCAATCTTTAGCAATCCATTTTCATATTGCGCTTGGGCTTCCTGTGAGCGCATCGGGCAACAAAATGCCTGGGTCGTCACATATTCAATATCATCTCTGGGCGCCGCCAGAAAAAAGCTGTCATCTTTCATTTGCAGTTTAATGTCTTCTTTTTTGACACCTGGAAGCGAAACCTCAATATACAGTTTGTTATCATCTTGATTCATATAAGAACATACATCCGGCGAAGTTCGAATTTTTTCTTCGGCCATGATGCTCACCTCCTTTCATAAAACTCCGTTTTAAGAATGAGGGGTCGGGAGTTTTTAGCCCAGCCCTTAGTTGCCGAAAGAACCTGTCGCTTCAAATAAAGTCACCGGTCCGCTAAAAGAAAAATTCCTCGACCGTTTATTTAAATAAAATAATACATCCGCCGAATAAATAAACCGGTTGATTGCCGTAATTTGCCGTAAAACCCGCAGTCTTTTACCCCAAGATATTACTGCCGAATGCCGGCCTTCCAAAATCCAATCGGTAATAAAGCCTCTAACTTGCAGCTTGCAATTTACAAACTTGATGAATTGTGCTAAAAATCTCCCTTCATGTTTCAAGCAAAGAGGATTGCTGCAGGCGTAAAAATCATATAGATCCGCAACTTAAAATAAACAGGAGTGTAAGAGATGACCGTAGAGCGTGAAAGCATTGATTTTGATGTACTGTTTGTCGGCGGCGGACCGGCCAGTCTGGCAGGTGCCATCAAACTGATGCAATTGACCAAGGAGAAAAATCTTAATCTGGAAGTTGCCCTGATTGATAAAGGGGCCGAAATCGGATCCCATGCCTTAAGCGGCGCGGTCATGGATCCAAAAGCGCTCCTCGAACTGATTCCGGACTATGAAAAAAAGGGCTGTCCTTTTGAAACCATCGTCCGGGGCGATGAGTTCTATTTTCTGACCAAAACCTCGGCGTATCCGGTGCCGTTTGTTCCCAAGCCGATGCACAACAAGGGCGATCTAATCATCAGTCTTTCCCGATTTGTACGCTGGCTGGGCAAACTGGCTGAAGAGATGGGCGTCAACATCTTCCCCGGATTTGCCGGCAAAGAGGTGCTGTACGCTGATGATCAAAAAACCATCATCGGGGTGCGCACCGGCGATAAGGGCCTCGGTCCGGATGGCCAGCCCAAATCGAATTTTGAACCCGGAATTGATTTAAAAGCCAAAGTAACCGTTTTCGGCGAAGGTGCCCGGGGCAGCCTGTTCAAGGAAATCAATCAAAAGCTCAACATAATGGAAGGCAAAATGCCGCAGGTTTTTGAAACCGGCATAGAAGAGGTCATCGAACTGCCTGAAGCCACCAACTACTTTAAAAGCAGCAAAGGCAACGATATTCACCTGATGGGGTATCCTATCGGGCTGTATACACCCGGCGGTGCTTTTATTTATGAGATGAAAGATAACCGAATAACGCTCGGGTTTCTTACCGGGCTTTGCTATGAAAACCCCTTGTTGGATCTGTATGAGAATTTTATCAAATTCAAGAGCCACCCGTTTGTGGCCAACCTCATCAAGGGCGGCAAGGTCGTTGAAGCCGGCGCCCGGGCGGTTTCAACCGGCGGGTATTACACATTGCCCAAAATGGCCGTCGACGGCGGTCTTTTCATTGGCGCAAACGCCGGCATCCAGTACATGCCGGGTTTAAAAGGCATTCATGTATCTATGAAATCAGGCATGCTGGCTGCCGAAGCCATAGTTGAAGCGGTTCAGAAAGGAGGCTTTGACCAGCAAACGCTCGAAACCTATAGCACATTGTTTAAAAACAGCTGGATTCATCAGCAACTATATGAAGGCCGCAATTTTTATCAAGCCCTTGCCAAAACCAATCTGATGAAATTCATCCACCTGGGCGCCCAATATTTCACGAAAGGACGCGGATTTACAGACAACATGCCCTTAGAGGAAGATTACAAATCACTCAAGCCCCTCAACGGAGAACAGCTTGACATTAAACCCGGTGTGGATCCTAAAATTTATGACGGCAACCTGTATGTGGACAAGCTGACCAGTGTCTATCTATCCAAGACCAAACATCGGGAGGACCAGCCCTCCCATATTATTGTGCACGACACCGAACTTTGTGTGAACACCTGTTATCCCACCTACGGCAGTCCATGTACGCGGTTTTGCCCGGGTAATGTCTATGAAATTGAAGTCAATGAAACCACCGGTAAGCGAAAGCTGAAATTGAATCCGGCCAACTGTCTGCACTGTAAAACCTGTGACATCAAGGACACCTATGAAAATATCACCTG
>JARRJQ010000272.1:0-5451 GCA_037388985.1 Desulfobacterales bacterium | reverse complement strand
TCCGGGTTCTTTGAAGGCGAATAGAAGAAATTGCCTGCCGCACCTTTTCGGTCGCAGCAATATTTTACTCCAGCATAAATCTCCGCATGCTTACATTTAACAACAGGCCAATGCCGACTGCGGTGGCCAGAACAGAAGAGCCCCCGTAACTGATAAATGGCAGCGGCACACCCACCACGGGCATCAGTCCCATCGCCATGCCGATATTGATGAATACTTGCCAAAAAATCATGCCGGTAATACCTACAGCTACAATGGTACCGAAAGGTTCGCGGCATCCACTGGCAACATTTAGACCCCAGAATATGAGTACGAGAAACAAAATAACCAAGGTGACCGATCCCAACAGGCCCCATTCTTCGGCCAAAACCGAAAAAATAAAATCTGTATGCTCCTCGGGTAAAAACGAAAGCGCATTCTGGGTGCCCTGTAAAAATCCTTTTCCGGCCAGCATTCCCGAGCCAATCGCTATTTTGGATTGAATAATGTGGTATCCCGCACCCAGCGGATCCCGGTAAAAAAACCATATTAACGGAACCAATACCGCTCCGGAAGCAATTAGATACGCAAAAGATCGTCTTTCAATTCTTACAAAGACCGTTATCGAACCGGCGATCAGCACCAGCAGCCCGGCCGTACCCAAATCCGGCTGCATCCCGATTAAAAGCACCGGCAGCAAAACGATCATCAGGGGCTTCACCAATTCCCGAAGCGTAAAGCCTTTTGTTTTGGCATCCTTGGAGTAATAGCGCGCCAAACTGATGATGACTGCAATCTTAACAAGCTCGGACGGTTGAAAGCTGACCGGCCCGATAATCAGCCAGCGTCTTGAACCCCCGATGTATTTACCGAACACTAAAACGGCAACCAACAAAGAAATGCTAAAAATGTATATGGGCTGAGCCCAGCGATCCAGAAGTTTATAATTGAATAAAAATGCCGCCACCATGGCAGTCAGTCCAACTGCAAACCACAGCAGTTGTTTGAAGAACAATATCTTCTGGGGCGCCGGGGTTTCCGCCGTTACGGCACTGTATAAAGTAAGCAGGCCGATACAGCCGATTAAGACGGCCAAACCCATTAACCCCCAATCAAAATATTGGATCAATCGTCGATCAAACATCGTTGTTTCTTCCCTACTGCTCTCCCCGAGCTTTTGCTTCGGATTTCAGATGCCATGCAGTCTATAAATTTGTGCTCTTTTGAATAAAGCTTAGCCATATGGCTGGATTCAGACCTATCCACCGCCACCTGTGTTATGCATTTCGTCTTGCGTTGCCACCCGGGTATGCACCGGAGGCCTTCGCAAATAGGTTTTTATCATTTCCCTTGCAATCGGTGCTGCGGTGCCGGAACCGTGCTCACCGTGTTCTACGACAACCGCCACAGCGATACGCGGGTCTTCAGAGGGAGCGTACGCCACAAACCAGGCATGCGACCTTAAATGCGCCGGCATATCTTCTTCCGGCAGCGTTTCGTCCTCTTTGTGGCTAATCACCTGAGATGTACCCGTTTTCCCACTCACATCGATGTCGACAAGCCGGCTGCCGCGCGCTGTTCCGTTTTCACCGTTAACAACTTTCCACAGACCGCGCCTGACGATATCAAGGGTGGCCGGACTCACCGGCAGCTTCCCGATCAATTTGGGTTCGTTCTTTTGCAGGATTTGACCATCAGCCGATTGAATACTGTCCAATATGGTCGGCCGGTAGCGGTTACCCCCATTGCCCAACGCGGCGGCTAAAGCGGCCATCTGAATGGGGGTTGCAAGATCAAACCCCTGGCCGATGGCAACCGACAGGGTTTCGCCTTCCTGCCAGGGTTCACCGATGCGCCTTTTTTTCCAGGCAGCGGTTGGAATCAGCCCTTGCGCTTCATGATCAAGAATGATGCCTGTCGGAGAGCCCAGGCCGAAACCTCTGGCATACCAGGCCAATCGATCCACTCCAAGACGTTGGCCGACCTGATAAAAAAACACGTCACAGGATTCTTCAAGCGCCTTGATGATATCGACGTTTCCATGGCCGCCTTTTTTCCAGCAGCGATATACCCGTGCGCCGAATCGATAGTATCCGGGGCAGTGCAGAATAGTCTGCTCGTTGATGACACCTTCTTCAAGACCGGCAAGGGCTGTAACGATTTTATAGGTTGATCCCGGCGGATACTCACCTTGTATCGCGCGATTGGACATCGGTTTGAAAGGATTGGAAATTAGCGAGTACCACTGCTCATGTGTGATCCCTCCGACAAAGGAATTTTGATCAAAAGAGGGACTGCTGACCAGGGCTAAAATTTGGCCGGTTTCGGGTTCGATGGCCACCGCTGCACCGACAACCCCGTCCAGAAGTTCTTCGGTGCGAAGCTGCAATCCCTGATCTATCGTCAAATAGACGTTTTGGCCGGGTTCGGCATCAACGGTTTTTAAAATCTTGACGACCAGGCCATTGGCATTGACTTCAACCTGACGTCCGCCCCGCTTGCCTCTTAGAAAATTCTCATAAACTTTTTCGGCGCCAAACTTGCCGATGAGATCACCGCTGCGAGAATCCGGGTATGACCCGCTTTTAAGTTCATCGGGGCTGATTTCACTCAAATAACCGATCAGATGTGCCGCATTGCGTTCATGAATATATTGCCGCCGCAGGTTAACATTGACCGATACCCCCGGTAAATCAAATTTATTTACTTCAATGGCCGCCAGCGTATCGCGTCCCACATCCTGTTTGAGCAGCAGGGGTTTATAAGCAGATGCGCCCTGAGTCTGCTTTATTTTGAAAAGCAGCTTTTCTACAGGTGTTTGGAGATGCCGCGACAGTTTCTCTAGCGTTTCGTTCAGGGGTTCTGCGTCTTTTAATGTGACATTTACATCAAACGACGGCCGGTTATCCACCAGAAGATCGCCGTTGCGGTCGTATAATCTTCCCCTTGGGGGATCGATGCTTTGCAGCCGGATGCTGTTGTTCAAGGATAATCGGCGGTACTCATCACCCATGACGACCTGAAGATAAATCAACCGAATTAGGAGCACGACAAAAGCGCACAACGCGCAGATAATCACTCCGTTAATCCGCTGTTTGTACCATTCCGCATCCGCTGTTTTTAAATATTTATCCATCATTACGGAGCTAAGTTGCGACCCCATTTAATTGAATGTGAAAGCGTTTCAATAGGGCCGGCAGGCAAAATAAAAATAAAGGAGCGGTTGCCATTGCCCAAAAAAACTGCAGCGCGATATTTTTAAATAAATTTGCCGGCAATTGCCAGTCCGATCCCGACAAGGCAAAAGTCCCGATAATTAGAAAATTTTCGATCAAAACCCCAACCACCACAATTAAGGATAAAAGAAATTTATTGCCCACTCGCAAATACTTTATTATCCAGCGCACCCCCACCAGCAGCCAGAAATAAAATGTGAGATACAAACCGAAGGGGCTTCCGGAAAGATTATCCATAATCAGCCCCAGGATTAAAACGAATGGCAGGCTTTCGCGCAAGGGCAAATATATGCAGATAAAGACGACAAACGGAATTAGCAAATCATAAATCCCGCTGAACACATTGAAATACGGTAAAATGGTGGTTTGAAGGATAATCAAAAAAAGGCAGGTGCTGATCAAAATGCCATATTTCATTGCTCACTCGTCATTGTTTTAATTTCGGGACGCAAGATGACAAAAACCTCTTCAAGCGTTTCATAGTCGACAAAAGGTTCAACGGTAATGTCATAAAAAATATCCGATTTGCGTTCGCTTAAATCCGATATACGCCCAATACGCAATCCTTTTGGATATACGCCGTCCAATCCCGATGCGATGACCGTATCACCGAGCTGAACATCGTGTTTGCGCAAAACAAATTCAAATCGGCATTGATCTGCCGAGGCACCTTTAATAATCCCGCGCGCCCGCGAGCGCTGAACCAATGCGTCAACCGCACTGTTGCGATCAATGATTAGCATCACTTTGGAATAATGACTGGAAACTTCAATAACCTGACCCACAATACCTTGAGGTAAAACCACCGGCAGCCCCTTGCGAAGACCTTCCGCCTTACCTTTATCGATGATCAAGGTTTTAAACCACCCGGACGGATCTTTGCCGATAACCTCGGCGGCGACAACTCGGTTGGTCGGCGCTTTTTGAAAATTCAGCAAATTGCGCAAACGCTCATTGGCCAGTTCAATTTCGCGCCATTGATTATTTTTTTGGATGGATTCATTTAACATTTTCTTGAGTGTATCGTTTTTCCGGGCAACGGAAACCAGATAAAAATAATGTTCCCAGACCCCGCGAGTAAAACGGACTGAGCGGGTGACAAACTCCTGGAAGGGTGCCACGAAAGAAAGAGCCGGGCGGCCGAACCCTATGGTCGATTGACTTTTACTGGTAATCGAAAGCAGGATCCCGTTGACCGTAATCAAAACAATGCCGCCAACGATCAAAACCATCTTTTTGGAGAACATAAAGCTTCGTTCACTATTGTCGCTACCCGGAGATTTTCAGAAGTGCGGGATCAGCTGATCATAATATCTTTGAGGATTTCAAGGTTGTCAAGGGCCTTCCCCGAACCCTGCGCCACAGTGGATAACGGATCCTCAGTCACCGTCACCGGCAAACTGGTCTCCTCTCTAATTAATTTGTCCAGATTCTTGAGCAGCGCACCACCGCCGGTCAATACAATACCGCGATCAACAATGTCGGCGGATAATTCAGGCGGTGTTTGCTCAAGAGCAATTTTCACCGTCTCCACAATGGCATCTATTTGCTCAGAAATTGCGATGCGGATCTCTTCTGAATCAATCGATAAAATTTTGGGAATCCCCGAGGCCAGATCACGGCCTTTAACCTCAATGGTCTCAAGGTTCTGGGAATCCGGGTACGCATTTCCGATTGAGGTTTTTATCGATTCTGCGGAGCGTTCACCGATCAGCAAATTATATTTGCGCTTGATATACTGAATAATTGCGGCGTCCATCTTGTCACCGGCCACCCGAACCGATCGGCTATAGACAATCCCCTTCAGTGAAATTACGGCAACCTCGGTCGTACCGCCGCCGATATCCACAATCATATTACAAGTCGGTTCGGTGATGGGCAGCCCGGCCCCGATCGCCGCTGCCATTGGCTCTTCAATCAAAAACACTTCGCGGGCACCTGCCGATTCAGCAGATTCTCTGACCGCACGTTTCTCGACCTGCGTGATTCCGGAAGGCACGGCGATAATAATCCGCGGCCGCACAAATGTCCGCCGGTTATGCACTTTGTGGATAAAGTGACGCAACATGGCTTCGGTCACTTCAAAATCGGCAATGACGCCATCGCGCATCGGGCGAATGGCAACAATATTTCCGGGCGTTTTACCCAGCATGATTTTGGCCTCAATGCCAACAGCCACAACACGGTTCTTGGTTCGATTACCCGTGCTTACGGCTACCACCGAGGGCTCGCTTAA
>JARRJQ010000271.1:0-4938 GCA_037388985.1 Desulfobacterales bacterium | reverse complement strand
GTTTTTTGAGCCGGTTTTCAGGCCCGATTGGCGGTGCAATCGATCTTGGATCCATATCTTCAAATACTCGCAGATCCCTGCCAAGAGTCATTTTAAAAATGCTTGAATTTTTAAAAGTCTGATTAGACACGTATCGACCTTAAATTGTTCCGTTGCAAATTCAGGCAGCCCGTTTTTGGATGCTGCCCTTTCTTCCATTGCGCTGGAAATGCTGGGTTGCCTGATGCATGAAAGTTCGAATTGCTGTTTCTCTGCCCGGCTGAATGCTTGCCTCGTACGGTGTGTCCAGATAGGGGATTCGCATCCGGTTCATGACGGGCTTGATGATGGCCGAGGTCGTTATACCCGGCATGCAGGTGAAAGGATAAACATTGACCACACCGTTATAGCCTTCTTTGGCGAATTGCAGGATGGCAGCAATGCTCAAACAGGTTTCGGTTGTAACATCAAATGTAAAGATATCTTCTTTCTTAAGCAGTCTTTCCAGATGGCCCACCTTGTGGTCGTGTTCAAGATCAATCAGATGCGTTGCACGCTTGTAGAATTGCCTTTGCCGCATTTCCTGATAGAAAAGATCGGCTCTAGAGCTAAGCATTTTTTGCAGGTCGGATTTCAAGCGGGTGAAATTAAATTGCATCAGGTTTAATCGGAAATGATGCTTGCTTTCTCTTAATTGACCATAGGTGATATAATTCACCCATTCGGCAAGTGAGGCATTGACAACTTCGGCACCATGCCGTTCAAGAACCCGGATTAAATTCTGGTTGGCGTTCACATGCATTCTTAGAAAGATCTCGCCGACAATTCCGATCAACGGTTTTTTCGGAATCATTGGATCAATCAGGGTTTTTGCCTGTTTGATAATTTCTTCCAGTTTATCCAGTATCCTGCCGAAATCGTTATCGACCCCATGGATTTCAAAAAATGATTCCATTTCCTGCATGGATCCTTCAATGAAGTCATCGGTAATGCCTTTCTGTTTTTCATAGGGTCTGATTCGCCAAAGCAGCCGCTCCAGGATATCGGCAACCACCACGGCAATGTAACTCGCCTTTCTGAAATCAAGCATTCTGTCCTGCTCGATCAGGCCTTCAAGTGAATAACCGTCAGTTGCAGTAATCGAAACGATTTTGACTTGCTCAAGCCCCGGAAATGAATCCAGCACCATCCGCTGATACTTGTTATACATGCCGAATCGGCAGGGTCCGTCGGCTTCGGGCAAAAAATACAGATAATTTTGCGGATCAAAGGCGGGCCCCAGCTTCTCCTGCTCCTGCTTGAGGAAAAAAAGAACGTCTCCCATGGTAATCTGACAGGGGAAGCATTCCTTGCCGGAGGTATGTTTTTTCCCCATGTCGAGACCCTTGTAGGTTTCAAGCACCCTGGCGTGAATGCCAAAACTTTTAAAGGTTGCCGCCACCAGATGCGCCGCAATGCGGTTCATCTCAGGAATCAGCACGGTCTTGCTGTGAAGCTGAAATTTGCCAATACTTTTTGTAAGCGAAGCGAAATGAGTTTCATTTTTTGATTCCATTTTTCCTACCTCTTATGCGCATGGGCCATTTGCCAATGCACGGTTGACTGTGGCTTTTGCATACTATTTTCAATCACGTTTTGATAAGCCTCGAGTCTTGTCATGGCCCCGGCTGCTGCACTGTGTTCATCCAGTTCGAGGATCAAATACGGTTTGGTTCCCATGATGAATTTGTAAAAATGCTCGATAAATGAATCCGCGCCGCAGCCGAAGTTGGTCAGATGCAGACCGAAATAATTTGGATTTTGCGTTACGATCATGGCTGTTTTCAGGATCTGAGCACCCAGACCCCAGTACATGGACGGAAAATTTGCAAGTTCTACCCGGCTGACGTCGACAAAGTCCATCGGAAGGGCGGTCAGTCCGATTCTGGCCAGGTTTTGGCCGAGTCTTAAATTCAATCTTTCATCGTAAAGATTGTAAGGTCGACCGGTAACAATTATCAGGGGTTCGTCCGAATTCAATTTTCGAAAAAGCTTACTGCCCTGTTGCTGCATGTCCATGATGAATTGCCGTTGTTTGTTAAGCGCATCGTTCAAAGCTTGTTTTATCAACCTTTTGGATAAACGCAGCGTGTCCCCCATTTGCCGGTATAGTTCCCCGGCAAGTGTATCGGGATCGTGCTTCAGGTCGATGATCGGATTTAAGATCGATGACCGGTCCAGGTCGAATGCCATTCGCACCATATGCGAATGGCTCTGAACCATGGGGCAGTAAAATCCGGTTTCAGACGGCTGCGGGGTGGGCATTTTGATCAGGCTGGGGATAAAGAGATATCTTGTTTTGCCGATCAAATGTTCAATGTGACCATAGGAGACTTTTACGGGATAGCAGACGCCGTCGCCGGCCCGCTCAACGCCCTTCCTGGAAATATGCGAGTTGGTTGGCGGTGTAAGCACCAGGCGAAATCCCAATCGGTCAAAAAAGTGGGCCCACAAAATTGCCGTATGGTGACCGTAAAGCGCTCGTTGCATTCCGACTGTCGGACGAGCGTCAATCTCCATCAAGGCCCTGTCTTTAAGCTCCTGGTATACACCCGCCGCGTGGGTTTCCCACAGCATTTGTCTGAGCTTAAAAAAATCTTCTTTCCGGTGACTCTGGCTTCGGACCCGCTCATGGCGGCCGCATTCACCCCCCCAGACACTTCGGCGACTGTCAAATTGGTAAATTTTAAGCTTGCATTGATTGTGACAATTTGGATCGGCACGGCACACTTTTTCCGTGAAGTTCATGCGATCGTCAATTGCGTTTTGAATCCCCCTGAAAGTGCTGCGGTCTTTGCCTTCTGATTGTATTTTTTGCTGAACACAGATGGCCGCTCCATAGGCACCGAGGACCTCTCTGTGAAGCGGAACCAGCAGACCGCGACCCAGAACATTTTCAAAGGCCGCCACCACTGCCTTATTCAAGGAAGGTCCTCCTAAAAACATGATCCGTTGTCCAATTTTTCGCTTACCGACCACCCGGTTCAAATAGTTATGCACAATGGCATAGCAAAGGCCAGCCATCAGGTCTTCCCGACAAGCGCCTTTCTGGTAGGTCGAGACTAGGTCTGACTCCATAAAGACGGTGCACCGATCGGTAAGTTTGACCGGGGCTTTGGAAGAAAGCGCAATATCCTGGAACTCACCGACGATATTGATTCCATATTTATTGGCCAGCTCATGCAGGAAGCTGCCCGTACCGGCGGCGCAGACCTTGTTCATGTCAAAATCCAGAGGATTGGCGTTGACCAGCGAGATGTATTTTGAGTCCTGGCCGCCGATTTCAAAGATGGTGTCCACCTGCAGATCGATTTCAACCGCTCCTCTGGCGTGCGCCGTAATTTCATCGATGGCTAGATCTGCGTTTAAGAAGTCACCGACGACATATCTGCCCGAACCGGTTGTGGCCACTCCGCCGATCTGGATACTTTCGCCCAGCTCATCCCCGATGTGCTTTAAGAGCTTCTGAGTCACCTCGATTGGCTTGCCCCGGGTGTGCACATAGCATTTGTGGATTAACCGATGATGTTCATCAATCAATGCATATTTGGTGGTTGTCGAGCCGATATCGATGCCGAGGTAGGCTTTGATTTTTCTCGGCAAAAATTTTCTGGATGATTTTTCAGCATCAGGCATCTGAGTCTTTTTCAAAACCAAGGGGGCTGCCCTTGGTACTGAAATACTGCCGCGCAAACTGGACTGCTTCAGGTCGTCAAGATCAAAGGTATCTGCTTTTTTTAATTCAATTGCTTTTAAAGCCACACCGAGAGCGCCTGCCGAGGTGCTGTACGGAGGAACAATCAGGTTCGGGTAATAGGCTTTAAAAGCGTTTGCCTGCAGTTCGTTTTTGGAAAGCCCACCGACAAATACGATCGGATCTTCAAGTTGCTGGTTGGAGACAATCGTGCTGATGTAGTTTCTGGCATTGCCGACATGCAGTCCGCAAATAATATCCTCAAGCTTTTCGCCCTTGTTCTGAAGATGGATCATGTCGGACTTGGTAAAAACCGTGCAGCGACAGGCCACGTTGGCAGGCTGTTTACTTTTAAGACCCAGGTGGATGAAGTCATTTAAAATCCGGTCAATATGGTTTTGAGAAGTTTCCCTGTGCTTTTCATACAAAGCTGTCGCCAGGCGTTCGGCCTGCTGATCGATAAAAGATCCGGTGCCTGAGGCACACGGTCCGTTGGCATTGAAGCTCTCCAGTTGCCAGCCTCCGTCATCGTGACGGATTTGAAAAAGGGCCGTGTCCTGTCCGCCCATACAGATGAGACTTCTGGCATTGGGGATGACGTGCAGGACACCCAGAACCTGACTGATGGTCTCAAACTCATAAAAGACGCCCAGTTTCTCGGCAAGCTTCCGGCCGTGGTTTCCGGTGAAGGAAATACATCGAATATTGTCTTCCCCGAATTTCTCAAACAGGCGCTTTACCAGATGCAGAATCTCTTCATCTATTTTTCCAAAGTGACGTTTATATGGGAATTCATAAATAACCTCTTTGTTTAAATTGACGACAACGCAGTTCAGGCTGACCGAACCGACATCAATGCCCACGGTGTATTTTTTTGAATTTGTCTTTTCCATTTTTATTCTCCAAATCTTTTTCTCTTTTGTGTTTTCAAAATTGTCAGCTGGTAGATGAATAAATTCAATTTTTACTCACCATAAGGCTGCTGGCTGCTTTTTAATATCGTAGATTCGGAGTCGATCACCATTTACCAATCTGAAGTCTATAGTTTTAAAACGGTAGCGATTGATGACTTCTTTCAATTCAGGAAAAAGCTGGTATAAATCCTTTTCGCTGCCGTGTTTTTCATAGATCATCGCATCCGAATCCGGTCCGTTATAGCTTGCTATGTAGAATTTCATTTCTTCGCTCCCTTTGTCTTTTTGATTCACGATAAGAGCAACCGGCAT
>JARRJQ010000270.1:670-10028 GCA_037388985.1 Desulfobacterales bacterium | reverse complement strand
GATCTATCTGACAGATCAGGGCCAATCGCTTTATGCTTACGCAGCTAAAATTTTTGAATATGAAAAAGAAATCGAACACGTCATTGACGATATGCGCGAACTCAAAAGGGGCCTCCTTAGTCTGGGAACCACCAAAGCTTATGCACGCTATTTTATGCCCATGATGATCACCACGTTTCGCAGAAATTATCCGAACATCAAAATCCAGCTGAACGAGGGCAGTTCGCTGGACATGACCCAAAGTTTGCTCGATTTTAAAATAGAGGTGGCGGTGATTGCCAAAGCAGAAGATAATCCGGGGGTTAATTTTTTCCCCTTCAGCCGCGAAGAGATGGCTGTGATCCTGTCTCGAAATCATCCCCTGGCAAAAAAGAAAGCCGTTACTTTCAGGGACCTGGCGACAGTTCCATTTATTATGAAAGAAAAAGGCTCCGGGACACGCAAGCTGGTGGAAGAATTGTTTGAGGCTGAGCAATGCACGCCCGATATCCTAATGGAAACCAGCAATACCGAGTTCATCAAACAGCTGGTGCAGCGTGGAGAAGGGGTCTCGTTGGTTGTGAAAGAAGCCGTCGCCGTCGAGTTGAAAGAAAAAAAGCTGACCTCGGTTCCGCTCAAAGGGCCTAAAGTTTATTTAGCCGTCAGTATCGCTTGCCTGAAAGACCAGGTGCTTTCGCCTCCGGCCAGAGCCTTCGTTGATACCTTGATCCGCCTGAAATCGGAAAATCTCCATCCTATGGGAATCGGCCTGATGATGGCCAAAATGCTGAGGCATCGCAAAGAAGAACAAAGGCGAGCGGGCGAAATGAGCAAGCCTAAAGTATGAAGGGGCCTCAAAACCCAAAGAAAGCCGGACACCTACCAGCCCCAAATTAAACGTTGATGTCCTTCTGCCCAATTTGAACTGGAGCGACTTTCGCCAGACATGAAGATAAAGCCCGTTTATCAAAAAATCTATCAGCTTGCCGCGCCTCATTTATGTATCAGGCACAATGACGTCCATACTGAAATTTGCTTGCGGTTCGGATACCGGTTAATGAAAGCCGAAGGCGGCAACGAACGCATTGTCATTCCAGCAATCATTTTGCATGATGTTGGCTGGGAAAAAGTTCCGGAGGAGTTGCATCTCAAGGCCTTTGGACCTGAAGCGACCATGCCCGAGTTAACTCGTATGCATGAAGTTGAAGGCGTTAAAATTGCCAAAGATATTCTTGAGAAAGTAAATTATGATGCTGAAGAAATGATCCAGATACTTGAGATTATTGACGGCCATGATACCCGAAAGCAAGCCATTTCGTTAAATGATCAGGTTGTTAAAGATGCAGACAAACTCTGGCGGTTTTCAAGGAAGGGATTTTATATTGACATTAAACGATTTGGCGAATCCTATGCGCAGGGATTAAGTCGAATCCGCAAAAATTTTCCTACCTGTTTTTTTACCAATACAGCCCGAAAATTGGCGGGGAAAGAACTTCAGAAGCGTGAAAGGGAACCTGCACGATGATTCAAGATTGGGCGATTTTAAAACGCGAGCCGGTTGAGGATTTTAAGCTTTTTCAGATCCAAAGAAAACAGGTGCGTTCACCCAGGACCGACGAGGTCAGAGAGGTGCAGGCGATCCAATTTGCCGATTGGGTGCTGATCCTGCCGCTGACGGCCGATGAGGAGGTTATTATGGTGAATCAATACCGTCACGGCATCGAGCGGGTCTGTCTTGAACTACCCGGCGGCCTGGTAGATGCGGCTGATGGTTCACCGGCACGGTCCGCCCAACGAGAATTGCTTGAAGAAACCGGTTATCAAGCCGATCAAATCATGTTGATCGGAGAATGTTATCCGCAGCCGGCAGTTTTGAGCAATAAATGCTTTTTCTATCTGGCCAAAAATACAACCAAAGTCCAACCACCCCATCTGGATTCCGGAGAGGATATTGAAATTATAAAAATTCCCCTGAATGAAATCCCCGCGAAGATTGAAAACAAGGCCATTGGCCACGGCATGGTGTTGTTGGCCTTCTTTTTTTATGGACAAAGCAAGGGCAGGGAAAAGAAAAAAACCGTTGACAGCTCATGGCGCAAAGCGACACCTCATGGTTCCAGGAGGACCAGTCTTCGCTCAGACGAGCTACTCCTTGGCACGCAACTCATGGCGGAAAACCACACGTCATGGGACATCTTTGCCGGCGTTTAACATCATATGATATTCAATTCATGGACGCCGTTTTTCTCAATTGCATGCAGCGCAATTTTGTCTGCTCATAAAAAGCATTTTTTTACGCACTTTTTCGGCAAAAGGAATTCAAATGAAATATAGAAAGTTTGGAAGCTTGGACTGGCATGCGTCCGTTTTGGGTTTTGGCGCCATGCGGCTGCCGCTGGTTGGAAAAGATGTTTCCCGGGTCGATGAACCCGAAGCGATTAAAATGATCCGACATGCGGTTGATCAGGGTGTGAATTATGTTGATACGGCCTATCCCTATCATGAAAAGAATGGTGAAATTGTTGTGGGCAAGGCCTTGCTAAATGGCTATCGTCAAAAGGTAAAGTTGGCCACCAAACTTCCTTCCTGGCTCATCGAGAAACCGGATGATTTTGACCGCTTTTTGGGGGAACAGCTCGATAAGCTCCAGACGGACCATATCGATTTTTATCTTTTGCATGCGCTGAATTCAACTTACTGGCCTAAGCTCAGGGACTGGAAAGTTTTGAACTGGGCCGAAAGCGCTATCGCCGATGGCAGGATTCATTATTTGGGCTTTTCATTCCATGACGAATTTGAAGTATTCAAAAATATCGTGGATGCTTACGACAACTGGGCTTTCTGTCAGATTCAATACAATTTCGTGGACATCGAATATCAGGCCGGAACCAGAGGGCTTCAATATGCCGCCGATAAAGGGTTGGCGGTGGTCATCATGGAGCCTTTGCGCGGTGGTCAATTAACCCATAAAGTTCCGCCATCGGTAAGCGAATTGTGGGAAAGTACCACCGTACAACGTACGCCTGCAGATTGGGCTCTGCAATGGATCTGGAATCACGCGGAGGTTTCCATGGTACTTAGCGGTATGACGACCATGCAACAGGTGTTTGAAAATCTCCACAGCGCCGATTGTTCGGGTGCCGGCATGCTCTCTGAAGAAGAGTTGGCAATTGTTGAAAAAGTACGGGAAGAATACCGCAGATTAACTCCGGTTCCTTGCACCCATTGCCGATATTGTATGCCGTGTCCCAATGGTGTCGAAATTGTCGATATATTAAATTATTATAGCGATGCGATTATTTACGACAATCCCGGCGCTCCCCGGTTCCTTTATCGTAACCTCCCGGCAGATAAACAGGCCGACAACTGCGTCGAGTGCTTTGAATGTGAAGAGAAATGCCCCCAGGGAATTTCAATAGCCGAATACCTTAAAAAGGCGCATGCCTGGCTGGGTGAGAAAAAATAGCCGTTTTATAAGGTCGATCGCCTTTTTGTTTAAAAATGTCTTTCTTTTTGAACTGGACTTCAGGCATTCATGCGGCGCGGCACCTGATGATAATCCACAAATTGAGCCAGCTTCTCATAAGGCTGCGCGCCGACCAAATGCGACCCGTTGAGCACAAATGTCGGTACCGCATTGATGCCAAGCCGGCGCGCACGCTGCCAATCTTCATCAACCTCGGTCCGGAAGGTTCTGGCGGAGATTACCTTGCGGATTTCGGTTTTATCCAAGCCGATCTGCTCACCGATAGCCTCCAGGCTTCCCGCTTCAGCAATATTTTTATTCTCGGCAAAATATGCCTTAAATACGGCCCGATGGAATTCTTCACCATGTCCGTTTTTCTCGGCCCACTTGCCCAGCTCTTGCGCCAGGCGGCTGTTATAAATCCTTTCGCGCTTGCCGAATGGCAAACCGAGTTGGTCGGCAACCTGGCGCATGTGCGCCACTCTTTGAGCCATATCAAGGTTGCGGCTGGCATAGTAGTCAGCCAACGGGTAACCTTCGGACGGGACCGTCGGATTTAAAGGAAAGGCTTTCCAGCAAATATCGATGTCGTATTCAGTTTGGAGCCGATCAATACGCACGGTAATGAAATAGCACCAGGGTCAGATATAATCCGAAAAAATTTCCAGCACATCATTTTGCATGTTCTCATCCTTTTCCAATAAAATCAGATGGCGTTTAAGCGATTGGAAGGCTGAATCGGCCGCTAAACTGTTTCTCAAAACTTTTGCAAAAAGCACCAACAAACGGGTTTTTTACACGGATCCAGGTGATGACACCAACATCGAAGCGATTCGGCCTGGATTGCTTTACCGTCATAAAATATTCAGGTAAGTAGGAGCTGTCAAATCATCCATCAGATATCATGCTTAAAAAGTGCCAGATTTGGTGTAATCGTTGGCCAGAATGGGCTGATATAATTTTATACCGAAGCTTGCCACCGCCTTTTGAAATAATCAGATCGGCCTGACGAACGAGTTCCTTTACTTTGCGTGAACATCTGTTCAAAAAGGTACCCGGCAATGGTCCATCGATGCCGTTTTCAATGACAGTTGCGATTTTGTCGATCCCAACTGATTTTGCTTCTTTTAAGGTCGCGTCATTAAGGGTCGGCACACTTCTTACTACAAGAGCAATCTCCGGTTGATATAATCTTTTTATGGTTTCAATCAGCAGCCTGTCGAAAACAATTTCGCCGGCATTATCTCCGAAAATAAGAAGATGCTTACTTGTCTTTAACTGTTTTTTGAATTTTAAATAATTTTCATTGGAAAGCGGTAATTTTGACCTTTCTTCAATCGACTTCTCGATGGTTAAGGAAGGATCGGTCAGCATAAGATCCATAGAATTTCCCAGAATGGAAAGTTTAACAGCGAGCTTTAACGGGTCAGCGGCTGATTTAACCATTTTTTCCAGAGACGGGTACAGCGCCATTGCCTTTTCGTTTTGATCTATTTTTTCGGTATGAAACGGGTCAGCAGAGCCGGTCTTTTTAATAATCTTTTTCCAGAGATTTTCAACGACCTCTGCAGGAGTGGTATCCCAAACGAGGCCGTGCAAAGCCGGGATTTCGAGAATGTCAGCAACTAATGCCTTAACCGAGCCCTCATCCAGGTGAAGTTTCTTAATTGCCGAGATGGCCACTTTTAATATGCAGGGGATGCAATCCGGCTTAAGTAGCATATCCTTTTCCTTTGCTCAAATTTTTTTATTTCTCTTCGTAGAGTTTTCGAATGAGTTTTGCTTTCATCTCAAAACGCGGCAGAGTTTCTTCGGGAACCAGTTCGACATCCGCCCGAAATACCAATTTGTCTCTCAAGGCGGTCTCTAATTCCTTTTTGAGTGTTTCAAGATTTTTTTCGCCTGCTGAATGTTCCACCTGTATTTTAAGCGGAGGCTCTATCTGGGGGCCCGGTTTGTCGAGCAGGATGATCAGATCGCCCGTTGTTCTCGGTCTGAAGGAAGTAACAACATCTTTGATTGCGGAGGGAAAGACGTTGACTCCCAGTAAAATAAGCATATCGTCAGTGCGGCCGATACATCTTATCCGAAAACTCGTCCGACCGCAGTCACAGGTATCTGTATATACGGTGATTCGATCCCGTGTTCTAAACCTTACAACCGGACAACACTCCCGATCGATCAAAGTATAGACCAGTTCCCCTTCTACGCCATTCTTCATCTCAATGACATCGCCGCTGTCAGGATCAATGAGTTCACAGAAGATATATTCCTGCGCACAGAAGTGCATACCCTGCTGGGCGGGGCATTCACCAAATATGATCGGCGCAGCGTCTGAGTTGCCCATGCCTTCGCTGAGCAGGCACTGATAGTCTTCCTGCAGTCGCTTTTTAACTTCAGGGACGCCGCCTCCGGGTTCAGCCCCGACGACCAGCTTTCTAAAACCGACTTCTGACGGCTCCATGTTCTGTTTTTTTCGCAGATAATTCGCAAAGTATTGCGCATATGATGGCGTGCAATGCAAGACATTACCGCCGAGCATTTTGGTGGTGACGACCACACGATCTGAAGCTCCGGTACCAATAGGTACAAAGGCTGCGCCGATATGTTCGATGGCGTCTTTAACCGGCAGACCACCGACAAAAAACGTTAATCCAACAGCATGAATAACGACGTCTGTGGGTCTTACACTCTTGGCAAAAAGTGAACGGGCTGTGATTTCGGTCCATACTTCACGATCATGGCGGGTAATACCGACAAATGTCGGGACGCAGGTTGTGCCCGACGAAGAATGGATCCGAATGATATCTTCCATGGGAGCCGCGCAGTGTGACCCTAGCGGCGGTTGCTGGTTCTGGCTGATCCTCAATTCTTCCTTTTCGGTGAAAGGCAACCTGTGCAAATCCTCCAGGCCCTTAATATCCCCCCTTTCAATACCGTGGCTTTTGAACTTTTTCTGATAAAAAGGCGATCTTGCCCATAGGTAATCGAGTTGCTTTAGGAATTTGCCTTCCTGAATGGAGCGTAATTTCTGTGGATCCATGGTCTCAATTTCTTCATTCATAAATTCCTTTTTCATTTTTTCATCCCTTCCATGATCTTCATGGTGTGATAACAAGCGGGCCTGTGTAACTGGAGCTTTGCGGATAGCCACATTCGTTTTTATGAAAACAGATTAAATTCAAGTTAGGTGATAAAGCCTGCAGGTTTAGAGTCTCTTGTAGCTAAACAAAACCGCTAAGAGTTTCGCCTTTTTCTTGCCCAGACTTTTACCGGTGTGAGGCACAGCTGCATCAAAATAAACGCTGTCTCCTTCTTCCATGATGTAAGTTTCACCATCATAGATAAATTCATGCCTGCCTTCTAAAACAAACATAAATTCTTCACCCTCATGCTGGAAGATGGCTTCTTCCTCAAAGGCCGGCTCTATAATGTAAGGCTCCATATTTTTACCCTGCTTATCATATGCAAGTGCTTCATATCGATAGCCGTATAAAGAACCATCTGCTATGGAGCCTAACTGTTCAACTCGTTTTCTTTCATGCTTCTTGGTAAATGAAATACGCGTGTCTTGAGATTGGTTTAAATTGTTTCCCAACAGAGCGGTTGCATCAAGGTTTAAGGCGACGGCGATCTTATTCAACGTGGAATAAGGCGGCGCTTTATTAGATCTTTCTATCTTTGATAGGTATCCCTTTGTGAGGCCGGTTAAGTCTGCAAGTTGCTGCAGGGTAATCTTTTTTTGCTTGCGAAGTTCTTTAATGTTTTTGGTAATTAGCTCTTCATGCACGGCATCTTTATCCAATCGAAAAAAGTTTGGAATCAGTATCCAGTTTGGCAACACCAGGGCAGTAAAGATCGGGAGTCGAATTTCCCAAATAAAGCGTGAGTTGGATCTAAACCTCGGTTCTTAATACCAGCTTATTTTTATTAAGTTATTGAAAATAATTAGTTTATTGCTAAAGCGCTACCTAAATATGGCGGCAGCCCAAAAACGCTTTGGCATCGAGGTGAGTTTAAAAGGTTGTATTCTTTTTGTTTCCAAATTGTCAACAAAAAAATCTGTGGCTTTAAGCGGTGCAGGGTAGAGTATCAGGAAACCTTTGGCACGCTAAAAATATCCCTCGTAACATGCTGCTTAAAAGGCTTTTGAGGCAGCTAAAAATATAAAATCTAAAACGATATGAATATCAATAGGATATAAATAAATTCAAGCAGAATTCAGTAATGAATGACCTTTATCAGACCCAATCCAGTCATTGCGCCGGTGCAGGTAATCTCCGATTTGAGGTTGACAAATAGGAAACATTGAGCTAAGGTGCCCATCGAAATCCGAAAATGAAATAATGCTTGACGAGGAATGGCTTTTGAAGTGAGACCCGAGCTATCATTTGTCTGTGTGGGGAATCGCGTTCGAAGCACTTTCGCGGAATTGTTTTTGACCGATATGTTTCGCAAACAGGGCGTCGATATCAGCGTGTCTTCAGCCGGCTTTTTACCCCAGAGGCTCAAGGACTATTTGGCCGAGAATAACATCCCATCCCCCGAGCCGTTTTACAACAGACCCATGTCTGAAGTGACGAGAACTGCTTTGCACGAAAAAGGGATTCACATACCCGGTGGCTGGCGTTCTAAAGAATTGAGTGTTGAAATGATAAAAAAAGCGAATCTTTTGATTACCGCCTTGGGCATGCAAAAGGATGAACTATCCAGCCTATATAAGGATGAGCGCGACAAAATTTTTTCAATTCGAGAGATGCTAAAAACAGAAGATTATCTTTTTTTCGAAGATTTTACAAAAGTTCCGCTGAACGCCGACTTCTGGCAGTATTGCGAGGAAGACCCGGAATATGTAACAAAAGTACTCCGGACTTGGGAGCAAACTTTGGTCAAGGCCATTCCGGGTATTATCGATCGGCTTTAATATCATTCCAGAGATTAAATGGGCTCCAAAGAGAGATGGGGAATTTTCTGGATCTGCCGCTAGTAATCTCATGAGATGGAATTAGCCATAACAAGGTCCTTCAAAAATGGATGAAAAACTGATCGCCCAAAATATCAAAAAGATACGCTTAGAAAGCCACATGTCTCAGGAAAGACTGGCGGAACTCAGCGGCTTAACGAAAGGCTATATTTCAAAAATTGAAAAGTCCGATACGGCACCTCCGCTTTCGACGTTGAGCAAGATTGCGGCTGCACTTAAAGTGGACATCACCCTTTTGACGGCTGAACAATTTGAAATAACAGACGATTCTGATCTTTGCATCGTGCGTAAGGGTGAAGGCAAAAAAATTTCAAATGCATCTCTTGAAGGGTATCATTACGAGGCTTTGGCGCATAAGAAAAGCGGAAAGAACATGGAACCGTTTTTTCTCATGCCGGCTTTTGACGAAAAAGCGGTCTTTATGCATGAGGGTGAAGAGTTCATGTATGTTCTTGAAGGCGTTCATGAATTTATTTATAAAGATAAAAAGTACATATTAAAAGAGGGGGATAGTATTTATTTTGATTCGAGAATCCCGCATACCGGTAAAAGTATCGGCGGAAAAAGAGCAAAAATATTGGCCGTGATGTACTCTTATAAGCGCAACATAAAAATGGATTCCATTGAATCCAGAATCAAGATAAAAAACCACCAAAAATTACCAGGGAGGGTATCAGATGTTGAGTCTAACGAAAATAGATGAGGTCGTTTCAACTTACGTCAAACCTCAAACATATCTTCTGGCCGTTAAAATGCTCAGCAGCGATAATGATCTTCCAAAGGATGCCAGGCATCCGTTGAAAGACTTTGGTGCCGCGCTTACGCTCTGCCAGGCGCTGGCATTGAGTCGCAGGGAAGGCTTGACTCTGGTTCTTGACAAACACAGCCAGTCTTGCCCGATAGCGCTGGTGGGTTTGGGTTTTGTGAAG
>JARRJQ010000270.1:0-650 GCA_037388985.1 Desulfobacterales bacterium | reverse complement strand
AAAACAGCTGAACAATTGCCCAAATTTAAGTTCGGGCAATTTAATTCTATTCTGATTTCGCCGATCCAAAAAGCCGGCTTCGACCCCGATGTTATTTTATTTTATGGGAGTGGGGCCCAGGTGATGCGCATGATTCAGGCGGCTGTTTTTGCCTCGGGTGAGAGTTTGACGTCGAAATCCACTGGGTCCGGAGGTTGTCTTCTGCCGATGGTTGCTTCAATTCTCGAAGGAAAATGCAAATTTAGTATTCCCGGAAATGGAGAGCGACGGTTGGGATTAATCGCCGACGGAGAATTGGCGTTTGCCATGCCGAAGAACCGATTTGAAGAGGTCGTCGATGGATTGAAGCTTTCGCATGAAGGCAAACAGGCTTATCCGATCAGTCCGGGTTACCTTAAAATGGAGTACCCGATGCCTCCCTCCTATATAGAACTGCGCAAAATATTGATCGAGGACTCCAAATAAGTCGACAGATAAAAAGAAAGGGGCGATTCATTTCCTCCCTTTTAAAAGATTCACCGATCACCCATACTAGAACCCATCTCAAAAATGTCTTTTGGCCCACTATCTTTGTTGGTGCCTCGTTTCAAATCCTCGACATACTACAGTATGCCTGCGGTTTGAAACTCGGCCCCGCCGCGATATTGAAC
>JARRJQ010000269.1:0-7024 GCA_037388985.1 Desulfobacterales bacterium | reverse complement strand
TTTCCGAATTGCTGGTTACCGCAACGCCGATCAGTTTGTCGTCTTTGACGTTTACTCCCACCATCAGCCCCACGTACCCGCCATATCCGCCTTTACCGAATGTCTCGAAAGCAACGCCGCGGGGTTGGCCGTCGAAGACTCCGACAAAAACATTCCGGGTTGTCTTGCCCTCCTTTATCTCAAACCGGCTGGTGATAGGATCATTGGAGGCATCCTGAAAAACTTTCAGTAGAGCCGGGCCTTTAACATATTTGATCAACTGGATCTGGGCTTGCTCTTTGGTCTGGTTGTGAATGGCAGCCAGAAGGCCTCCGGATACTAAACTTAAAACGCTAAGAACCACGATCATTTTGATGATTTCACGCACGTTACATTACCTTTCCGAGTGCCTGGGGCCTGATTTTATCCAGCATCGGATTGATCAGATTGCATACCAGCACGGCTAAAATGACCCCGTCAACCCACATACCGATATTGCGGATTAAGACTGTCATTATCCCGCCGAAACCGCCATAGATCAGCATCGGGACAAAATTAACCGGTGAAGATGAATCCTCGGTTGCCAGAAAAAAGGCGCCGATTAAGGTATAGCCGGTCAATAGATGGAAAGCCGGCGGAGCAAAGCTGACCGGATCGGCCAGGTTGAACAAAAATGCGGTCAAATATACCCCGGCCAGGAAGGTCAGCGATATCTCCCAGCGGATAAATCCGCGCAGCATGAGGTAAATGCCGCCGATCAGCAGCCCTAAACCAAAGGTAGCGCCGATTCCGCCAGTCTGCTGACCCATAAAAATATTCCAAAGGTTAAAAGATCCTACCGATGCAGACCCGAAATGTTTGGCGGCGGCGATTGGATACAATGCGTTAAAATCAAAATTGTAGTTCACCAGCATTGCGTCAAAATCAAATAAGCCTTTCCAGGCCACCATCATGATCGCCACTGCAACAGCCACCGGATTGAATGCGTTACCGCCGATGCCACCATAGATTTGCTTGCCGATGACCACCGCAATAAAGGTGCCGGTGATTACCGCCCACCAGGGCATGGTTGCCGGAAGCAGCATGGCCAATAAAAGCCCGATTAACGCAGCATTTCCGTCTCCGATTGTGATCCGTTTGCGGGTTACCAGGTTAATGACCAGTTCCCATAATATAGCGCTGGAAACGGACAGGCACACCACTCCGACAGCCGGCATCCCGTAATAATGAAAACCCAGCAGCAGGGCCGGCACGGCGGCCAGCATGGTATGGTAGCTGCGCTCGGTTATCCTGCGGCCGCTGTGCAAAAAAGGTGCATGGGAAACGATGAGCTTTTTTCGTGTGAGGGTTGGTGGTTGCTCAACCGCTTTTGTTTTTTCAAGCATTCGCTGCCTCCGGAATTTTAGCGCGTTCCAGTTCGTATTTTGCTAATTTGATATACTGGAAAATCGGGATCCTGGATACGCATACATAGCTGCACAGGCCGCATTCAATGCACGAATACAAGTCGTAGTTGTCGGCCGCATTCTCATATTGGCTTGCTTCCAGAAATCTGACCAACATGTTTACCTGGATTTTCGCCGGGCAAATCCGTACGCATTCGCCGCAGTTTATACAGGGATAATCCGAAACATAGGCGGCTTTATCACGATCCAGCACGATGATAGAATCCGTGTCCGGCTCAACAGGCTGTTCCAGCGCATAAATCGCCGATCCCGTCATGGGGCCGCCGAAAATAATGTGGTCGTATTCGTTAACCGTCTCGCCGTATGCTTCCAGAATATTGGCGATAGGTGTGCCGATAGGGGTTTCAACGATTTTTGAGGTTCCGTCTTTCTTGACAAGAGTCAATATTTTGGTCGTCGGCAGTTGTCCGGAAGCAAAGGCCTTGCCGACTGAGACAACCGCTTCCGCATTGAAAAAGCATACACCGAGATCTTCGCAGGTTTTTCCGGCCGGAACGATCTGACCCAAAACCTCTTTCATCACCATATGGGGCAGCGCTGCGGGATAAGCGGTTTTAACGCTTTTTACCAGTGCGCCGATGTGACCGTATCCCTGGACGGACTCGCCGGCGGTAATTAAAATGACAGTTGGTCGCCACCATCGGATCTGCGTCCAACCCCCTGATAACAATGATCTTAATGCCGTTTTCCGAATGGGTCAGAATGCTCCAGGGTGGATTACCCGGTGCACACGCCAGATAACCGGAGGCCAATTGCATTGTTGGATTTTGCATCTGCTGCTGGAAGGCATCGTCAAAGCTTTCATCTCTGCCGACGTCGATGGATATGGCAATATAGGTTTTTCCGAAGTTGCCGGTGTAAGGTGAAAGACCGGCCACGGTGCCGGTAACCGGTGAAATGACATAGGAATTTTGATCTGCATAAAGAGATAGTTTTTGTCCGGACTTTACCGGATCACCGATCCCCAGAATGGATGGCAGGTGATGGTTGTCCTTTTTGGGGTGAAGCAGGGTGATGTTTTTTGGGACCGGGATTCTCTCTGGCTCCGGGAGCCGAACCGGTAGCTTTTCGTATTCAAGCTGGGGGCGCGTCAGACCGACAAATAATTTTTTAAGCATAATTCACCCTTTTATCATAAACCGCTTAGAAGTGGTTTCAAAACCCCATCTGAGGTCCAATGGCTGTGTTTTCCCGCGCATTGAAATACTTACGTACTGACGTGTACGCTCCGTTTTCAATCCGCGGGACGCCTTGCCCTTGAACCTGATCTGAGGTTTTGAAACCACTTCTAAAAAATATGGACAATCAATCAACAGATCCCATTTACCTCACATGACACTGGCCGCAATCTTTTTCTGTTGGGCCGGCGCCGAAATCAGCATGGCAACCTCCACACTGCTTGTGAAAAGCATCTGAGAGTTTGGGCATATCTTCATCACCTTCTGTTGGATCATGACACGCCTCGCACGGTTGCGGTTGCTCACTGCCTTGATCGATTAGATCATGATGGCAGTCCTCGCAGGAAAGCCCGTAGCCGACTTCTGAGGCATGGGTTTGGTGATCAAATAAAACGTTTCCGGCTGTAACCTTAAACATTATACGCAGCGGATCTTTTGGTGTTTTTAGCGGAAAGGCGGCGTAACTGATAACGCCGATGAGCAATAAACACACGGCCAATGCATATGCCAGCTTTAATTCCTTTTTTGAAAACATTTTATTTCCGTATCTATTTTGGGTTGCCTGTCAAAACCATGCCTGACAAAACCAAGCACGGACTACCATAATGTAGTTCAGCTTTCAAGGAATTTTTCGTAAACTGCTAACAAAGTGCAATATAAAATTTTTAAGTGCTTATAGGAGGTTATCTGATTTTAAGATTACGACTTATTTTTTCGAAGATAGCTTTACATTTTCAAGCCGCAAACCTTGTGACTACCAACGGTTAATAATATCATGCCCCCTGCGTTTGGCGACTTCATCCTGGAGCTGATGAAAGCGCTGGCCGGCCACAATCATCACTTTCGACATGATTTTATAGCCTATTCTGGCGTCGGCTGCGAAAAGCCGGTTAAGACGGTCCCTTTGAATCCTGATGACTTTGCAACTGCGGGAAGCACAATGCGCTGAAAGGCGATATTTAAAGGGTGGCACCATACCCGACCAGCCAAAAGACATTCCTTCGGTTAACGTCGTAATGGTGCTTTCCGGCAGGGTCGGGCCTTCAGACCCATCCCAGGTCAGATTAATCTGCCCTTCGCGTACCATCCAGAAATATTCAGAGGTATCACCGGCAGCAAAAATCTTTTCACCGCGTTTGTAATCGGCTACTTCGCAACAGCCCTGAATGGTCGTCAGTTGATCGTCATCCAGGTCTGCAAAAGCTTCGACATTTTCGAGAAAATCGAGACTGAGCATGTAAGCCCCCTAAGCCAATCTGTAGTCTTCTTGTATTTCCCCCATCATAATATGGCGCTTGAAAACTTGACGCATTTTATCGGGGGTCATTTGTTGATAAATGACGGGTTCTCCGCCACCGATTTCAACCGTTATGTTGGGCTCATTCTTACAATGACCGATGCACCCGGAACTGGCAACCTCAATATCCTTGCGGTTGGAGCGCGAGATTTCCTCAACCAGGGCATTCATAACTTCACGGGCGCCGGCTGCTATTCCGCAGGTCGCCATATGAACCGTAATTTTTACCTTTGCCGCCGGTGAAACACTGGCGGATTTCTGCAGCTGGTCAAAATGCATGCTGGTGATCGTTGCCAAATTGGTCATAAACATCAATCCCATGCGGGGATCTTTTTCAAAGCATTCCAAAAGGTAATCTTTTGCAATCTGAAGGATTTTGCAGGGTTTGGTGGCACTATAAGCGGAAAGCGCGTATTTAAAAGGTGGAACAAAGCCGGACCACCCCAGCGTTTGACCGCTGGCTATCGAAAAAACGTTATTTTCCTCCGAAGTTTGACGACCCGGCAAATCAAATCGCAAGTCGACCTGTCCTTCCTCTACCAGCCAAATCCGATCGGCATCTTCGCCTTCGGCAAACAATCGGTCTCCATAAAAATATTCCTTTTTGTGTGCTTCTTTGTTGACCGCCTTTAACTGTTCTTTATTGAACCCCTTGAAGATGTCGACCTTCTTTAAAAAATCCAGACCACCCATGAGGTCCTCCTCTCCAGTATGTCAAGTTGTAAAACGGTTGCTGATTAATATAATGAGCCTATTTGTGTTTATTTAGCTCGAATCTATATTTTTAGGTGTCAGGTTTCAGTGTTCAGGTGTCAGCCCTGACAATTCTGAAACCTGACACCCGAAACCTTTTTGATTTTTTAAGCGACTTCTCTCTCTTTACTCCTATCTTTGACCTTTGATACCGTGCTTACCGCCACGTCCGGGTCATAACATGTCAGGCAGCAAGACAAGCACCGGTTGCTTTCATCTTTTGCAGTAACCTCTGTAAGTGCCTGATCGACTTCAACAAACGAGCATATGCGTTCTTTAACCGGCAATTCCGGCATGGGTGCCCTGGAATTTTTGATTATCCCGTCTACATGATCAAAGACGGATTCAGCAATCAAATCCTTTCCCAGTTCTTGGGGCTGCGCGGCAACCGCCTGGCCCATGATATACTGGTGGATTGAGCGGGCCGCCCGTCTTCCGCCTCCGATTGCTTCCACAACCAGAGACGGACCGGTGGCTGCGTCTCCTGCCGCAAACAGATACGGGATGTTAGTTTGCAGTGTTTGGGGGTTTACGTCTATCGTACTCCAGCGCGTGGTTCTCAGCTCTGCGAGGCGTTCCTGGGAGCGCTCGGTGAAAGAAACATCGGGAGATTGACCGATGGCGGTGATGACCATGTCGGTTTCAAGCAGGGTTTCAGATTTTTCTACGGGGACCGGGCGGCGTCTGCCGCTGGCGTCGGGTTCCCCCAGCTTCATTTTCAAATACTCCAGGTGGGTCACATGGCCATCGTCATCACCCTTTGCTTTTACCGGGGCGGCCAGAAATAAAAATTGAACTCCTTCGTGTTCGGCAGCATCGATTTCGACCGCGTTGGCGGGCATCTCTCCTCGCGTACGGCGATAAACGATAGATACGTTTCGGGTTCCCAGGCGAATCAGATTGCGAGCACAATCTATGGCGGTATTGCCGCCACCGATGACTGCGGCGGTTTGCCCGATGGGAGGAGGTTCTCCGGCCGCGAGTCTGGACAGGAAATCGATCCCGGTGTAGCAGCCTTTCAGATTTTCACCCTCTACCCGTAAGCTGGCATCCTTCCATGCCCCGATACCCAGAAAGACAGCATCGAATCCAGCGGCGATAAGAGAGCTCAGATCGAAATCGTGGCCGAATTTCACGTTCGTATGATAATCAACCCCCAGATCCAGAATACCCTGGATTTCCCAGTCTAAAACTTTTTTAGGGAGACGGTACTCGGGAATGCCGTAGCGCAGCATCCCTCCCAGTTTCGGCATCGCTTCAAAAATGTTAACCTGATGTCCGAGTCGGCGCAGGAAGTAGGCACAGGTTAAGCCGGCCGGGCCTCCACCGATAACTGCGATCCTTTTGCGAGTTTCGGGGGCCGTCGCTATGGGAAGGCGCTCGTCGGCATTCATTTCATAATCGGCGACAAAGCGTTTCAATTGATTGATGGACACGGGTTCATCTTCGATTCCCCGGCGGCAGTTGGTCTCGCAGGGATGCGGACACACCCGGCCGCAGGACAGCAAAAATGGATTGCGCTCGCGGATTGTGTCAATCGCACCCTCGTAGTCGCCTTCACGGATTTGAGCGATATAGCGCGGGATATCGATTTCCGCCGGACAGGTCTGGCGACAGGGAGCCAGGCGGTCTTCATTGCAATTGAAATGCATCAGCCGCTCAGACATGGTTTTGACCTTCATCACATATTTTGGGCAAACCGTTTCACAGACACCGCATCCAACACATTTTTCCGCCACTACGACCGGGTAACCTTCAGGTCCCATTTTTAAGGCACCGAACTGACATGCCTGGATGCAGTCGCCCAGTCCGATACATCCGACATTGCAGGCCCGCTGGCCTCCGAACAGCGTTGCCTGTGCCCGGCAGCTGTTAACTCCAAGGTAGACGAATTTATCAGCGGCTCGTCGTCCGCCGCTGCACGGGTTATATGATTTGGGAGACTCGGCCAGTCCGACCTCTACCCCCATGACTTCCGCAGCTTTGGCTGCCGACTCTTGGCCGCCGACGATGCAAACGTTGGGTTCGGCCTTTCCGGCAACAACCGCCACAGCGGCTGCAGAGCATCCTGCGTATCCACACCCGCCGCAATTGGCGCCCGCGAGACAGGCTTCTACCCGGGCAATCCGCGGATCCTCATATACATAAAAGATTCGGGAAGCTGCGGTTAAAATCACCGCGCAGACAATCCCCAATCCGAGCATGAACAAAATTCCCGCGATCATGGTAACTCCTAAACCTTCAAATTTCACCTCAGTTAAAAAAGCTTTCAGACTATCATTTCAGGGTGATTATTTCAATACTATTTCCCTAATTTTGCCCACTTCGTGTATATTATCAAATGCCGAGTA
>JARRJQ010000268.1:0-4958 GCA_037388985.1 Desulfobacterales bacterium | reverse complement strand
GTAATTTCGATGTGCCGGTGAATCAAGTCCGCACCGATTCTGTTGAGCTGAAGTTTTTTCGGGAGACGCCATGTCAGGGTAGCAAGTGCTTATCCAAATCACGGATTCCGGTAAAAACGGGAAATGCAGGTCATGGCGGGCAATCTTTTCGGGAGGTGAAGATCGCTCAGCGCTGTTTGGCCTCATTGCCGCTCTGAGTTTTCATTAATTAATAAACTATAGCAGAACTCAATTCATTAATCAAATTTTTAGATGTGGCCTTAAAACCCATTCAAAATTATAAATGCTAGAAAATCAACTCGCTTTTTTAGGTTATCGGCTGAACCCTTCTTGAACTTAATGATTTATATCGTATCAGCAAAATAAGCGTCCGAAATCATGAAGTCAAGTACTGTGGTAAGTGAACTAACCCGTTATTATCTGTTGAAAATCTTAATTCCGTCGTGTTAGAGGTACTTTAGGACGCAGGCATGCCGAATCGAACATTACAGGGCGCCATTGCGTAAAATCGACACTCCGGGTTTGACAATTTTTTGCGGGGGAACATGTTCGGCAGTATTCTTATTTCCATTTGCACTTTGATGCACACGTACGTTTTTTGGAGAGCCTCTTCAGTGCCGCTGATCAGTCGGCATGTTTCGTTAAATCTCCTGATCGGGACAGGTGTGCTGCTCTGGGCAGTTTTTTTCATCGGGCGCGTATATGGTCACAGCGGAACCGGAACCCTGGCGGCCGCAACGGAATTTTTCGGTATGCTTTGGATGGGGGTGCTGTTTCTGCTCTTCGTTCCTCTATTAGCAGCTGAGATCATTACCCTGTTTGGATTGCTGCTGCCGAAGGTAGCGCCTTCGATTCGCGGCTGGGCTTTAGCCACCGGGGCAGTGCTTTCAATAATTGCACTGGTCCAGGGTTTGAGGCCCCCGGTGGTGCAACGTTACGAGGTGAGCCTTCCTGAGCTTCCCCGTGCGATGGACCAAACGGTGATTGTTGCTTTGTCCGACCTGCATCTCGGCTCGCTGATCGGCAAACGCTGGCTGGCGGCACGGGTCGCGCAGGTCAAGCAGCAGCGCCCCGACTTGGTAGTCTTCCTCGGCGATCTTTTTGAAGGGCATGCAGAGCCCCGGGACGAGCTGCTTTCTATCTTTCGTCGCCTTTCTGCGCCATTGGGTGTCTGGGCCGTTACGGGAAACCACGAGTTCCACGGAGGCCGTAATCGGAGCATGCGCTTATTTGATGAAGCCGGCATCCGGCTGCTCCGCAATCGTTGGGTCGAATTGCGGCCCGGCTTTATTCTGGCAGGTGTGGACGATCTGACCTCTAAATATCGAGCCGGTCTTGGCGGCGATTTTATCTCACAGGCGCTCGCGGATCGACCTCCGGGAGCAACCATTCTTCTTTCACATACGCCATGGGAGACCGAGAAGGCGGCGCGCGCAGGTGCAAACCTGATGCTCTGTGCACATACCCACGGTGGCCAGATCTGGCCCTTCGGCTATCTGGTGAGCCGCAGCTATCCGATGCTGGCGGGGCGATACGCTGTGAGCGGCATGCCGGTCATTGTCTGCCGCGGCACGGGCACCTGGGGGCCGCGAATGCGCCTTTGGCGTCCGGGAGAAATCCTGCGCGTGACGCTACGCACAAAAAGCCCGCTTAATGAGTGATTAGAACCTATCTCAAAAATAGTAGATCACGCTCAAGAGTCCCGCTAAACGGCGGGACTTCGCATCTGATTTATTAAAATTAAAGTGCTCAGCAAGCACCGGCCGATCCGCCGTCGCCCTCTGACGAACGCCGGGCTATGGCGGGACAGGCGAAAAAGCGCAGCCCCGCCGCAGGCGGGATGAGCCATAAAGGAGGTCGGTAACGCCGCTATTGAGTGTTAGATGCATTTTTGAGATAGGTTCTAATCTCGATCCTTAAACATTCTGTCCATATAAAACGGATCGTCGAAATGGCGTTTGCCCACAAAGGCCACTGCATGGCGACCCCACTGGCGCATGCCTCCCGGAGAAAGAACTCCCGTGGGCCAGAGGATAAACCGCTCCAGCCTTTCAGTGCCGGGGGCGAGGCTGTCTTGATCGAACATACTTCTGCGATCCGCGCTTGAATAGGGAAGACTGCGGAGCTGCCCGTAATCTGCGAGGGAATAAGCCACCGCTTCGGGCTGCAATTTACGCGGCTGGGGATAAAGGTGCTGAACGTAATGAGTTCGGCTTTCCAGGGCAACCGTCATAAAATTTTCAGAGGGGTCCAGATCAGGGGCCTTGAGGATTAGCGGCGGTTCGGCGTACTCGATTTTTGCCCGAACTTGCAGTCGCTTTGTGGGGTAGGCTTTGTAGTAACATCCGCAGTTATGAACGGTCTCGTAAAGAATGGGGACTCCGTGGCTGTCCAGCGTAACGCGATAATTTAACCCGTCCAGCAACCCTCCATAAAGGTCCCAGGCACTCTGCTTGGGTCGCGAGGGAAACCAGACAATGTAGTTTAGTTGGGTCAGGATTTGTTTTGCGAAGCGCGTAAAGGACAGCAGGGTATAGGTCAGCGGCTTGCGGGTATCGACATCGAGAACCCCCTTGGCGGTCCAAATAGGTGTTCCGATTCGGTCATCGTCGCCCTGGATCTGAATTTCCCAGGCCGGGGCATACATCCGGAAAAGAGCCTCCCGCTGCTCGGGCGAGTAGACGGGGATGCCGAGGGCATCCCGTTTTGTTTCCGCGACGATTTGACGCATCGACATCCAATCGATTTTTGGGTCGGAAACATAACGGATCGTTTGCCAGTTTACCGGCGGTTCAATTGAAAAACGTTTATGTGCCTCCGCATGCCATTTGGACACCCCGTGAGAAACAAACAAACGGGTCAGCGGATAAATGCCTAAAACCCTGCGCAGCACAATATATTCGTCAAATACGGCAAGCCGGTTGCGCAGTTTCTGCTGAGATTCAGTGTCCTTGAAATCCGTTTCCTTTAAAAGATCGCCGCAGGCGGCAACCCTATTGTAAAGCCCGGCTCTCCCGTTTACCGGGTCAAGCATCGCGACAGTCGAATCCGTCAGGTTGGCAATTTCATAATGGCGGGCATCCTGATCCAGGACCTGCATCCGGTCCACCCAAGCTCCAAAGGCAGCCGGGTCGTCAACCTCCTCACGAAACGAAGCGATGAACCGATTCACCCTCAAGTACGGATAATTTCTCACCCGAAAAACACCCGGATCAAGAACAGCAGCTTCCTCGGTTCTTTTATCAAGTGATGCAAAAAAATCCGCACAGTTGCCGAGCGGCCCGGTTTCGCCAATGCGATCCGATCGGGTCGGCACCGGTATCATTGCACAGCCGGCCAATAAAACAGCCGATAAACAGAACACTAAAACGAAATGAAGGATTGAACACCGGGATCTGTCCATACGCTTACCCCTTTTATTTTCCATTTTCATGGTCGTATCGGTCTTTTAGGCGCAATAGTGTCTGTGGTCAAATCGGGTGCGGATTTAATCACCGCTTTTGCCCGCTTCGCGACGGTACCAGCGGCTCAATCGATCAGGGGAGATGCCCAGATAATATGCAATGACAATCAACTGGTTAATGAGCCAGGGTCTCAAAACCCCCAGGTGAGTCCAGCGGCGGGGGGATGTTATTACGAATTCGGGCAGGGTGATGATCTTGCCAATGCGTTTTAACCGCCGGACCAGAATAAAGTCTTCCATGATCGGCACCTGGGCAAAGCCGCCGACTTTCTGGAAAGGTGCTTTTTTCATGAAAAGCGCCTGGTCACCGTATGGCATCTTCAAATAGCGCGACCGCCAATTGGCCACCTGTTCAATGAATCGAATCCCCCGTGCACCCGAATCGATATGCAAGCGAAAGGCACCGGCAACGACACCGTTTTGTTCCAGAGCAGCCAGGATTCGTCTACTAAAATTTTGCGGTAAACGGGTATCCGCATGCAGAAACACCAACACCTCACCGGTAGCTGCTGATGCACCGGCATTCATCTGGCGGGCCTTGCCGGGTTTCGTTTGAATCACTTTTTCGCCCAGGCCGGCGGCCAGTTGGGTTGTGTCATCCTGGCTTCCGCCGTCAACGACAATCACTTCCAGTTGATCCAGACCTTTGAACTGGGCAAGTGTTTCGGCAAGGATTGCTGTTTCGTTGAGGGTCGGAATGATGATTGAAATTTTCGCGGTCTTCGTTAATGTGGCCGTTGAATCTTTTACTTTGGCCCAGATATGCAGATCTTCAAGCCGATCGATATCCTCCAGTTCTTTCAGCAGGCTAAACCGCAGTCCCAATGATTTTGCGGCTTTTAGAGTCTGGGAAATAACTTCCCGGCTTCCCCATTTTATGTTACTGAATAATCGGGGAATGGCATCAAAAGAGACGCCGCGTTGCATACCGATCAGGTAATATCCGCCATCTTTGGCGGGACCGAGCACCAGATCCCATTCTTTGAGTTCTTCAAATGCGTTCCGGATGATATCGGCTGAAATTTCCGGGATATCGCTGCCGACGATGACGGCTCGCTCGGTTTCGGTCTGAAAGGCTTCTTCAAATGCACGCACCATGCGCTGCCCTATATCTCCGGGGCCTTGAGCACGGTAGATAAACTGCCCTCCCAGCCAGCTGCGCATTAGTGCGGCGTTGCCCCCTTCGTGGCGAACTTCAAGGGTCAGTTCGGGTGGTTGGACTGTTTTCACAGCCGTTGAGATGAGGTACTCGGTCATCTGTCGCTGCAGTTCGGCCGCACCCCGCCGTCCCAGGGTCGGGATCAGGCGGGTTTTTGTTTTGCCCGGTTCGGGAAAGCGGGTAAAAACAATCAGCCGATCACGTGTCAATGCCGGCATCGATGGACTCCAACCTGAACTCAGGTATCAATGGCACCGCCTCAGGTAAAGCCTGAGCCTGCGGTACATGTATAACAATGATCTGCAGTGATGATGGCAGAGCCGGGTTCCGGCGGTC
>JARRJQ010000267.1:2501-7462 GCA_037388985.1 Desulfobacterales bacterium | reverse complement strand
AAATTTTCTTTGCCTTGTCGCTGAGACGCCGACAAGGCAAAACAACTCAACCCTGCGGGTTATAAATAAAATTTATTCTAAACTTTATTAATTCAGCCACTAATGTTGCTTAGATAGAAGTAAAGGGATGTGGCTTGTAATCCGTATTATACTTGCCGGACACAGATTGTTTTTTTGCTTTCCGTCCTCTCAACGGAAAGCAAAATAAAAAATAAACTCTGCGATCTCTGTGCCTCTGTGGTAGAATCACAAAATCATCTTCTTCTCACTTTCGGATCGAAAGCGTCGCGCAGGGCGTCGCCGATCAAATTCCAGGCCAAAACAAAAAGGATAATGCACCCGCCGGGAATAACGATCGTATACCAAAACTTCAACGGGTCATCTGCCGGGCCGACGATGTAATTTCTGGCCAGTGCGACCATCTGGCCCCAATCCGCATAGCCTTTAGGAGCACCCAGCCCGATGAAACTCATAAAAGCCGCTGTAATCACCATGGATCCCATGTCCATGGAGGCCATGATCAATACCGGATAAATGGCATTGGGCAAAATATGCCGCAAAATGATCATAAAATCCGAAACCCCCATAATTTTGGACGCCTGCACGAAGTCCTGATCGCGCAGGGTCAAGATCTCAGAGCGCAGCACGCGCACATACCAGCGCCATTGCACCATGGCCAGGGCGATCATGATTTTATCAAGCCCGCGGCCGAAGGCCACCACAATCGCCATCGCCAGCACCAGCGTCGGGATGGCCCACATAACGTCGGTGGTGCGCATGAGCACCTCGTCGACGATACCCCCGTAATATCCGGCGACCGCTCCCAGAGAGACACCCACAATGCCGGCGATAACAACCACAAAGAGCCCGATTTTAAATGCGGTGCGGGTTCCCCAGATCACCCCGTAAAAAATATCGTATTGGCCCGATGTGGAGCCGAAGATGTAATCCGGGCCGGGAGGCCGGGGCGTCGGCGAAAAACCTTTGTGCGGCATCAAATATGGATTGTGCGCATATCTGGGCGGTGCAATCTGCGGCGCAAAAATGGCCACCGCCGCAAAAATAAAAAGCAGGCTGAAGCCGATAATCGCCGACGGATTTCTAAAAATCCGATAGAGGGTAAATTTAAGCTCGCGCAGCCTGGGGTGCTCAGGGGTCATGATTATCTGGTTGATTCGTTAATGGGTTAATTGGTTGAATGGTTTTCTTGATTGCAGTCCTCGAAGTTCTACTGACTAATCAACTAATCAACCAATCAACCTAATCCAACTAATCCAACCTGATCCTCGGATCGATATAGGCGTACAAAATATCCAATGTGAGATTGGTAATAACAAACACAATGCCCATAAACAGGCAGATACACATCAAAACCGGCATATCCAGTTGCATCGCGGAGTGAGCCAGCCACCAGCCGATTCCCTGACGGTTGAAGACCACCTCCACCGCAATGCTGCCCTCCATGGACAGCGCCACCAGTTGACCCGCCACGGTGACTACGGGAAGCAGCGCATTTCTGCGGGCGTGTTTGATGTTGATGGTTCTTTGATCCGCCCCTTTAGCCCGGGCGGTCACCACGTAATCCTTTGATAATTCTTCAATGATCCCCGAACGCATGACCCGCATGTTCAGGGCCACCACCACAATCACATAGGTCGTCACGGGCAATACCAGATGGCGCAGCGCATCCAGGGCAAAATCCAGCCGCCCATTGAGGATCCCGTCAACGGTATACATACCGGTATAGCGGATAAATTGGTCCGGATGGTCCAGAATAAACATCGTAATTTGATCGCTGATCACTCCCGGCGAAAATAGCGGAATGTATCCGTAAAAAATCATCAGCAGCAGCAGGGCAAATAAAAAAGTCGGCAGGGACCAGCCCACGATGGCAAAAATGCGGCTGAAGTGGTCGATCCAGCTGTCCCGGTGAACACCGGAAATGGTGCCCAGCCAGATTCCGAGGATGATAACAATGGGTGCGGCCAGAAGATTCATCTCCAGGGTGACCGGAAAATAGCGCCAGAACGCTTTTCCAACCGGTTGGGCGGCAACCAGGGACCAGCCCAGATTGCCTTTGAAGACTTCTTTCAGCCACCGGAAGTACTGCACGTAAAAGGGATCGTCCAGGCCGAATGTTTTGATCAGTTTGGGGATATCCTTGGCCTGCTGGGGGGTGGTGACAAAGGCAGCCGCTCTGCGTTCCGGACTGAAAGTCATGAGAATACCGAAGATCAAAACAGAAACCCCGAAGAGAACAAAAATCAGCAGCAGAAACCTTCTGGCAATGAAAGCATGCATGGTCGGCAAATAGATGATTACAAGATTGCCGGGAACCGCGAGGTTCCCGGCAACCCTTCATCAGCGTCTGAGTTAAAGCTGAGCGATAAAAATATAAAGACCTATAATTGCTATTCCTTCCAGATATTCATCAACATCTCATTGGCATCGGTAAGCATGGGGTTGGGCACATAGCCCTGCACCCAATCCCTGTATGCGCGCACCACGATCTGCTGGTAAATCGTATTGGCGATGGCTTCCGTGTACCAGAGGTCCTGGAGTTGGTGATAGATCTTTTCGCGCTCTTTGGGGTCCACTGTCGCGATACCGGCTTCACAGAGCCTGTCCACTTCAGCGTTTTCATAGCCCATATATCGACCGTAGACACCTCGTGAGTGCATAAATGTGTACATGAAGTTATGCGGATCCGCGTAGTCGGCTCCCCAGCCGATGATAAATATCGGGTACATGAAATTGCGGTATTGAACCAGATAGTCTTTCCACTCCACATTGCGCACTTCGATCTGAAACTTCGGATTCAAAGACATAATGTTTTCAGCCATCATATGGGCGGCGGCCTCACGCATTTCATTTCCAGTATTGTGGGTGATAATCATCTTGAAACCCTTTTCCCAGACTTCGCCCCCCCATGCTTTTTTCATATACTCGGCCGCTTTTTTAAGGTCGAACTCATAAACCGGAACGTCCTTGTGAAAGGGCAGGCCCTTGATATCGGGGCTGGTCGGCATCACCACCAGATCATGAAAGACGTCTTTTTTGTATGTGTCGCGATCAAAAGCGTGCAAAAACGCTTTGCGCACATTGATGTCGGCAAAGAAATCCGGCGGTATGCCGTTGCCGTCCAGTTTGCCGCTGCCGATGTTTGGATTGCCCGTGGGGTTGATTTTCTGGCAGAAAAAAGCAGCGGTGACCGACAGCTGCGGGACTTCGTAAAGTTTGAGCCCTTTCATGGCCCTAACTTCGGGAACGTAGGGATTGTCCACCCTGACCCGGTCAGCGTCGCCGTTTTGCAGCATCAGCTTGCGGGTGCTCCACTCGTCGACGTATTTAATGATTGCTCTCTTGAGCCTGGGTCTGGGGCCCCAGTAGCCGTCAAAGCGCTCAAAAATAAACTCCTTGTTGGGCTCCCAGGATGCCATTTTGTAAGCGTTGGTGCCGTTGGTCACCTTCTGCAGGGGCTCATGTCCCGGTGCGGGATTGTTGTATTTGGCTGCGTTTTTGATGTTTCCGTCCCAGCATCCCTTCTCAATGGCCCATTCCTTATCCATAATCACCGATGCCGAGTAAGCCAGAATCCCCATAAAAGGCGGATAGGGCTTGGGCAGATGGAAAATCACCTGATCGCCTTTGGCCTCGACACAGTTGTCGATGGTGTCGAAAATGCCCTCGATGATCTTGCCGTCCTTGTCCCGGGTGGAGCCTTCGCCGGTCAGGGCTTCAAGCAGCATCCACATGGGGCCGCCGTCCGGATCGGCAATCATGTTGCGCTTAAACGAATAGACCACATCTTCGGGAGTCAAATCGCCGCCTTCCTGAAACTTGACCCCTTTGCGAATTGTGAAGGTATATGTCTTGCCGTCTGGGGCTATACCGCCGTTTTCCAGGCTGGGCACCTGCGTGGTAATCAGCGGCTAAAACCGGTCGGTATACGAGCCGTCAAAAAAGACCAGCGGTTCGTATATGTTCCACAGCCGCTGGGAAGACGTCACATCATAACCTACGGCCGGGTCAAGGGTTCTAAGATTGCCATAGTTAGCAAGTATAAATGTATCCGGATTTTTAACCTCGTGAACAGCAACTTTTTCGCTAAGTTCGTCAACTCTTTTTGTTAGCTCATCAACTTTTTTTGTTAGCTCATCAACTTTTTTAGCAAGTTCGGCAATTCCTACAACCGGTTCAGAGGTTCTTTCAGCGCAGGAATAAAGGAAAAACCCGGCCAAAACAAATATCATCGTCAGCGTTAGGACCCTAGCCAATGTTTTTTTGAAATGGTTGATCCTCATAGTTCACCTCCCCAAAAGCTTATTTGAGTGTTAATCCTTTAAGTTTTCAAAAACCCCACACCCTATAATTTAATTAATGAAGTCTGAACGTAAGAAAGTGACTTTGCTATATTTAATATTGAGTTTTCAAGAAGGATGATCCTTATCATTGTCAGATGAACTAAATTTTTTTCAAGCTGTTCGAATGGCTTTTTATGTTTTGTAATTACTTAAAAGTCAATCATAATGAACACCGGCGCTATCAGCCTCGCTAGCGCTGATCTGGAAACTTTCGCCTATCATTTCTTCAATATTTCGCTTATGTCCGTTGGATTAATTGGCTCAGTTATTTATCCGACAGTTTTTTTCTCAAGATAATTCTTCGTTTCCTGAGACATGGAAGTAAATTGCAGTCGCAGGCGGTTGCCTGTTCCCTCGGTGTCCGGGTTTTCATTGGGCAGGACTTTAGCATATAATTCTGAAAGCCCGCGATTTTCTTCATCCGCCAGCAGGATTCTGAGATTCGTATAAACGGCCACCTTCTCGTCCAAAGATCCTTCGGCCGTATTTCCGCCAAGGTGAGTTATGCGGCCGGCAATTGCCCTTTCGGATACCGTTTTGCCTTCCAAAGGAAAGCATTCAATATTCAGCGGCACATTCAGCCGCGTCAACGGTATT
>JARRJQ010000267.1:0-2467 GCA_037388985.1 Desulfobacterales bacterium | reverse complement strand
GCCAGATACATGTGAGAGGGTTCACCGATACCCCCGATATCATATAGCGTCACGGGCTGATGAAGCCCCTTGAATTTGACTTCTTTAGTGCCCAATATATTGAGATCCGAAGTTATGCGCGTATGGGTGGTGGGGCTGATTAAAATCTGACCGCCGACGGTGAAGGACTCGATGCGGTAAGCGGCGTTGATCGGGGTGCCCACTGCGCCGTAGGAGGCGCGTCGCTCCGAGCCGATATTGCCTACCACCACTTCACCGGTGTTAAGGCCGATGCCCATTTCGAGCTCTGGCAATTTGAGCCCGCGCTGTTGGGCATTCACATTGGCCATCGCATTTTGCATCTCAACGGCACAGGCCACTGCGCGCTCGGGGTCGTCGCCGGAATACAGGGGGGCGCCGAAAAATGACAGAATACCGTCTCCCATAAATTCATTCACCGTGCCCCGATAGCGGGCAATAATTTCAACCATCTGTTCAAAATACCGGTTCATGATTTCAATCACCTGCTGCGGTAAAAGGCTCGAGGTCAGCGATGTAAATCCCCGCAGGTCCGAAACCAAAAAGGTGACCTCGCGGTTTTCGCCACTCATTTTCAATCCTGCCGGTGAACCCAGTAATTCTTCAACCACTTCACTGCTGAGATAACGACCAAAGGTGTGGCGAATAAAATCGCGCTGGCGCAAGCTTTCCATTTTTTCTTTTTCTTCCAGGATGTAGCGATAAACCACGATGGCCACCATGGCAAAGCCGATCATCAACAGCGGCCGTACCAGATTAAAAATAAGCCGGCCATAGAAAAAACCCGCCATGGCAACGGCGATGTAAGCCATGGCCAGCAATATGATGCCGACGGAAAAAGCCAGGGAAGAAAAACGAACGGAGAGCAAAAAGATCGCCGCCATCAGGATGAGTTCGATGAGCAGCGATTCCCAGCCCGATAACTCTCTGAGAAAAGATTCGGTCAGGATGTTATGAATGACATTGGCGTGCACCCCGCTTAGCGGAAAATTGGCATCGGTGGGCACGGGTCCGACATCCGTTGAACCGGTGGAAACGTCTGAAACAATGATAATTTTGCCCTTGAGTTCTTCGGCCCAGATCTCCAGCTCGTCGCGGTCATCGGATGCTTGCAAAATATCGGCAAAATTATAATGATCCATGCGTCCCCAGGGGCCGATGTAATTGACCACCATATTGCCCTGGTCATCGATGGGAATCGTTATATCATGAGGCGGGGAGCCGGGCCGCCGGGCATCTTTTAAAATAAGGGACCGGCCGGGATTAAGAATGATTTTTTGCGGAGATACCTGAAGATAGTCGCAGGCAACACGCAGGGGCAATAGCGGATAAAAGCCGCCTTCATACCGCACCAGCAGCGGAACGCGGCGCAGGACACCATCGGGGTCAAATTTAACGCTCAGCGACCCCAGACCGCGGGATGCATCGGCCAATTCCGTATAGGTGGTCAGCGGGTTTTCGCCGACATAAAATTTGTCAGGATCCGTTTCGGCCAAAATATTCCATTTCGTCCGCAGCACATAACTTCTGCCTTGCGAAGGACCCTTTTTGCGGCTGGCAGCCTCCCCATGCGCGTGCAACTCCAGGGCAAGGCCGAAATAGGCATTGCCGGCTTCTTTGACGGCTTGAATGAGCTGCAGGTCGTCTTGCTCATTTATTCTGGCAGCAAAAATAAAATCATACACCTGGGCGGCCACCTGCATGGATTTGAGATTGCGCACAAGCTGTGCAAAGTGAAGTCGATTCAGGTAAAGGTTCTTCAGTCGCTCTATACTGGTATTGTTGAAATCCACGTGCACAACGGTAGGATCATAAGAGGGTCGAAGATTCTCGCTTTTGGAGCGGAGAGTAAAAAGCTGATCGACCGTCTGGGAATTCCAGATCTCAAAGACGTTGGGCAGGAGCCAAAAACAGAGGTGGGCTGCAAAAAATGCAGCCAGGATTAATAAAACCGGTATGCGTATGTTCTGGAGCTTATTTGTGGTCAATCGTAAAGGTCCTGCTGTAAAACGTGTCGGCTGAAATCTCGACGGCAAATTTGGCGATGTCCTGAGGCTCAGCCGTTTCGGCCTTTTCGGTGCCACGCAGGTTTCCGATGATATTTACCGGCCGCTCGGCATAGGTCTTAAATTTCAGGTGTTCTTTTCTTAATTTGCGAATTTCGGTAAGGACGGCCCGGGCAAGCGATGGTTTTTTGGCCCCATCGGCGCTCTCATAGTCGTTAATCAGGGCCTCAAGCTGCATCAGGCGGTTGGCGGAGGCGAGCAAATAAAACTTTTCTTCCCCGGTGTGTTCATCCAGTTCAAACCACTGGTTGCCGCCTGGGATATAGTGATGGCCCGCCACGCTGTATTCGCTGCTCCGCAATTTAAAGCGGTATGGAAACAGCACGCTGAGCTCGCCCTGCGAGCTGCTGTAAATCAGATAAACAAAGCAGTTTTTGTCGACA
>JARRJQ010000266.1:0-6553 GCA_037388985.1 Desulfobacterales bacterium | reverse complement strand
ATGAATACCTCACCTTTTGTGCTGCGAACAACAATCAAACACGAATTGTGCCATTTGGTTTTGCATCATTACATCAGAGACGAGAATTTGCCCCGGTGGCTGGATGAAGGAATCTGTCAGTGGGCCAGCGACGGTTTTGCCGATATTATAATGGATATCAAACGAAACCGTTTGCCAGCAGCCATCCTTTCTGATACCCAGTTTGATCTGGAAAGATTACAGAACCATTTCCCCCAGGATACTAATGCCCTTATGCTGGCTTATGAACAGAGCAAGAGCGTAGTCGAATATTTAAGCGTTGAGTATGGTCCGCAAGGAATCCTGGATTTTCTGAAGCTGCTGCAGCAGGGATATGATCTGGAGTCTGCCTTTGAGCGTCGTTTTGCGATCTCATTTGATGAGTTCCAGTATCGGTGGCGGGCGCATCTCAAAAAGAATATCAATTGGTTCACCCTTGTTAACGATATGGGGGTTTGCTCGGAAGATGGTTCGACGGCGGGCATGTTCAGCGGAAGAGGATGAACAAAATTAACCTACGAGCGTGCAGGTTGATCTTCAAAATACTGAACTTGATAGGTTGAGACCTCGATTCTGTGCATTTTCCAGGCATCTGCCGCCAGTCCGGCTTTCATGCATAGATGGGCAAGAAATTCCCGGGGCTCCGGCAGCTGCTCCCATACTTGCGGTAGAAAGGTGGCGCTGGCATGGCCCAGACAAATCGTCACGCCGTCGACACCGGGTCTGAGCATACTTAACAGATCAGCAGTATCTTGATAATTCATGGGCTTTGGCTCTGTCAGAATGCTGATTTCGATTTCTACCAGGTCCAGTTCCGAAGCGCTCAACGGCGCAAAGCGAGGATCATGAAAAGCCGCATTAATTGCGTTTCGGCGAACCCCGGATGCCAGGGACTCGTTGGATGTGAGATTGCCAATACAGCCCCGTAACTGTCCCTTGATCTTCAGCGTGACGAAGGTACCGCATGGTCTTTGAAAACAGGGATCCTTCAACGCCGTATTTAACGAATCGATTTTTCCCTGCGGGACCTGTTTGCCGAAACGCTCCATCAGGGTTTGCCGCGCCAGCTTGACAAGCAACTGTCCTTGTTCCGGGCTTAAATTTTGGCTGTGATGTTGATCGGGTTGCATCAGCGGCAAACGGTAAAGACTGATTTATTAAAACTGCATGTTAATGTACGTGACCTGCAGATTAACGATTATACCATTCTTGGAAATAATATTATGCTGCTATTAAGATATAACGCGCGCGATTAGGCTGTCAAATAAAAATAGCTCAGGATGACCGTTGGCAAATGATGGCATTAATCAATTGCTGCCTGCTAGTTGCCCCTGTATTTACCGGCTAGACGGTTGCCTGGAGAGTAGCCTCATCGACATTGGCTGCGGAAAATTTCTCGACGGCATTGGTCTTCGCCCACCATTCTTCTCGGCACATTGATTTATAAAGATTGTTGAACATAAAGCACAGCAGAATGTAAGCGGAAAGTTTTAAGTTCGGCTGTGACAGCCTATTGAGCAACTGCTTTTGTTGATCGGCATGTAGCTTTAATATATGCAGATATTTGAGAAATGGAATAGCACCTGATTGGTGTGCGGATGAATTCGTCATGGTTTTAACCTTATTTTCAAATTCAAGCCGCAGCTGGTTGATCTTTTCAGGAGAAGCTTTGAGCAGTAAGTCTTGGCTTTGCGGATTTTCAAAAAAATTCTGGGAGTTGATGTTGATACACTGTTTTATTTTTTCAGTAGTGGCCCTAATATCTTTAGCCAATACATAGTTAAACATTTCGTTGGCATTTTCAGGGACAGTGAAGAAAATGGACTTCAGCGCATTTTCGCTCTGATTCATTTTGGCTTGAAATTCGAGCAATGCGCTGCGCCAGAATACGCGACTGATGTCTGCAACGATTTCGGTATCCAACATGCCTTCCATCTGTCCGAACTTTATTTTATTGCGAATATCTGCAAAAAGCCTGGCCGTTTTTTCAAACATGAGCTCGCCCGTCACCGTTTTAAAGATCATAACCATGGTGGCGTGCCAATCCTGAAGATGCAAAATTTTAGCTAAATTGTGAAATGCACCGGTTAGTACTCCATTGCTGAAAAAATGCGATGGTGTTGCATAAAACGGTGTTCCGCCAAGCAGTGGCTGTTTGATCTGCCGATACTTGGATTTTTCAAAGTCAACAGCCGTTTCAACATCGATGATTCCAAGTTCGTATTCGTTGGCATTCATTAAAAACAGGGGGAACTTGGAAGGATTGCCGGCCACCAATAGGTTATCCGGTTTAAGATCCCGCATCGCAATGCGTTTTTTGCGCAACCATGCCAGAAGATCCAGCAGATTGGTTATAATGCTGGCCATTTGAAGCTTATTTTGTCCAAATTGGATCTTATGCACATATTCCGTTATGGTCTTGCGGTAGGCGTCTACAGCGTCCATATGCTTTGAAAAGGTGAGCTGAATCAGAAGATTTAGCTCCTTCACAATATTTTCAGAAAAACCGGCTTCTTTGACAGAAACCGCTTTACCGCCTAAATGGTATAAAAACCAGCTTTGAATGCGATACATAGATCCATTCGAAGAAACACCGGAGTCCGTCAGAAATTGTCGTATAGCTGCCTGGCAATTATTATATAGTTGTCGAATTTCCATTCCGATCGATTCTTTAGCTTTACCGTAACGGCCCCGGAACTTTTGGATATCAAAAATGGTCTCTGCGTTCTCGATGATTTCTTGCGCAATTGCATCTTTCAAATCGTGCAAATTATCGACAATGTGGCTCAGAAAATAGTATTTTGAAAAATCCATAAAAAATACAAATGTATTTTTGATTTTCAAATACTTTTGGTAGTCGGTGTTTCGACGCAGCCATTGAACGTATTTTTCCTCGAGTTTTTCAGCCGGCAAGTAGTCACTTTCAGGTAATTTATTGATTAGGTTCAATACAACTGAGACTCTTGGAATAATGCATTCTTTTGGCGCCAGCTTATCGACAATATGCCCCTCTCTTTTCATACTTTCGATATAGGCCTCGAATTGCGTGATGGGCTTTACCGGTATTTTAACCACCAGATGCACATCGTAGATCACATAAAAACATTTGCTTTTACTGCCGGCTTCGTCACCTATAGACCCGATGCTCATGCGCCGCCGCATCCAGTCTCCCCTATGCTGAATGCGCAATTCATATACATGATTGGTTGTGGAAGATTTCTCCGCTAAATATTTGGTATTCATGGGGGCTTTTGAATCTGCCCCGATCTGGTGCCTGAACAGATTTAAAAAATAGGTGATGATGTCAGATTGGGTGATGTCTTCTTTTTCGTTTTCGTTCGGAATCAGGCCAAGTGCCGTTTCTTCTTGTGAATGAACAAGGTTTTTAATGACCGGGCGATGATTCTTTGTTAGACGAACTACAAGCAGCAGAATAATACCAAAAGCCGTGACAGCAAGGATTCCAATTACCCACATCCTATTCTGAATTATCGAATCGGATGTATCCTCGGCAAAGTTTTTAAATTCGGAGTTGGTTTGTGTGCTAAGACGGGAAATTATAAATTTTGCATGCTGCACAATCGTTTCAAAATCGGGCTTTCCATAGCTTTCGACTTCAAACTTATTGGCAATAAAAACCTCATTTTCAACCTCATATAAGATCACATTGCCGGATTCCCAGATCTGATCAGCGAAAATGACATTGCCGTTTTCAAGGACTATCACGTTCCGGTCCATGTAGCCGTTTGCATAAAAGGCGGCGATTCCGCCTAATAACAGCAAAGCCAAAAGGATCATCGGACGCTTTTTCATACAGAGTTATCCTTAACCTACATCCATCGTATCACATTATGCGGTCAGTACGAAACTCTATGTGATTCGAATATAAAACATCATTCTGAAATTATTATAAATTATAGCTTGATCAATCTGATCTGCGTATCAATAGTTTAAAACGCGACCATTATTCTTTTATCGGGAGTTTGACGATTTTCTTGAACTGATTTTAATACAGCTCGACAATCGATATTGTTTGCTGAAAGATTCGATAAATATTAAATTTCAAATAGTTGGTGGGCTGATCATCCCTCTACACTAAATGGCTTTTCATTGACCGTATCGCATGGATTCATTATACTGGGTAAAATCTCAAGCCGGTATTACTTTAATTATGGATCGGAGTGATGGAATACCGGAGTGTTGTTACCGGTAATTAAACCTTTTAAAATTCGGTTCGTACAATGGGAAAATGGATTTTATTAATTTTGGCGGGACTTTATACGCTTAATCCCTATGATATTTTTCCGGATTTCATGATCGGTTGGGGCTGGTTGGATGACTTGATCATTTGGATTCTGGTGTGGCGATATTTTGTATCCCAGAAAAAAATACATTCGCGTGACAGTCGTTTTTTTAACCAGGCAGGGAACAGGTTCGAAGATAAAAGCCGCACGAGCTATTCCAGACAATTCCGATTCGGTGGGCAGAACCAACAGGCTGAAGAAAAAGTCCCGTGGGACCCTTACCGTGTCTTAGGCATCGGCAGAAATGCCTCTGCCGAAGAAATAAAGCACGCTTACCGGGAACTGGCCAGCCGCTATCACCCTGATAAATTAGAGTATCTGGGTGACGAATTTAAAGTACTTGCTGAAATGCGCTTTAAAGAAATTCAAAAGGCCTACGAAGAGCTGTGCGTCAAAGGTTCATAAATCCTAGATCTGTCCGCAGCAGAAGGGGTCTTTATAGTTCGCTAAAACAAGGGACCGGGATTTTTTTCAATGAATCCATGTTTTGCAGCCGAAAAGACGCTGGGCAAGCTGGCGAAATGGTTGCGTCTGCTTGGTTTTGATACGTTGTATGAACCTGAAATAACCACTGAACGCTTTATTGAAGCGCTGGAAAATGACCGCATCTTTTTGACGCGGACGCAACGAACTAAAAAACAGTTGGTATCACGAAAATTAATCTTTATTGAATCGGACCACCTGGAAAAACAGTTGAATCAGGTGGTGCGAGAACTGGGGTTAACGGTCGCTGATACACGCCCGTTTTCGAGATGCCTGCGGTGCAACTCGCTGATCGTGACCGCCGAAAAAGATTCTTTGTGGGGCAGGGTGCCGGATTATATTTTCCAAACTCACGATCTTTTCCAAAAGTGCCCCAAATGTAGCCGTATCTATTGGTCCGGCAGCCTCTCAAGAATTGCAAAAATGTAATCACTCTGGGGGTGCGCACGAATTTCTCCGATTACAGCCCGCCGGAAGCCGAACGTATTCGCCAAGCAGACAAAATCTATTATCCGACCGCTTTTTATGCGGATCTTTTCGATGCCATGGGCAAAACCACTTTTCCAAGCTACCACACGTACAAATGTGTTCAGGATAAAATTAAGCAAACTGCCCTTTTTAACCTGCTCAACCTGCCACATCCGCGAACGCGGGTGTTTTATGGAAGTCGCCAAAAGCGGTTAATTGCAGATTATTTTGAGTTCCCGTTCATTGCCAAAGTCCCCCGAGGTTCTGCTCTGGGTCGGGGCGTTTATTTGATCCGCAACGAAAAAGAACTGCGCAATTACCTCGGTCAGACCCACCCGGCCTATATTCAGGAGTATTTGCCCATCGACCGCGACATACGGGTGGTGGTCATTGGCAACCGTATTATCCATGCTTATTGGCGGATTGTCCCGGAAAATGAATACCGCAGCAATGTTGCGGTCGGCGGTCAAATCAGTCTGGCACCTGTTCCTCAAAGAGCTAGAAAGCTGGCTTTGCAGGTCGCCCGGGCTTGCTGCTGGGATGATGTCGGCATCGATATCTGCGAACATAGAGGACAGTTTTATATATTGGAGGCCAATATGAAATATGGCAGGGAAGGCTTTCGACAAGCCGGCCTCGACTATGCTAAATTGATGGAATCGATGATTGAAAATGAAGAAATATGACGAACAGATACTGCTCAGCGCTCGAGGAGCTCTGGATGCGCAGGAGATGAAGCACCTGTCCAGATGGGCAGCTCTAAACTCTGGTGCTATCCGCCGGACCAACGAGCAGCATAGTGAAACCGAATATCGGCAGAATTACTCGATTGATGCCGATCGCATTCTGCATGCCCATGCCTATGCGCGCTATATCGACAAAACCCAGGTTTTTTATTTGATCAAAAACGATCACATTACGCACCGGGTTCTGCATGTGCAACTGGTTTCAAAAATTGCACGAACTATCGGCCGATATTTGAGCTTAAATGAAGATTTGATCGAAGCAATCGCTCTGGGTCACGATATTGGACATGCCCCTTTCGGACATGATGGTGAACGTTATCTCTCCGAATTGTGTGAGACCCATGGTATCGGCTCATTTCAGCACAACGTTCAAAGTGTTCAATTTCTGGACAAAGTCGAACGCAAAGGGGTCGGATGGAATCTGTGTCTGCAGACTCTGGACGGCATTTTGTGCCATGATGGCGAGGTACACAATAAAAAGCTTGAACCCGACACGGATAAAACCTTTGATACATTGGACCACGAACTGGAAAC
>JARRJQ010000265.1:0-9004 GCA_037388985.1 Desulfobacterales bacterium | reverse complement strand
TCCTGCACCAGCGTTGCGGTAACCCCGAGAAGCGCGCCATAATACCAATCGATAACTGCCTGTATTTGAGATTCATCGACATCACCGCTCAGGTCCCAGTATTCACCGCTGTCCATTTGAGTTTTGAGGAGGGCAGGCGTGGCATAAAACGGCCCCAGTTCGTTACCCAGCGTGGTCGAAGCATGCACGGCGATGGGGATTCCACTGACATTCATGAGCTCAAATGGACCCATGCCGATCCCTAAAGCCTTTTTAGCGCCTGCTTCAATGGTTGGTATATTGGCCAGTCCTTCTTCCAGCATGCGGACGGACTCATTACAAAACGGCACAAAGAATCGATTAACTGCAAATCCGGGTGCGTCTTTGACGACAATGGCCGTTTTAGCGTGAAGCTTGGCTGCCAGGGCTGTTTTTGCCAGGGTCTCAGCGCTGGTTCCTTCATGCGGAATAATTTCCAGAAGGCGATTTTTTGCCGGGTGATAGAAATAATGCATTCCGATGAAGCGGTCCGGTCGAGAAATTTTTTCCGCAAATTCGTGAACATAATAACTGGAGGTATTAGTGGCCAGAATGGTTTTAGGCTTACAGATTTTATCCAGTTTTTCAAAAAGATCGAATTTGATCTGCTTGTCTTCGAATACCGCTTCAATGACCAAATCGGCATCGGCCACCATTTCATAGTCGCAGGTACCGACGATGCGCGACAGGATATCGTGAACCTGGTCCTTGTTGAGAATTTTACGATCCACGGCTTGTTTCAGTGTTTGCCGGATATTATTAATGCCGCGTTCCACAAATTCTTCTTTGATATCCACCAGAACAACGTTGATTCCTTCCTGGGCAATTTTCTGGGCAATGCCGCTGCCCATAGTGCCTGCACCGATGACTGCGATTTTGTTAATCTGTGACATTTCAAATCCTCATTTTGTTTTGTTGGTTGAATTCGCTTAATTTGTTTTATTGGTTTTCGCTTCAACTAATTTAACCAATGAAACCAATCAAACTAATTAAACAAATAGTGCTATTTATTCTTCCAAACCGGCTTGCGCTTTTCTTCAAAACTTTTGATACCTTCCAGTACATCCTCTGTTTTTATCAAGGAGTTAAGGAAAAGGTCACTGACGCTTTCAATAGCCTGTGGCAATGGCATACCGAGATGTTTTTTAACCGCCCGCTTGTTCAGTCGTATGATGAGCGGGCTACAGGCCTGAATTTCCTTGATCAGTTTATTGGTTGTTTCAGCCAGTTGGTCATCTTCGACTGCATAGCAGATCATTCCCATCTGTTGGGCTTCTTTGGCGCTATAGCGTTTACCGGTGGTGCAAATTTCCATTGCTTTTGAAGGGCCCACCAGATGGGGCAGTCGCACGGCTGCATAAGGTGGCAAAAAGGCGAGCTTGATTTCCGGTTGGCCGAACTGGGCGTTGTGGGCCGCCACAATGATGTCACAGGCAATCGCGACCTCCATGCCCCCGCCGAGACAGAAGCCGTGCACCGCGGCGATTGTGGGAACCTCGAGTTGATCGATTCGCTCGAAAATGCGATTAAAAGTCTCGATCATTTTAGGGGCCGTCGCCGGCTTATGATCCGCAACCTCAACTCCGGCACAAAAGCTTGGTCCGGCGCCATTGAGCACCAGGCATTTGAGTTCATTATCGGTGGCCAGTTCGCCTAGCGTGCTGATGAGTTCATTCATCATTTCAATATTTAAAACATTTTGTTTCGGCCGATCAAAAGTGATCCGCGCCACCCCGTCAGCTTTTTCGACTTTAAGATGCTTATAATCACTCATGGTTATCATCCTTATTTAAAGTTTTACCACAGAGACCACAGAGAATTTTTTTAGTTATAATCTCTTCTCTGCGTTCTCTGTGTACCCACGCCCGCCATGCGAGCATGGCGAGGCGGGCGGGTCTGTGGTGAATAAATTCAGGCTTTTACAAATACATAATTGATTTGCCCGTTTGGCAGTGTATTGACAACGGTTTGCATTTCCATGCCCGGCTTGATTTCTTCTTCCGGCAAGTTGCTTGAAATTCTGCCAAACACCTTGTAGTCACCATAGTCCAGCAGGGCGATGCTGTAAGGAACATCTTCCTGGAATCCGATCGGAGCATATTCCAATTTGCTGTAAGTTACCAGTTTTCCCCTGCCGCTGATTTCAAACCATTCCATATTGCTGGCCAGGCATTGATAGCAATCCGCTCTGGGTGGAAAAAAAGCGCTTCCACAGTCTTTGCATCGGGTTCCCATGACTTTATTGGCTTCCAGGTAATCAATGAAATCATTGGTTTTGGTAATAGCGGTAAAGCTGACCGTACCGAATTTTTTAAATCGATCATCGACTTCTTTTACTCTGCTCATAGTTATCTCCGATTTCCGCTTGAATTCAAAAAATTGAAATCTAAATGGAATAGGGTAGTTATAAAATCACTTTTAATTAAAAGGATTAAAAATTTTAAGTTAATCACGAAACCACGAAATCTTAAAAGCACGAAATTAATATATCTATATTTTCGTGTTTTTGCCTGCTTCGTTAAACCTTTGTTTCTGTTTAACCGGGGTCCTTTCGTGCTTTCGTGATAAACAAATTCTGCTAACGGCCCAAGATGGTCACATTCCCATAGAGACCCACGCCGCCGATGTTATGGACGAGCCCGATCTCAGGTTTTTTTACCTGGATATCGCCGGCCTCGCCACGCAATTGTAACACGATCGTACGAATCTGCGATCCGCCGGTGGCGCCAATGGGATGTCCCTTTGACAAAAGACCGCCATCCACATTTACCGGAATTCGGCCTTCCTTGTATGTTTCTTTGTTTCTGATTAATTCCCTGCCTTCTCCCGGTTTGGCGAACCCCAGATTTTCATAGGCCATTAATTCCGCGATGGTAAAACAATCATGCACTTCGGCCACATCGATATCGTTGGGGCCAACTCCAGCCATCGTATAGGCTTGCTGGCCAGCTTGCTGGGCAACGGTTAATCCGGTGAATAGATCTCTGCCGGTCAGGTTAACACTGGTGCTCGCTGCGCCCACGCCTAAAATCCAGACCGGCTTTTTTGAAAGGGATTTGGCCTTTTCTTCGCTGGCGACGATAACACAGGAGCTGCCGTCTGCATTAGCGCAGCAATCCCCCACGCGCAATGGGCTGGCCACCGGACCGCTCATACGATTTTGCGGATCGGCAAACATTTCAAATGCAACCTCTTTGCGATAAACCGCCCTTTCATTTAACTGGCCGTACGTGGCAGCTTTAACCCGGATCAGCGCAAGATCATCCAGGGTGGTGCCGTATTTTTCCATGTGGGCTTTAGCGTACATGGCATAGTAAGCCGGCATCATGGTGCCAAAGGGGCTTTCCCACTGAATATCCGCACCACGTCCCATGCGTTCCTGCGATTCGGAGGAACTGATTTCCGACATTTTCTGGAACCCGATCACCGCTACGATATCGTGTAATCCGGACTTTACCATGGAATAGGCGAGTTTCAATCCGGTACTGCTCGAAGAGCACAGGGTTTCCACATAGAAGGTCGGTTGCGGATTCAGTCCTAAGTATTCGGCAAAAACACCTGCCGGTGATCGTTGTTTGTCGTATTCAGGCGCCGAGCAAATCACCGAGGCGTCGATATCTTTCGTGCTGAGTTTGGCGTCCTGCATGGCCTCCTTAAAGCCCTCAAAAACCAGCTCCCGGATCGAACCCGGGTAACTCCTTACAAATGAGCTCTGTCCCACACCGATAATCGCTACTTTTCCCATCGATTTCCTCTTTTAATTTTTAAATATTAGAAAATGAAAACCAGAACCTATCTCAAAAATAGTTGATCATGTAATCTGGTTTGCCGGTTGCCGGTTCAGTCAGTTAGGCCCGTAAGAAAAGGGAAAAGGTCTGATTGTTTCTTTTAACTGGCCAACGGGCAAACGGGTAGCGGGCTCAACCATCTTTAGATGTATTGACCGCCATCGACCTTTATAACTTCCCCGGTAATATGGTCGGCTTTGCTGGACGCCAGAAATGCAACTAAATAGGCAAGGTCTTCCGGCTGGCCAACCCGTTTAAGGGCACTTTCGCCCATCGCCATATCAATAATTTTCTCCCTCGCCTCCGATTCCTTTAGCATGGCGGTTTCTATCAAACCCGGCGCCACTGCATTTACCGTAACATTGAAAGCCCCGAGCTCTTTGGCAAGTGCTTTGGTGTATCCAATAATGCCGGCTTTGGATGCCGAATAATTGGTCTGGCCGAATTTACCGCGCAACCCGTTAATCGAGGTTACATTGATGATTTTACCGCTTTTCTGATCTTTAAAAAGCGGCGCCACATGGCGGGTGAAGTTAAAATACCCTTTTAAATTCACTTCCAGTACACGATCCCATTGCTCTTCGGTCATCTTCCAGCAAACCCCATCCCAGTTCATTCCGGCGTTGTTCACCAGAATATCCAGTCGGCCGAATTCCTTAACGGCTGCCTGCACTACTTTTTCAGCGTCGGCAAAGGATGCGATATCACATTGCACAGCCAGAGCCTTGCAGCCCATTTCATGGATTTGCTTGGCGTATCTCATGGCTTCGGCCTCATGTTTTCGGTAAGTGAGACAGATGTTGGCCCCCTCGCGTGCCATTTCGAGAGAGGCTGCGGCACCTATTCCCTGGGAACCCCCGGTGACCAGTGCGTTTTTGCCTTCCAGTAGCATAAAGTCCTCCTACTTATTGAAACCATTGGTTTATCTATTGCGGCGCAACCATATCGAAGTTACATTAAAGCTGGGCTCCTTTTTAGTCAATAAAAATTCTTGACATCAATGTAGTTACATTGTAGCTAAAAATTACTTTCAAATTTTGGTCCTAAAAGCAAGTAAAATTTTAAAAAAGGAGGACAATATGGCAGGAGTACCGGATAAAATAAGTACGTGGCAAATGGTACAACCCACATAAGAAATTCCGGTTCCCGAATTAAAAGCCGGTGAGGTTCTGGTTGAGGTGGCAGGTTGTGGTGTCTGTCACACGGATCTGGGATATTTCTACGATGGTGTCCCCACACGTTCCAAGCCTCCCTTGACCCTGGGCCACGAAATTTCTGGAACTGTCGTTGCCGGAGATCAGGAATGGATTGGAAAGGAGGTCATCATCCCCGCGGTCATGCCATGTCGCAAATGCATCCTGTGTAAAACGGGCCGTGGCAACCGCTGCCTCGATCAGAAAATGCCGGGGAACAGCCTGGGGCCGTATGGCGGATTTTCAAGCCATATCCCGGTGCCGAGCATTGATCTTTGCGAGGTAAAGGATCGAGGGGATATTCCGCTGGCGCATCTGGCAGTTGTCGCCGATGCGGCAACCACACCTTACCAGGCCGGCAAAAGAGCTGATTTGCAGCCTAGTGATAATGTGGTGGTGATTGGCATCACCGGCGGTGTTGGACAGTACATGGGACAAACGGCCAAGGCCCTGGGCGCGAATGCCGTTGTGGGGATTGCCCGAAATCAGGCCAAACTGGATCGCGCACTCAAATACGGGGCTGATTTTGTGATCAATTCGACAGACAAGGATGCCAAAGCGGTATCCGGCGAATTTAAGGCCATCTGCAAACAAAATGGGCTGCCGGGCTTCGGCTGGAAAATTTTCGAGATCACGGGCGCCAAAGGCGGCCAGGAGATCGCGCTCAGTCTGCTGAGTTTTGTCGGCAAATTGATTGTGGTTGGATACGGGCTGGCAAAGGCTGAATACATGTTCGGCAAATTAATGGCGTTTGATGCCGAAATTATCGGCACTTGGGGATGCCTGCCGGAATACTATCCGATTGTTCTTGATATGGTTGTCAAAAAGAAAATCAACATCGACGCTTTCGTACAAACGCGAGCGATGAGCACAATTGTGGAAACCTTTGAGGAGGCTCACAAAGTATCCCCCGATAGACGAATTGTACTGACCCCCGATTTCTAATTCACTTGATTTTTAGGGATCAAAACCGGACGAGAAATAAAATAGCCATTAATTTAATCACGAAATCACGAAATGACCCTGGTTAAACAGGAATAAAGGTTTCACAGGGCTAGCGAAGAAACAAAAATAGGATATTATAAATTTCGTGCTTTTACGCTTTCGTGTTTTCGTGGTGAAAAAAGTTTTGCGCTAAGAAGGAACTCTCAATAAATACAGATAGAATAACAAAGGAGGTAAATACTATGGCTTTAGAATGGATGCCCCGAGACAACGAATTAAAAGACCACATCCTGCATACCGATGTGCACTGGGGAAAAGATGAGGACGCCCCGTGCGTCGTTTATGAAAAGCGACCCCTGAAAGACCCAAAGGGCAATGTGCAAAAAGGACTGTATGTCGCCTGGATTCGGCTCAACAATCCAAAACAGTATAACTCTTATACCACCGAAATGGTCAAAGGTGTGATTGCCGGATTTGAAAATTCTTCCTTGGATAGAAGTGTTGTTGCAGTCGTTTTTACCGGAACGGGCCCTTATTCGTTCTGTACCGGCGGTAATACCAAAGAATACAGCGAATTCTACAGTCGACGATGTGATGAATACGGACAGTACATGGAGCTTTTCAACCACATGGTGGATTCAATTTTGGCCTGCAAAAAACCGGTCATCTGCCGGGTCAATGGCATGCGAGTCGCCGGCGGCCAGGAAATCGGCATGGCCTGTGATCTTGCAATTGCCTCGGATCTGGCGATTTTTGGACAGGCCGGCCCCCGCCACGGTTCAGCGCCTGTCGGCGGGTCGTCGGACTTTTTGCCCTGGATGCTGAGCAACGAAGATGCGATGTGGAACTGTGTATCGTGCGAAATGTGGTCCGCCTATAAGATGAAAGCAAAAAACCTGATCAGCAAAGTCGTCCCGGTTCTGAAAGTGGATGGCAAATGGGTACGCAACCCCATGATTATCACCGACAAGTATGTCGAAGACGGTGAGATCGTCTACGGTGAGTATAAAAGCGGCGATGCGGCCAAAGAAGCGCGCGCCTTCGTCAAAGAGCATCAACCCAATGCGGATTTTGAACTGCTGGACAAAGAGGTCGATAAGATCGTCTGGACTTTCGCGAACCTTTTCCCAGCATGTCTGATCATGTCCATCGACGGTATTCGTCAGAAAAAGAAATACTTCTGGGATATAAGCAAGAATAATAACCGGCACTGGCTGGCGGCCAATATGTCCGGTGAAGCGTTCCTCGGCTTCGGCGCCTTTAATACCAAGAAGATCACCGGGCAGGATGTGGTTGATTTTATCAAATTCCGCCAGAACATTGCCGACGGCAGAGACTGGGATGTGGATATGTTTGCAGAGGTAATGGGCAAACCGCAGAAGTAGATTTTTTTAAGCTTTGAATCCATAAAATGGCAGGTGGGCACCTCGCAAAGGTATCGCCTGCCATTTTTTTATTCGCCTGTGCATAAGGGACTTTAGATTTCGCTCGGGATTGGCCTTTGTTTAAATATGCTTGACGTTTGCTTTCGGTCGCTGTTAATTGGTCTGCTGAACGGAACGAACTTTGGGCCGGACCACAAATAAAGGCCACTGAGCTTAAACTTGACTTCGGGTTCGAAAATGGAAACCCTCTCAAAAGAAGACAAGATGGCAACTCCCGGGGGCGATGTGCGAATTTGTTCTTTTTGCCATCCACCGTTTATCCGGAAATATTCTTTTGATTCTGAATTTAAAACAGGCGATCATTATAAATCTCTGTTCACGCGACGGGAAACTCTGGAAGACATTGCCCGGAAGATCGATACAAACGTGGTGCTGGCAATTGCAGAACCACAAAGAATAATCGGTTTCGCTACATTAGTCTATCCAGAAGCCGGTGAGCGATGGGCCCAACTGGGCGAGCAGTTGATGATGGAGGTCAAGGCTATCGAGGTCGCGCGAAACTGGCGATTTTCCGGGATTGCATCTCGGATGCTCAAAATGGTGGTCGACCATCCCCTCATTGAAGATAAAATTGCCTATATGGTCGGATATTCCTGGACCTGGGATCTGGAGGGGACGCGGAAAACGGCCCGTGAATACCGGGCGATGCTGATGCGGTTATTTGGGCAGTATGGATTTCAAGAGTATCAAACCAATGATCCCAATATCTGTTTGAAGCCGGAAAATGTGTTCATGTGCCGCATCGGCAAAAACATTTCGCGGGTTATAAAAGACCGTTTCAAATGGTTGCGGTTTGGATTGACACCGTGGACCTGGAACGTCGGTGGTTAGTAATATATCGTCTAAGAAATAGTTGGCAAGAGCTGACCTCTTTTGCAGAAGCGGTGCATCATATTTTATTGTTCGAATTGGTAGGGATAATTATTTCTGGAGCATGATACATGAAGTGGTTGAAAAACCACAGATTATGTTCGAGAGCAAGGCGTCCCACGGATTGAAAACGGAGCGTACATGTTAGTACGTGAGTATTTCAATTCGCGGGACAACGCAGCTATCGGACATTAGATGGGGTTTTGCAACCACTTCTAAATGAGGTATTGAAAATGATTGAGGATCGGATTGTTTTCGTCAATGGAGACTATATCCCCTGGGAAAAAGCCACTGTACATATCATGAGTCACAGCTTCGGACGAGGTTCGGCTATTTTTGAAGTAATGAGTCTTCATGCGACGGTTTCCGGGCCTGCGATTTTTCGACTTGAAGCGCACATCGAGCGTTTGTTTAAATCCGCCGAACTGCTCAATATGGAGCTGCCCCTCGGCAAAGAAGAATTTTGCCGGACAGTCGCCGGCACTGTCAAGCGCAATGATCTGCAGCAGGGTATTATCAAAATTATTTGCTACTATCCCCAAGTCTCGGTGGAAATCCTGCCGTCGCAACGGCAACTGGCAGTCTCCATTTTTGCCTTTGATGCGCAGAAGGATTTCGAACGGTTTGGCATTCCGATTGATCAAGGCGTAAGTGCATGCATCAGCCAATGGCGCAAACTGGATCCTCAAACCGTTCCGATTGAAGCCAAAGCGTCAGCCAATTACCTAAACGGCATGGTTGCCCG
>JARRJQ010000264.1:0-8898 GCA_037388985.1 Desulfobacterales bacterium | reverse complement strand
TCAAAATATCGATATACGATGGCCCGAGCCAACCGCCACTATATTGCCGGATATATCCGGCACATTACTCATCGCTGCCATCGAAGATCGGCTGTCATGCCTGAGCGCTTTGGTATTGTCAACCTCGCCCGTCTCAAAAATCATAAGCCGGGCCGGCTAATAAGCCCAGCCAGTCAACAACGTAACTGTTTTTCCCCTGTCCCCCTTCTGCCGATCGGCAGAAGGGGGAGATTTGTGTGGGTGATGTTCTAAGGTATGCTGGCCTTTGCGGCTTCGTCCTTGATCCTTTGGCCATCGGATGCCGTGATCAACCTGGCTTTTACCAGTTTATCTGCCTGGGCGTTCACCTGCTTTACGTATTTGCTATGGGTCGGATAAAGCTTGGTAAGAAGATCCTTTGTGAACGGCACCTTATAGCCCACGAGGGCGCAGAACAGAACGGATTCAGGGTTTGCGGGCGTGCTGTGCGCGTAGTAGGTCCCGGTGGGCACATCGAGGTAAGGGGATCGGACGCCTCCCACGGCGTTGCCGTACTTATCCGCCTTTACGGTTACAGACGGCGGCCAGGTAGGCTTCGCGCCTTCGGGGGCCGGCTCCACCTTGATCCGGCTTCCTTCCGGCGGGGCGATGTTCGATCGTACCCAGGCGTCGAGGTTTGCAAAAGCCCCGCGCATGAAGTATTCCGAAGGGAAATCGGTCATGCCGTATGTGGCGAACTCGTTACAGTTCGGCGGCGGTGCCGTAATGCCGGCCTTGATCAAGTCTTCAGGTTTGGGCCACAAACTGACTGCCCTCATATTTATATGGCTGGCACCGGCAATCTCGTAACGGCGATAGCGGTCCTTCGAAGAGTTACTGTCGGGTCGGTCTGCTCCCATGCCCGTCCACAAAACCTGTGACACCACGCTGATAACCGGCTCGGATCGAGGCTTAATGACAAAACGCACGTCACCAGGCTTCAGCGGTGCGGAGCATTGATTGAGGGGTATCAATATGCCGTCACCATCACCTATCAGGTGCCCGTCATAAACCGGCTTGCCGTTGGATCCGAGGGCTCCTGAGAGTGGACGAATAAAGTTGACATAGGTGACGACATATCCGCCTGTCTGAGAATATCCTGTCAGAAAGGCCATTTTAACGGAGAATGCTTTGAGCGGATTATGATTCGCTTCGGATTTCAACAGGGCGCCCACCTGACTCGCAATGTCCCAGATCAACCCGTTCTCCGTCGCCGGCGTTGAGTCGGGAAGAAGAGAGACGGGATTGGGGCATGTCTTGTCGGCGGGGAGCGGATTTGCCCACGAAACGGCAGCGTACCGGCTTGGGTCGAAGGTCTTCAGGGCCATCGCTGTCACCGGCTTGCTCGTAATGCCCACCCAGGCGTCTCCATGCTCGATAAGATAGTCACCGGCAAACTGCCACTGAAAATCGAGATCGTACATCGCAGTTGGATTCAGGAGCTCGACGACGACGGTCCCGCTGAATTTTTGAGGCGATGTGGGTCTCCGCACCAGAATCCGGGTCGTGTACGGCGCTTGCGCCGTTTTCACAACAACGTTGCTATCGGCGTCGAAGTCATATACGTTTGCGGATCCGCTTACCAGGTACTCTTCCTCAACATATCCGAACTGGGAGAGATCCTGGGGTGCGTTGGTCCGGTTCGCTGCGCCGAAAGGATATGAGTCGGCCGTTACGGGGATGGGACCCTCCGCCGCGGGAATCGATGCGGCTGCCTGGACGCTAATCGGATTGAGGAGCGCCATCAGCCACAATAAGCCGAGAAAAACGTTTGTCACGCGTGACACCTTCGTGCGCTTCATCGTAAAACCTCCTTTGCTCTTGTGAAATAGTAGGTGTGAAAGGAACACCATCAGTTAGGGGATAAACCAGGGGTAAGCGTTTTCCGGCCCCCCATGCTCATCCAAGAAACCGCTCTCTTTAACTATTTTATCATCCCGTACGCGATCACCTCCTTTCCAGTCTCACTCTTTTTGCAGAGACTATCCCTTCTGCTTGAGACGATAGCTGATAATTGACCCCTTCATTGCTTGTTATTCGCGTATGTTCTTTTTCCCGTGAGAACAACCGAGGATTTTTCTCATTTACAGGTCAAGGAAAATGTTATAAAAAATTATAGTATTGCGCTTGCCGAGTCAATTAGGCACTTTCTTGTTTGGTAGTTACTTTCAGGTAAGTTTTTAGATCATGCAATGGAGATGTGAGGATCGCGATGGTAACCAGGAAAACCACGTGTCCTGTTGAGGCAACCATTAACCTCGTGAGCAATAAATGGAAGGTGCTCATAATGAGAGAGCTTTTTGAGGGCACGAAAAGATTCGGCGTGCTTTTCAAATCCAAAGGCCTTTCCGGGATAAGTCAGAAGATGCTGACCCAACAACTGAGACAGATGGAAGAAGATGGAGTAGTTGCTCGCACGGTTTACCCTGAAGTGCCGCCGAGAGTTGAATATTCTCTGACCCTCCTCGGAAAAAGTCTGAAGCCCATAATGGACGCTATGGACTCGTGGGGAAGCAATTACATCGAGGAGAGAGGATGGAGTGAAAGAGGATCAACTATGAATAGAGAAGAAACAATTGCGTTTTTGGATGCATACTTCGCTGCTTTGCAGAAGGGAGAGATTGAAAAGATTCCTTTAGCGCCTGATGTGACGTTAGCCGGCCCCATGGTAGGGGCGCTCAAAGGAGAACCTATTGTAAGGGCAATACTCGACCGGGTATCCCAAAGCTTCCGGAACATCAGGCTGGTTTTTCGCAGGCATATCATAGACGGAGAGCATGCGTGCTCCCTGTATAATATGATCCTACCGACAGGAAAGACAGTGGCCCTCCTTGATTATTTCCACATTGTAAACGGGAAGATTAAATGGTTAGAGCCCTATTTTGACCCGCGGCCCATGCAAGAGGCATGGGGTTGGGTGGAAGAAGAGAAACCGGCTGACAAAACCGCTTCATCAGGCCGGATGCCGGCTACGGGTAGTTGAAACCTCACGTGTCCATGCCAAATAGAGGGGGAGAAAGCAGACGTCCGTGAAATATTGACATTTGAGGAATGATGGCCGAGCCTGTCGCAAGCGCATATTCAAAAAGAAATAGAAAAGCGTCAAGGGTTAGGACATACAATGTTTGGCGCATCAGATGGACAAATACAGGCAGCACTTTAACCAAGATTCGGGAGAAAGACGATGAGAATAGCAATTTTCGGTGCGAGCGGCCGGATCGGCGGAACTGTGACTCGTGAGGCGCTCGCTCGCGACCACTTCGTTACCGCCATCATCCGTGATCCGGCACGCTTTCAACTCACCCATGAGCGGCTAACCACTGCAACCGGCGATGTCACTAAACCCGACAGCATTGCATCGGTAGTTGCAGGACATGATGCCGTGGCTGCAGCCATCAGCGGGCGCAAGGAAGCGCATCATGAGGTTGTTCCCATAGCGGTCCGTACGCTCCTTGAGGGGCTCCCTAAAGCGGGTGTGAAGCGTTTGGTGTGGGTCGGTGGAGCCGGCAGCCTTGAGGTAGCGCCCGGTTTGCGCTTGATCGATACGCCCGAGTTTCCCGCCGAATGGAAAGCAGAGGCATCGGCCCAAGTCGAGGCTTTGGAGCTTTTTCGTGCCAGTACAGGTGCAGTGGAATGGAGCTTCCTCAGCCCGGCCGCTATCATTGAGCCGGGGCAGCGCACCGGCCGTTATCGCACCGGCGGCGACCAGCTCGTGACAGACGAGAAGGGCGAAAGCCGCATTTCGTTCCAGGATTACGCGGTGGCGTTAGTCGACGAGCTGGAGCGTCCCGCCCACATCTGCCAGCGCTTCACGGTTGCGTATTGAGGCTGCCGGACGCCTGCGCCTAACCACACGCTCCAGTGGACGCGGCAAAAACGCTGCGCCGCTGAGCATAGGGCTATAAATGAAAGATAATATAAAAAGAAAAATTGAGAAAATGTACAAAAAGGATAAACAGATTGATCACAATCTGTAGATAAAATCTATAGCGTTATATCGCCAGCTGGGCTATACTCAATGGGGTCCCTTCGGGACTTATAAGCCTGATTCCGCCCGGAATTCCGCTGATAGTTGCAGGAAAAAAATGAAGGCCGAAAGCTGACCTTGCTCCCACACTCCATTATTCCAATCGTGAGCGTAGCAAACAAGGTATGGAGGAAAAAATGACTGCTGTAGCCCTTCCGAAATATGATCATCCCATCAAAGAACCCAAAGGTTTGTCGCCCCGCATCCAATGGCTGCGGGATTACTATTTTAAAGGTACCGAACGGGCCTGGAACAACGAATTTTTAGCCTGGACCACGGGAACCTCATGGGACATGCAGTTCAATGAAATGACTTTTTATATCGTCCCCGAGACCTATGCCCTGCTGCAGACGTTACGCGGGTCCTTCCGCCAGGCCGCCCGCCCAATCAAGCTACACAAGGAGTTCTGGTCCTGGAGCCTGGTCGAGCGTCGCGCCTGGTTTATCAAGGAGGTCATGGTCAATTACGTGCCCAAAGAGATTCTTCCCGGTGATCTCATCGCCGGCGGCCGCTTTAACCTCCAGAGCTCATTGTGCCTGAACCGGAAAGAGCAGCAGGAATTCGACCGGACCGTTATCGGTAAAAACGGCGCCCGCCGGAAAATGAAGTGGTTCCATGACCATGGGTACGGCAACACCGGTGCCACCAGCGGTCATATCATCCCCGATCATGAGACGGCATTGACGATCGGTTGGCAAGGGATTTATCGCGACCTGGAATCCAAATACACCCGTCTCGGCAGGGATCAACAAAACGGACTCAAGGGTGCGCAACTGCGGGCGATGATGACGGCGGCTACCATGGCCCGCGATCTGGCGGAGAAGTACAGCGGTGTTTGCCTCGATCTGGCGGCCGATCAGCACGATATCCGGCAAAGACAGGAGCTTCAGCAGATGGCGCGGAATTTAAAGCGGGTGCCCTGGCAACCGGCGCGAACCTTCTGGGAAGCCATACAGGCGTTGTGGATCAATCACATGCTGATTATGGCCGATGAAAATTATCCCGGCCCCGGTACTTCATTCGGCCGCATCGATCAATACCTGCATCCGTATTGGGAGTATTCCCGGCAGCACGGGATGGATCGGGAATTCGGCAAAGAAATATTGAAATGTTTCTGGATTCACTGCAATACCGTATACGATGCCATGATCCGCAACGGCAATCAGGGTATTACCTCCGGTTTCGGTCAGTTGATCACTCTTGGGGGAATGGGTGCGAAGGGCCAGGACATGACCAATGATCTGACCTATGCACTGCTCGAGGTTATCGACGAAATGGCGCCGATGCTCGAACCCAAACCGAACGTAAGGCTGCACCGCAATTCCCCGGATGAATTGCTGGACAAGTTGGTCGACATGGTTTCCACCAGCCAGGGATCGCCCTTTTTACTGAACTTCGATGAGCGTTCCATGGCCGGCATGATGCTGGAAGCCGAAAAGGCCGGCCTTCCCCATCTGATCAATGCGCAGAACGTTCACGAGTATGCGCCGGTGGGCTGCCTTGAAAATACCATGGTCGGCAACGATCGATCCGGAACGGTGGACGCCAATCTCAACCTGCTCAAGGCCGTCGAACTGGCCCTGACCGGCGGGAAAGATCTGATACCGTTTTTCGATCCCATGACCGGCAAGCAGGAGAAGATAACCCGGTCCGGCCCCGACACCGGCAATGCCGTCACTTTCAAAACATGGGAAGCGTTTTGGGACGCCTATGCTCGCCAAACCGAATACATCATTGCAAAATGCGTCGAGGTCTACGAGGCATCGGAATCCATCCGCGCGAAATTTTTCCCCACCGCTTACCTCTCATGCCTGGTGAGAGGGTGTGCCGAAAAGGGACTGGATATTACGCGCGGCGGCGCTGAAATCAACCTGGTAACGCTGGAAGCGGTGACCTATGCGACGACCGTTGATTCGCTGCTGGCCATCAAATACCTGGTTTTCGACAGCCAAAAATGTACCATGGCCGATCTCATCCGGGCTTTACAGAACAACTGGAAGGGGTATGAAGTACTGCAGGCCATGGCGAAGAATAAGGCACCCAAATACGGACGCGATGACGACCCGGCGGATGCCATGGCCAAGAAGGTCATGGACCTCTGGTGTGAAGCGACCTGGAGACACAAGACGGCTTCCACCGGCCGGCAATTCAGACCCGGCATGCTCAGCTGGAACTACTGGGCCGGAGACGGGTTCATCCTGCCGGCCAGTGCGGATGGAAGACCCAAAGGCCAATTTCTTTCCAATGCGATTTGCCCGTCCAACGGGGCTGACATCAACGGTCCCACCGCCAACGCCAATTCCGTCGGCAAAGTGCTGGGAGGAAAGGCCGCGGATGGTTGCGGCTACTGGGGCGAATTCTGCAATTGCCTGCCCAACGGTGCCAGTCACACGATTACTTTCAATCCGGTGATTGTCGGAGACCCCGAGCACCGGCAAAAGTTCAAGGCCTTTTTAAGAGGCTATTGCGAAAACGGCGGAAGCTGCCTGCAGGTCAATATGCTTGATCCCGCCATGCTGCGGGATGCCCAGCAACATCCGCAAAATTATCGTCATTTGCTGGTCAGAATCACCGGCTACAACGCTTACTTCACGGCGGTGGGAAAGGAATTGCAGGATGAGGTGATCCAAAGAGTGAGTCATGGGCGATTTTAGTTATTGTTTACGGCTGGAATAAGCATGGATGAAAATCATCAGCAAACATTAAAGGCCACCATTTTTGAAGTTCAGCGAATGTCCACCGAGGACGGTCCCGGTATTCGCACCACGGTCTTTTTCAAGGGCTGCGGCCTTCAATGCGCCTGGTGCCACAATCCGGAAAGCATATCTCCAAAGCCTCAGATGCATTGGATCGCAAATCGTTGCATTGGCTGCAAGACCTGTCTGAAAGTGTGCCCGGAAAATGCCCTGGCGTTCACCGCAGCGGGCAACCGGATCGATCGGAAACGCTGCACGGGTTGCGGCCTCTGTGGGGAAGAGTGTCCGGCAGGGGCGCTGGAGCTTATCGGAAAGCAATGGACGCTGCAAGAATTGACTGCCGAGGTGCTTAAAGATAGGACTTACTTTGAAAAGTCGGGCGGAGGAATCACGCTGGGCGGCGGCGAGCCTACCCTGCAAGCGACTTTTTGCCGGGATTTTTTAAAGCGGCTCAAGGAGCAAGCTATTCATACCGCGCTGGACACCTGCGGCTTGTGCGCTCAAAATTCGCTGGCCGAACTTTTGCCATTTACGGATTTGTTGCTCTATGACATCAAAGAGATCGATTCAAAAAGGCATCGCCATTTTACCGGCAGTCCCAACGAAAAGATCTTGGAGAATCTTGGCTATGTGGGGCAATGCATGCAATCCAGGGGGTATCCCAAGGAACTTTGGATTCGGACTCCGGTCATTCCGGAAGCAACCGCTACTGAAGAAAATATCCATGGAATCGGCCGGTTTATGGCCGCCAACCTCGACGGCATTGTCAGCCGCTGGGATCTGTGTGCTTTTAACAATCTGTGCCGGGACAAGTACTTGCGATTGGACATGGACTGGGATTTCAAGGCAACCGAGCTTCTGGGCAAATCATTCATGGAAAAAATGGCGGCCGTTGCCAGAAATTCCGGTATCGATCCAGCCATCGTTCATTGGAGCGGATCAACCAGGCTCGCTGTAAATAATACGCCAAATGAGCAAGGGATAGAACTTTGAAGAAAAGGGATTATTTCACAGAACCGGAAATGAAAGCCTTTGAACCGGCGGAAAAGATCGGACTGGTGGCCTGCGTTAATCCAGAAGGGCTGCCCCATATTTCCCTGATCACCTCGATCATGGCTCCCAAACCTGCTCAGCTTACCCTGGGCCAGTTCTGCCAGGGTTTGAGCAAGCAGTATATCCAACAAAACCCCCGCATCGCTTTCTTGATTATGACGATGGATAAGAAATTGTGGCGTGGAAAGGCACGCTGGACCCACTTGAAGAAGGAGGGTCCCGAATATGAACGTTACAATGAAATTCCCATGTTTCGCTACAACACCTACTTCGGCATCAACACGGTACATTACCTGGACCTGATCGAAACTTCCGAACCCGAGAGCCTGCCCATGCCCCAAATCATTCTGTCAGCAATTCTGAGCAAGCTGGCCAAGGGAAGCGCCGCCACGGGAAATGAAGAACGGATTCTGAAGCCCTTTGCGGAAGCGCTTTTCAATAAATTCGGTTCCTTGAAGTTTATCGCTTACATCGGGTCCGACGGCTTTCCGGAAATCGTGCCGGTAATCCAGTGTCAGGCCGCCGACAGTCGCAGGCTGGCGTTTTCCACGCGGGCCTTCGGAAATGAGCTGAAATCCATTCCCAATGGCGCCCAGGTTGCCGTATTCTGCCTGACCATGGGAATGGAAGATGTGCTGATAAGAGGAACCTTCCAGGGATATAGTCGTTTTCAGCTGTTGAAACTAGGAATCATCGACATCGAGTGGGTTTACAATTCCATGCCGCCGGCCCATGGCCAGATTTATCCCGAAGTCGAACTTAAACCCGTAGCTGATTTTTATGTGAAGTAATTCCGGGATTATCCCTCCATCGCGGCAACACCAAATCGACTTATAGTAAAAATTCCGAGGATTAACTCAATTTCAGTTTTGCCATCTGGATAGGGCTCCACGTTGAGAAAAAGACAATAATTGTCACATTCCAGGCCAAAAATATGAAGAAGGCAGACGAATGATATAATATAACAGTGAAAATACGATCGGTGATCAGCACTCTAACTTGTTGATATCAAAAATTTTTCTTCTATTTGTAGCTCTTTGCAAAAAACTTGTATGCTTTTTGCAGTGATTTTTTACCGCATCCCTTTTCAAACAATTGATCATC
>JARRJQ010000263.1:0-8168 GCA_037388985.1 Desulfobacterales bacterium | reverse complement strand
AAAAAGATTGAGGAAATAGGAAAGCAGGTAAAAAAATATGGAGATCGGGCACTTCTTGTAACAGGCAAAAAAAGCATGAAAGAGTCCGGGTTTACTGATCGTATTGTTCAGATTCTTGAATCAGAAGCCGTTGCTGTTGATCTTTTTGATAAGATAGAAACAAATCCAACCCGGGAAATAATTAATGAAGGAGGGGCATTCGCCAAAGAACTCGGCAGTCAAGTCATCGTCGGCTTAGGGGGTGGAAGCGCTCTGGATTCAGCAAAGGGAATAGCTGTATTGGCAAAGGAAGGAAATGATATCTGGGAGTTTGTCGGGGGAAAAGCGGTCCCAGATGATACGCTGCCGATAGTTGCAGCGCCATCCACTGCCGGTACGGGAAGCGAGGTTACCCTTTATGCAGTCATTACCGATAAAGCCAGCAGACGTAAAGATGGTTTTATGAGTGAACATATCTTCCCCCGTGTTGCAATTATAGACCCGGAGTTAATGAGCACCGTTCCACCCAAACTTACAGCCTATGCTGGAGCGGATGCCCTCGCTCAAGCTGTTGAAGCGTATCTTACCAAACTCGCTCACCCTTTCTCAGATCTGCTGGCTCTCGAATCCGTGAAGTTGATTATGAATAACCTGCCTAAAGTCGTCAAAGATGGAAAGGATTTGGCTGCCCGAACCGCAGTGGGGTGGGCAAGTTCACTAGCCGGTATTGCTATTTCGATGGTAGATGTCATTATAGGCCATCACGCCAGTGAGGCAGTCGGAGCCCTTTTTCAGACCCATCACGGTGCAACCGCCGGAATTTTGCTGCCCTATGCGATGGAATTTAATTTCGATCAATGCAAAAAGCGTCTGGCTGCCCTATCTGAAGTGATGGAGGTCGACACGGCTGGAATGAGTCAGTCTGAGGCAGCCCGACAGTCTATCGTTATGATAAAAAGGCTCTACCAGAAGATTGAACTTCCGGAGAAACTCAGCAGTATTGGCGTTGACAAGGCGGCTATTCCCGAGTTGGTGGATTATCTGCTCTCAAGAAAAAATGATCTTGATGCGGGCAACCCGAGAGAATGTTCTGCGGAGAGCATGAAAGAATATTTGGAAATGGCCATCTAAAATCTATGCAGAAACTATTTATGATCAAAAACAGGTTGGGAAAGATACATGCTCAACGCTTGCCCGTGGAGCTGATATTTGAAAATCTTCTGCGATCGGACTAACCCATTTCACCAGTAAAGGGTGTGCTATAAGGGAATTTTTAATCGAGTACTGATTAAACCCGTTAACCCCAAAAAAAGGAGGTTCCATTATGAAAGGGAGAAAAGCATTTAGGTTCATTGTCAGTGTTACATTACTGTGTTTACTGGCAGGATTTTTCTTTGTATCTGACCGTGCCGAAGCTGCGGACACAGTGACCTTAAGGACCAACTGGCTATGGTATGGGTCCCATGGAATTTTCTTCTACGGCAAAGACAAAGGATTTTATGCAGCGGAAAACATCAATTTGGAAATCCGTCAGGGCAACGGATCCGGGAATGCGGTTAGATTGGTGGCCAACAAAAATGACACTTTTGCATACGCCTCATCGGCGGCCATGCTTAATTTGGCGGCTAAGGGCGCACCGGTAATCTCTGTGATGACCATCGATGCCAGCGGTACAGACGCCTGCCTTTGCTGGCCTGATGCGGGAATAAAAACGATCAAAGACCTGGAAGGCAAAGAAGTCATGACCACTGCTGCCGCGGGGGTGAATATTTTCTTCCCGGTCGCCCTGAAGAACGCCGGCGTTGATATAAATAAGATCAAAATAATCAACGTTGCTGAAGCCGCTCTGGTACCCAGCTATTTGCAGAAAAAGGCCCCCTGCATCTTGGGTGGCATCGACGACAAGCCTGCCGAAATCCAGGCCAATAACGCCCCGGCGCCAGTCATCTTCAATTACGCGGACTACGGAGTGTATCAACCCGGCTACTCTATTGTGGCCAACAAAGACACGGTCAAAAACGATCCTGACCTGGTCAAGCGTTTCGTGCGTGCGACGGTAAAGTCGGTCCTGGCGGCCAAAGCAAACCCTGATGCATGTATTGCGTCCTTGGTAAACTGGGCTGGCGAAGCAGCCGTTCAACCCAAACAAGCCCTCCAGGTATTGGACGTAACGCTGTCCATCCTCATTTCCCCCAACAACAAAGAAAAGAAAGTGGGTCTCAATGTAGAAAAGGATTGGGAGAGTGCTTTAAATCTCTTTAAAGAGTACAAAGGCCTTAAAACAGACATGAGTGCGTCCGAGTTCTATACGAACAAGTTTATCCAATAGCGCAGAAGAAAGAAAAACAGCGGGCACGGATTAATCTGTGCCCGCTATACGCTTTCAGGAATTAAGTTACCCAGCCTTAACGGTGGCTTCACGATTACCGGGTGGCTTTTTTTCTATCTTTGTGAAATTGGATCTCCGTAAGTCTATAACCATATCATTTCAGGGAGCAAGCGACTGTGGATGTGTTTATTAATCTGGAGGGCGTCAGCAAGACCTACCAATCGGAGAAAGGACCGGTGCATGCGATTGGTCCAGTCGATTTAAGTATTAACAGAGGTGAGTTTATATCCTTGCTAGGTCCTTCCGGTTGCGGAAAAAGCACGCTGCTAATGATGATTGCTGGACTCCTGGAGTGCACGGAAGGAAAAATCCAAATTGACGGAAAACCCGTGGTGAAGCCTCAGACCAACATCGGTATCGTATTTCAAGACCTTGTTCTGGTCGATTGGCGGGATGTACTAGGCAATGTGCTGCTTCAGGTGGAGATGCGCAAACTCAAGGTCAGTGAATATGAGGATCGGGCCAAGGAACTCCTGTCCTCGGTGGGACTCGAAAGATTTACCCACCATCACCCCTATGAGCTTTCCGGAGGGATGCAGCAAAGAACCGCCTTCTGCCGGGCCCTGGTGCATGACCCACCACTGGTATTGATGGACGAACCATTGGGTGCTTTGGATGCCATGACCCGCGAACAATTGCGCCGGGACTTGGAAAACCTTTGGATCGAAACTCAAAAGACCTTCGTGTTCGTCACACATGACATATCCGAAGCGGTCCAGCTATCCGACCGCGTGATCGTAATCTCGCCCCGTCCAGGCAAAATTGAGCGTGAAATAACCATCGGTCTACAAAGACCGCGGGATTTCGATGTATTACAGGGTGACGAATTTCATGCCTATATAAAGGAAATTTCAAACATTTTTATGAGCTATGGGGTAATCTAGTGGATAATCGGGGAAACACCATATTTTATGACTGCCCATATATCGATAGGTTAACACCAACTTTGATAAAGGTGGCTCGCTAACCCAGTACAAATCTTTTTTACCCGATAATCAAGTGGCCGTGATGAACACGAATTGATACCTTAAGGGCTGTCATACATGACGTCAATCGTCAAAAATATAACCACGCATTCGGACGGGGTTGCTGTCAAATTGACGGCCTTTATCAAAGATACCTATCTTCCCTTTTCGACCGGTGTGCTTTTTTTCATACTTTGGGAAGCAGCCATCCGGATACTTGAAGTCCCGCTCTACATTTTACCACCGCCATCAACGGTATTTAGAGAGTTTGCCGCCAATTTCGGTTTGATCTGGCATCACACCCTGGTAACAGCCAATGAAACCATAGTGGGGTATGCCATTGCCGCTGTGCTCGGGATACCGCTGGCAATTCTGGTGGCTTTCTCTGAAATCTTGAGACGCACCTTGTACCCTGCTGCGGTTACACTCGAAATGGTGCCCAAAATAGCTTTTGCACCTATTTTCGTCATCTGGTTCGGTTTTTCTTTCCCGGCCAAAATGCTGGTCGTGTTTCTGGTTTGTTTTTTCCCTATATTGATCAACGGTATTTTCGGATTTATGTCTTTGAGTACTGAATTAAAGCAATTCAGCCTGTCGACTGGTGCAGACGTTTGGACCACGTTTTGGAAAATCCGACTACCGGCAGCGTTACCCCAGATATTTGTCGGGTTGAAAGGCGCCGCAGTGAATGCCACGGTGGGAGCTACAATCGCCGAATGGATTGGTGGTAACGCCGGTTTAGGATATTATATTCAAGTCGCTTCAGGCGAATTCAAAATGGAATTGGCGCTGGCTGCCATATTTATGTTAACAGTCTTGGGTCTTTTGGTATATTTTTTAGTGGTGCTCGTGGAGATGAGATTGATGCCCTGGCATGAATCACAGCGGATGGATTTCAGGTAAATGTAACAACGGCAGGGCTAAAATCAGCGCTAAATGAAAAATAGCGCGACTGGACAAACGACGTTAGGCAAAGAGCAATATGAGACAAAAATGGCTTTCAGGATCCAGAATCTCGATTTTTTATCTAATCCTGTTTTTTAGCCTGTGGGAAGCGGTGGTGAGGATTTTTAATATTCCGGTCTACTTGCTTCCAAAACCGTCATCCATCATTGTAAAACTGTTTGCAAATTTACCGCTCATTCTGAAATATACCTGGGTTACTGGTTTTGAGAGCTTCGGCGGATTTATTCTCTCGGCGGTATTGGGTGTTCCGTTGTCTTTGATCATCGCATTTTCCGTGTTTCTACGCAAAACCTTATACCCGAGCACAGTGGCGTTGCAGCTCGTTCCGAAGATTGCATTGGCGCCATTGTTTGTTACCTGGTTCGGATTCGGCTTGATGCCTAAATTTATTATCGTATTCTTATTGTGCTTTTTCCCGATTTTGCTCAACGCTATCCTCGGATTCACCTCTCTGTCAAAAGAACTGAACCAATTCAGCCAGTCGACCGGTGCAGGTCCGATGATGGTCTTGTGGTAGGTTCGCTTACCTGCGGCATTGCCTCAGATTTTCGTCGGTTTAAAATGGGCGGCCGTGAACGCCACCGTCGGTGCGACGATTGGTGAATGGATCGGGGGTGACGCCGTATAGCATGGTATCAATGAAGTAGGTTATTGCCTCAGCGCGAGCCACATTTCAATTCGATTAAACATAACGATTATCTATAGAAAATTTTGGGTATTCATTCACCTATCCGCAACCAGTCAAAATAGAAAAACCGCAACCCATTAGGATTACATGTACCAATCTGCGTCCAAAATTGACCCACCCTAGAGCATGAAGTTTTAGATTATTTTACAATTACCCCGGCTAAGAGTCTCTGTGTTTCATTCTCCAGCTTACCCAGAAAATGCCTTTTCAAATTAATGATGATGGCCTGTAATCTTAACGATTTTTAATCCACAGCCACAACAGGATAATGCACAGCAATACCAGACAAAAAATCAGAAAAATATTTGATTGCATATGGCTTCTTTCTGCATTGAATCATAAAGGTGCGGTATTATCGCGCGGGAAACCGCATAGCCGCCCTGGCGGAGTAACCCGGTCTTGATGACACTTCCGGGTAGTGATTATCATCGCTCCGGTAAACCTGGTTTTCCAGCAGACGCCGGATCCTTTTTTTCGTGTGCGGGTGGGTTCGCAGCAGGGAGCCTTCGGGTATTTGCCGATAACCCGGCCAGAAGATTCTCCTTAAAAATCCATTTTGATAGGTTTCCATTTTGGCCAGCGCGGACGCCAGCGGCCGTGCGTCCTCCATTAACCTCGCAGCACCTATATCAGCCCGGTATTCACGTGTTCGCGAAAGGGCAAGCTGCAAGATGGCGCTGATAGTCGGTGCAAAAATCAAAAGCAAAATGGCGGTCCAGCTGATGCTATAGTGACCGAAGAGCAGCAGGGGCAGGTTGAGAAATAAAAGAATCTGGCCAAGCAGCGAAAGCATGTGAATCAGCTGGCTGGTGAGTCCGGCAAAGCCCATAATGCGCATGTCGTTGTGACGAAGATGGCTGATTTCATGGGCGAGTACGCCGGTGATTTCATGGATGTCCAGACGGCGCAAAAGGCCGTCGGTGAGCGCAATGGCGGCAGATTCTCGGTTGCCGACGCTGAAGGCATTCATTGTTTCAGCGGGGATATAATACAGCATCGGCGGGCGGAGCAACCGGGCACGCTCAGCCAGTGCCTGCAATTGGGCAAAGAGCTGCGGTGCCTCATGATCGTGCAAACGGCGCGCCTTTTGCAATCTGAGGATGACTTGCGGAGACACCATGGGGTGAATCAGGTAAAGCAAAACGACCGCACCAACAGCCATCAGCGCAAACGTCTGTCCCCCGATCAACCAGCCCATGACTCCCAAAAGCATGGCCAGTGACAGCACCAGCAGCAAGGATTGAATCGATGTATATATTTCGTTTTTTATGCCGTTTAATTCACTCATTTTTAATCGTCGTAAACTCCTCTATCGTTAATGGTTGAAAAGCGACCCCCTTTAGAATAACAACCTAGTTACTCAAACCGATTTGTCAATTATTATTATACACAAAAAAGTATCATTATTTAAAATCATTGATTAAATTAAGTAATGAAAGGTTCGGTCTTGAAATAACAGAAAAAGGGATAAGGGTAGGGTAAGGGGGAGCGTCCGTTCTATTTATATGTTTTAAATGTTCATTAAAGTAGGGGTGCACTGGCAGATTTATATTCAAAACAAAAAAAGGCGCAACCTTGAGGTTGCGCCTTTTTAATTGACTGGTGCCGAAGGATGGAATTGCAAATTTAACTTGGTGCGGCCTTACAATCCATTTTGCTCCTGGCCATCAGACTTTTTTCTCCTTTGTCGTTATTAGTGGGCCTTTTCAGAACAGCAATTCATCTCTATTCCGGCAAATTTAATTTACTTTTGACCCTGCCGGTCACGGCGACGGGAGGTTCACCATGGACCTCCTTGACGAGGTCAAAGGTCTTTTGGATCTGGCCCTCATCGCCCTCAACCACAAAGGCCCTTGCGCCTTCACATCCCCCTATTCCGCCTGCCGCAACAACGGTCGCCTTGACCCCGGTCAGCACCTCAAAGGCCTGGATTTCCGTAACGACTTTAAAGGATGTCAGGGGGATCATTCCCGGCGGATCGCCCAGAGTATACTTCAGCCGCAACTGGCCCAGCTTTTTTGAGGCCTCAATAACGGAGGGAATCATCTTTTCAAGGCCGACCGGCACGATACAATGAAGTCCCCGGGCAGTGATCACTCCAAAGGCTCCTGCCCAGGAGCCGCCCATGGGATTTGTTTGAATCCCTCCGGCAAAACCATGAGGATCAATGGCATTGGCGCCTTTGATAAAGACATCATTTTTTTCATATTTTTGAAATTCTTTCATGAAATCAGGAAAGGGAACTTTCATCTCCCGGCCCTTCTCCCACATCATGAGGGTATGATCCGAATCCGGGTTTTCAGCGAACTTACCCTCCGTAACAACACCGACACAATATTCGAACTTTTGAACCGGTTTGCCGATCAGGGCCTCGATGACATAACTGGTCGTCGTGCCGTTTGCGATGGACAGCCTCCCATTTTTATAGGCATGCTGCACCTCTGGCAGGGCGGCGACGGCCTTGCCGATCAGCTTTTTCCCGGCAGAGGGTGTCAGTACAAAACTCCCTGAGACGAGATCCTCATTTGTATAGTCATTCATGGCAATTCTCCTTGTTCCGCTAGAGGTGGTTTCAAAACCTCAGATCAGGTTCAAGGGCCCCGCTTTATAGCGGGACTTCACTACTGATCTTTTAACTAAAGGTGATCAACAAGCGCAGGCCGATCGAGAAAGCGCAGTCCCGCCGCAGGCGGGATGAGCCATAAAAGAGGCCTGCAACGCAGCCATTGGGCCTTTTGAGCACCTTAACAATATTTCAATTGATGCGAAATCCCGCTCTATTGAGCGGGGAGATGGGATTTTTAAACCACTTTTAGTCAACCACCGCGATCGCATTGACTTCTAGTAAACAACGCGGATCGGTTGCAAGCTGAACCACTTGAACGGTCGTCGTGGTCGGTTTGTTGTCTCCCATATATTCGTTCCATATTTTGTTCAGGGTATCCTGCATGGAAAGGTCCGTAAGAAAACGATTGGCCACTACGAGATCCGCGAAAGAGGCCCCGACCGATTCAAGGCCTTTTCGCAGGTTTTCCAAGGTCTCACGAGCCTGCCCCTCCATATCCTTCGGCATATTTGCGAATTCTTCCGGTATGTGGGGATGGCTCGTGAGACCTTGGAAAACCTGCGAAAAGGCCTTGAATCGGTCGGGGCCTCTTTCGCGGATCTCGTAGTGGCCAAT
>JARRJQ010000262.1:0-8148 GCA_037388985.1 Desulfobacterales bacterium | reverse complement strand
GAGCGGCGTCTGACCGTCATCAGTGAATTTCGGGCCGAAGCCGTTGATGTGCAATTGGCCGACCGATTTGCCGCCTCGGGTTTTTCCTGGTTTGAAATCGGGCTGCAAAGCACCAACCCGAGGGCGCTGCAAATCATGAACCGCCCGACTCGCATCAAAAGATTCGCACAGGGTGCAACGCTTTTAAAAGAGAGAGGCATTGTGCCGGCAATTGATCTGATTGTGGGGTTGCCCGGGGACGACCTGCAGGGATTCAGGAAAACCATTGAATTCGTAATTGAAAATGGTCTGCAGGAAGACGTTCAGGTTTTTCCGCTATCGGTTTTGCCGGGGACCGATTTTCGGTTGCGTTGCGATGAGCTGGGTTTGCGGTTTGAAAAATCACCGCCCTATACGCTGCTTGAAAATCCGAGCTTTTGCGCTGATGACATGCTGATGGCCTTTGACCATGCCGAAGCTCGCCTGGATGTTGTTTTATACCCCATGCCGGATCTGGATGTCTCCTGGAAGCTCGGCCGAAAAAGTATCCCGGCCAATGCGCAAGACATCGCCGTAAAGATTGGCAGGCAACGATATGTTGCCAAGGTTCAGCTGAATGACAATCGGTCAGTTTCTCAATTGGAGGCCCTGGCGAAACGGTTGACCCAGCCCTATCAGATTTTTATCCATCCCGGCCTGTCGGACTCCGGTGTTATCAAAACGGCGATAAACGTTTTATCCGCAGCCAATCCGTTTACGCCCGTTGAGATTATTTTCCTGGAACCAAAACACCAGCCGGATATAGGCGCTCTTTTATCAGCTGCCAAGCTGCAGCGCCCGCACTTTCTCGACCAGGATTTGCGTTACCTGTTCGCCAGAGAAGGCAATCGAGCGATCCTGTTTACGCTGGTTTCTCGGGATGCCAGGCGGAGATTCAATCGTGATATGCAGCGTCAGGTGTTTTGGTGGAAGAAAAACAGGCTGCCGCAAATCCAGGATTTTGCAAAATTATCCAGTCTGGATGGGGTTCTGATCGATACGGATGGACCTGATACCGAGCTTAGCAAGTGGCAGGATCGTTTTGCCGGCCGGGCCGAGGATATCCCGTTTATCAGCTTTGCGGATGTCAGGCTGCAAAGACGCTGGCTGATGCTGACCATGCCGGATGATTATGTGAGGCCGGCGCTCGATTGGGTGCAAGATTGAATTGTTAAGCGTTGATCAACAGCCAGCCTAAAAGGATAACGAAACCGGCTATTGCGCATGTCACAAGAATTTGATTTTTGATCGAGAAAAAATTTTCATCGAGACACGCACAGGATAGCTGCGCATCCTGCGCGATGGCTTCCAGTTCCAATCGGGATAGTTCGGTGACTTCATGCAGGGCGTCCAGGGTGTGCTGGATAGCCTGCTTTCTTTGTTTTTCACGCTGCAGCCTGTCCCGGTGCGCAAAAGCGCGCTTGCGAATTTGCCTTTGAAGCTTTGCGCCAAAATAAGCAGACATTTTTTTGCTCCTTTAGAGGTCCAGTGATTCGCCCGGCTTCATGACAATGGCCTTTGCGGTCGTCTCCTTTTCCACCCGTTTTGCCCAGGCGTGGGGGTCCTGTTTGATGACCTCAAATGTATCGTAATGAATCGGTATCACCTGTTTGGGTTCGATCAGTTTGACGGCCCGCAACGCATCATCGGGGCCCATGGTGAAGTTATCACCGATGGGCAGGATAGCTAGGTCGATTCCTTCCTCACCGATGAGCTTCATGTCATAGAACAGGCCCGTGTCACAGGCGTGATAGATTTTTTTATCCTCGATGTAAAGCAGAAACCCACAGGGATTTCCGCCGTAAGACCCATCCGGCAAGCCTGATCCATGATGGGCGATGGTCAGCTTCACCCGGCCCCAGGGATAATCAAATCCGCCGCCGATGTGTTGCGGATGCACATTTTGGATACCCTGGTTGATCAGCCAGGTTTGGATTTCATAATTTGAGATGACAGTTGCGCCGGTCCGTTTAGCGATATTAACGGTATCTCCCAGGTGATCACCATGACCGTGAGATACCAGGATATAGTCGGCTTCAATCTGATCCGCCTTTTTCGGTGACAGGGGGTTATCAGAGATGAAAGGATCAATCAGCAGTTTGGTCTGATGGGTTTCAATTAAAAAACATGCATGACTGTTCCAGGCAATTTTGACTGCCATGGTGGACCTCCTGATTTTAAAAAGTCAATCGCCTAGAATTTGTCCTTGCGAGCAACCGTTTGTGTCGTTGGCAACAAATTGTCGATGAGATGCCTGCAGTCGACTATAGAAATTTCTCTATCTTGGCATCTTTGCGAAGATTTTCGATATAAAGGTCGACTTCAGTTTCCAGCTTCTGTTTCTTTAAAAGCTCATTGAGCCGATCTTTGATCTCGGCGTAAGCCAGCGTTTTTTCGGGCTGTTTATCAACGACTTTAATCAAGTGGTATCCGAAGCGCGTTTCGACGATGTCGCTGGTCTCACCGGGCTTCAATTTAAAAGCCGCATCCTCGAAAGGCTTAACCATCTGGCCGCGCCGAAAATAGCCCAGATTGCCGCTATGGCTGGCATTTACCTGCTCGGGCTGTTTGAAAAATTCCGGGTGCGTATCATAATATTGTTTGCTTTCATCGTCACTGATTTTCACTTTTTCGGTAACTTCTTTGTCAATTAACTCCCGGATAGCGATTATGTGTTTTAATTCATCTATAAAATCAGCTTCTGTAAAATTATTTTCCTTTATCCATTTATTATATTCATCTTCGTCGGAAAATTGTTGCTTGAACGCTGTAAATTGATTTGAAAACACTTCAGGTTTCACTTCAATTCCTTTTTTCTTACTGTCTTGATAAAGCAACTCCATATTGATAATCTCGTCCAGCACTTCATTTCTGAACTTCGCCATTTGTTCCTCAGGAATTTGTCTTCCTCTCGATGCAAGGCGTTTCTTATTCAGTTCGAGTCCTCGATCAAATTCACCCTGGCTGATGATAACGCCGTTGACCACAGCCACCTTATTGGCAGGTGCTTTTTTGTCTGCGGCGAAAGTGAGGGTTGATACCAGTAGAATCGTTGAGCCGATGGCCAGATAAATGGCCTGTCTTATTCGGAAAACATGCATCTATAAATCTCCTTTTAAAAAAATTTAACTCTGGAATTTGCGGGTCGTTTCTGTTATAAGCGATCCGGAATTATGTGGTTATTGATTATCGGTTATTGTAAAACACAAAGATTAATTTTTCAATCTTTTACTGTTTTCAATGAGACCGGCGACAACCGGATCATCGATCTCCGCCTTTCGAAAGTGTTGGGCATTAAGTTGTCGATATTTGACAAATATTACGAATTTGTAATCAAATGACCAAGTTTATTACAATTATGTCATATTCAAAGTTGCGCGGAACCAATGGCGTTTTTACGATACTGTGTTGAAATTATACTAAATTTTTTATTAATCCGCTTCCGGACGGATCTGGCATGTTAATTGCCAAACAGAGTAGGTGGTTAAGTGTATTCGAACCTAAATCTGGATAGGAACCAGAGGAGCAAAAATGGATCTAAACAAGGACAGCTTGGAAAAGCTTTCGGCTGTTTCCGTTGCTGTCGATCAAACCAGATGTGCTCTTTGCCATCGGGATTTAAAATCTTTTTCGGAACAGATCAGTGGTGAAGGCTATGTGATCTGCGAGTCCTGCTACCGGGGCTTTTTGTATCCGAACAGAAACGGCTGCGATTCGGACTCTTTTTAATCGGCAAAAAGTGATTTCAAGCTTAGCAGCAGGCTGAGATCGCCTTCGGCTTTATATTTTCCGCTTATAAAAGCCTGCTGACCATCCAGCTCACCCTTCGATATCGCCAGCCAGACAGCGGCCGGGGTTTTAATGATAACCCCGGGATTGTCCGCCGGTCCGTCGTGATAGCCGCATTGACCCTTGCTGATTTTTAGATGGGCCGTGAAGTTTTCCTCGCCGCTGATTTCAAACTGGTAGATGGCTTCAAGGCCGTTGGCTTCGGCCGCATTGAATCCCCGCGGCATCATTTGCAATAGCTCCTTGCAGCTTTTAACCTCCTGCGGCCCCCGACTTTTCGGTGGGGGGTAAACCCCCATTTTTTTGCCCTCCTTTTTCTTTTTGTGCTGGCTGATTAACTGCCTGATCCAGGCATCCTTGGCCTCCGGATTATAATTTAGTTTATGGGTCGTTTGCTGAATGTATTTTTCAAAACCGTCAAAAAGGCCATGTGCCTGCCAGTGTTTAAAATCGTGTTTCATCAACCGGTCTTTATTGTTTTTAACCAAATCGCCCATGAACTGATAAAAGCGCAGGTCCATATCGCTAGCCGGCCAGCGGCGCTTTTCTTTTATTGCGCGGGCCAAATCGCGGGCCAAATCATGTGCTCTGGTCTCGACGGTTTGCCTGCCGACAAACTCGCCCGGCGCGGCGGCCAGGGCTGTTAATTTTCCGACCGCAAAGGCACCGTATACGCGCAGAAGCCCGGCCAGATATTCAGCAGTCTGAGTTTCACCCAAACCGGCCGATACCGACACCGCCAGACCGGGCTTCCAGGTCGGCTGGGGTTTGTGCCCATATGCCAGGCTGCGGTCCAGAAATGTTTTCATTCGACCGGTCACATGCTGCAAATATACCGGTGATCCCAGAATGATTCCATCGGCAGAAAGCAATTTGTTTACGATGGCGCGATGATCATCTTCGATCCAGCATTTACCTCTTTCAATGCAGAAACCGCATCCGTAGCAGTAATTGATCTCTTTTTCAGATAGATGGATGATTTCAAGATTAAATCCTTCCTCCGATAACGGGTCCCGCAGCATCTCGATCATCAGGGATGTATTGCCCATCCCGGCATGGGGTGAGCCGTCGATGGCAACTATGGTTGGATTTTCGGGCATTTTGGGTTCCTCCATTTTGTTGAGGGATATAAATTGAGATGCAATGAAATTCAGATCATTCCGTGTGTGCTGGGCGTCAATGTCTTTTCGGCGTCCGGACTCAGCCATTCCAACCGGTGTCAGCCCCAGTTTGCGCTGGTAATAATCCGGATAGCGCCGGGTAACCGCCAAGCCGATGCCCAGCATCAGAGCGGCGGGCAATAAAAGCTCGAAAATGATTTTTAAAACAGGGCTCTTGAAACCTGCGATACCCGGCAGAAGTCCGGACGCAAAACTGCAGAAAAACAAGGCGGCCCATAAACCGTTCAGGTGGTAATTAATGGTTTTAAAAATGTCGGTTTGCCATACCGCCTCCGGTGTGGTTTTGCGGGCAAAATGCATCGTAAATACCTCCCGCCCCATGAGCGGCGGTACAATTGCAACCAGAAATAATATCCCATACAGCGCTGCGGTCGGATAGGTCGATATTAATTTACCGGCGGTGTCCGGCCAGACCCAAAAAGCCAGGGCGGTCAGCACCAAAAAGGCGACCATGCCTTTATGTATGGCTGAAGCCGGGCTGAAACGCCTGAGATAGACCAGTGCCCCTACAGCGGATACGCTTAAAATTAAGGTGGTTGCTTTCAGCGGGGCGGTTTCAAACTTAAATATTTTGCCCAAAACCAAAAAAGCGGTTGCCGCGATAAATGGAAAATATTCCAATCGTTTTTTCATTGCTTCTCTTTTGAACTTTTAAGATCTTTCATAGCGGCCACCCGGTGCTGAAACAAACGGTCGATGACGTAAGACCTTATCATGCGGGCGGATTTAACCAGTTCGATGGTTAGCGCTGCATCCTCATCATAGGGTAGGTGATGGGTCAGGCGTTCCCGAATCGCCATTTCCTGGTCCACGATTTTTTCGCACAGTTCGACATATTCAGCCATATCCTCACTGCTGAGGCCAAAGCCGGATACCGCAGCGTACATTTTGCCCATGGCGATATCCTGGGGGTCGAAGCGATTTTCTTCGAGCGGCAGAAGCAATTTAGCTTCCAGCAAGCCTTTGAGCTGTTCCCTATTTAATCCGGTGGCTGTGCAAAATTCCGCTGCATTTAAAAAGCGCCTATCTTGCGCCCGCCCGAATATAATGGTGTCCAATTCGTTGTATATTGAAAAATCCAGATGATCGTCTTTCTTATCCAGCATCTGTTTGATCTCAGACAAAGACAGGCGATGGCGGCGCTGTAAATGCTGGATGGATTGAATGCGGCTCACACAGACAGGATCGTAATAGGCCATGTTTGGGCTGGTTTTCCGTGGTTCTGGAAGCAGACCCTTGCCGAGGTAATGCAGAATCGTCGATTTAGGAACGCCGGTCGCCTCGACCAGCTCTTTCATCCGCAGCATTGATCTGCCGGATTTTAAATTATTTTCCATTGGGAGCAATTCCGATCTCCTTTGCTTGGTATCGGATGAGAGTCAGATAATGGATGTATATAGTGTTTAGTGTAACGTGTCAAGTAATACTTTATACTTTTTTAATCAGTGGTTAAATTTTTGCATTTTCAAAAAATTACCAGTGGCAAACTTTACTGGAAAAATATTTACGCTCTAGTGCATACGCTGGGAGCAGCGCGTTTCTCGGCGCCCTGCTTGTTGTGTATTTCCCTGATCTAAGCCATTCCAAGGGAGAGACAACCGACAAGGGGTACCATCATATTGACCCGTCCGGCCGGGTGTGAAATAATGTTTAAACATGCTGCAACAATTTGTATTTCAAGGGCTTAACCAGGAGGACTTTCCATGAAACCGCAGGATTACATCAACCTGGAACAAGAATTCGGTGCGCATAACTACAAACCTCTGGATGTGGTCTTACACCGAGGTGAAGGCATCTGGGTCTGGGATGTCGAGGGCAACAAATATATGGACTGCCTGTCAGCGTATTCGGCGGTCAATCAGGGCCATTGTCACCCCAAAATCATGGCCACCATGATGCAACAGGCAAAGAAGCTGACACTGACCTCCAGGGCCTTTCGTAATGATCAATTGGGCTTGCTTTACAAGGAGCTCTGTTCGTTGACCAACTCTCACAAGGTATTGCCGATGAACAGCGGCGCAGAGGCCGTGGAAACGGTCATCAAGGCCGTCCGCAAGTGGGGTTATCTGGTAAAGGGAATTCCTGCGAATAAAGCCGAAATTATCGTTTGTGAAAATAATTTTCATGGGCGAACCATTACCATCGTCGGTTTCAGCACCGATAAACCGTCACGGGAAAATTTCGGCCCCTTCACTCCCGGATTTAAAATTATCCCCTTTGGTGATGCGGACGCCCTTGCGGCTGCAATCACCCCGCAAACCGTGGCTTTTATGGTCGAACCCATCCAGGGCGAGGCCGGTGTCATTATCCCGCCAGACGGCTATTTGCAAAAAGTCCGGTCCATTTGTTCGCATCACAACGTCGTCTTGATTCTGGATGAAATTCAGACCGGTTTAGGGAGGACCGGTAAACTGTTGGCCGAAGAACATGAGGGCATTGAAGCTGACCTGACACTCATCGGCAAGGCGCTTTCGGGAGGTTTTTATCCCATTTCGGCAGTGCTTTCCAACAAAGAGGTTATGGATGTTCTGCGCCCCGGCGAGCATGGCAGCACATTTGGCGGCAACCCCCTGGCCTGTGCGGTTGCCAGAACCGCACTGAAGGTTTTGATCGAAGAGCATATGATCGAAAACGCCGCGGTGATGGGAGATTATTTTCTGGCCAACCTGTCGAAGATCCGAGCACCTCACATAAAAGAAATTCGGGGCAGCGGACTTATGCTGGCGGTTGAACTGACCCCCGAGGCCGGAGGGGGACGCAGGTACTGCGAAGTACTGATGTCCAAGGGGTTGCTTTGCAAGGAGACCCATGCAAACACGATCCGTTTTGCACCCCCGCTGGTCATCACCAAAGAAGAGATCGATTGGGCCCTGGAACGAATTGAGCCGGTGTTGACAAAAATTTAATTGGTTTGCTCCTTTCCAAAAAAATAGCATTTTTAGAATGGCTTTTAAAGGTTTTAGATCTTAGCCGAGATCAAGGCACGCGGAGGAGAAATAGCGCAGCGCTTGATCCGCGGCCTGAAGCCCTTTCCAAAATAAAGTCGAACCTATCTCAAAAATAGTAGATCACGCCCAAGAGTAAGGCGTGAGTCGACGCAAAAGCGCAGCATCCGTTTAAGTATGTGAGCATTTTAAGGAGGCTCACAACGCAGCTATTG